>CAYYVT010000109.1:0-23717 GCA_964475215.1 uncultured Nitrososphaerales archaeon
CGCTGCGCCTTACGACCAGCTACGATGTGGGTTCGTTGCTGATCGTCATAATCTTCGCGGGGAGCGTCATAGGGGGGTTCGAAAGTGTCTATGGAGCTATCCTGGGAGGCGTGATAGTCGGGGCAAGCCAGATACTCCTGACCCTTTTCATCGCATCATTTGTGGGGGCATGGTTCACTGCTTACACTTCTGGGGTGCCACTCATCATGATGGTGGTGGTCTTGGTCTTGGCTCCACATGGCCTCACCTCTCTTAACCTGAGGAGGCGCTAGGGTTGGCAATTCTCATAGCCGGCGTCGACCCTGTTCAGCTCGTCCTCTACTTGACGGCCCCCATCGCGTGGTATATGCCGATATCCATTACGCTCAACCTTGAGCTGGGATATACCGGCATTCCAAACTTCGGCAAGGCGCTATTCGTAGCGTTGGGCGCCCTTGTCGCTGGAGGGCTGATGGCGAGGATCACCTTCTACGTCCTCGGAATACAGGGGAACTTTATGACCGGCACGACGTTGATGGTAACCCAAGTCAACGGCATCCTTTCTAACAACGCCCTCCTGGCGCTGGCCCTCCTGCTCATGACCCTTGCTCTTGCCGCCGCCGTAGGCGCGTTGATGGGGTACGTCGCCTCCTATCCTGCCATAAGGCTGCGCGAGGATTACCTCGCCATGACCCTTCTGGTGATGGCGGAGTTCTTCGTACTCTTCGCCACGAATTTCAAGCCTCTGGTGACAGGCGCAATAGGCATTCCGCTGCCGGACGTATACATATGGGCTGGGAGCTACTCTCTCGACGTCGCGACGGGGGTTCTGGTGCTCTTCGCCCTCCTCACGTATTTGTATGCCGAGAGGGTGGTCAGGTCTCCGCTGGGAAGGACCCTGAGGGCAATTAGGGATAACGAGAACGCCTCAGAGGCGCTAGGCAAGGACACGGTGTCCTTCAGGAGGAACATCCTGATTGTCGCATCCGCAATCACCGCGATGGCGGGCGTCCTGCTGGCCTTCTATGAGAGCTATGTTGCGCCTTCATACTACCCTCGCCTTGACTGGACCATCGTCCCATGGGTCATGGTGATAATGGGGGGAGCTGCGAATAACTTCGGGGTAGCCATGGGCGTGATGATCTACGAGGTTATCTATCAGACGATCACCTACAGCAAGTTCCTCTTCCAGTCGTACGTTCCATTCGACGTCAACTACCTGCAGTACCTCGTCGTGGGGATCCTTGTCGCTGTAATCCTAATCTATAGGCCGGAGGGCATCTTCAAGGAGAAGTCCTCAGCGACCTTGGACAGGGGGAAAGTGGAGGGGCTGATGAAGAAATTCGCACCCATCTCCGCCATCGATGACAAGGAGGAGCCTCCTCCAGAACCGGGTGGACCTCCGTCCTAGGGGACCTCCCTTTGCGGAGCGTGGGGGCACTCTATTTTGGACAAGGCGGCCGTCATGAGCAACTCATCAATTCCTGCCTCTCATCCCCGACGGCACCAAAAGGTATTATACGCGGCATATTCGCGACTTTGATGAAGAATGTAAATGACTGAAACGGCAGTACTGGATACGAGCGCCATCATAGACGGTATTTTCTGGCGCTCGCTCGAGAGCGGAGAGATAAGGGATGTCGAAGTCTGCATCCCCTACGCTGCCCTCGATGAGCTTCAGGCGCAGGCTTCAAGGAACGTCGACGTTGGGTTTATCGGGCTGGCGGAGCTGAAGAAGATCCGGCTCTTCTGCGAATCGAAGGGGTACAGGCTGTACTTCTACGGTCCGAAGCCCTCCTTCGACGACATAAGGCTGGCGAAGAAGGGAAGAATAGACGGAATGATCAGGGATGTCGCCCGCGAGGTCAACGGAACACTGTACACGGCCGATTATGTCCTCTACCTGACGGCGGAGGCCGAGGGCGTCAGGGTGAAACACCTCAGGCCCGAGATCAAGACAAAGGGGTTGAAGTTCGAAGCATACTTTGATCCGACGACGCTCTCCGTCCACCTGAAGGAGAACGTAGTACCCATGGCCAAGCGAGGTGGGCCAGGAGCCTTCGAGTTGGTCAAGATCGGCGAGAGGCCGCTCACCCGTGAGGAGCTGGAGGCGATTGAAACCGAGATACACGAAGCCTCGAGGGTGAGCAGGGATGCCTTCCAGGAGCTCAAGCTTAGCGGTGCCAGTGTCACACAGCTGGGAAGCTTCAGGATAGCGGTGGCTAGGCCTCCCTTCAGCGATGGTCTGGAGATAACCATCGTCCGGCCCATCGTGAAGCTGACCCTCGAGGACTACAACCTTTCGGAGAAGCTGATGGAGAGGTTGGGCCACAAGGCGGAGGGAGTAATCATAGCAGGCCCTCCAGGCTCAGGAAAGAGCACCTTGGCTTCGAGCATCGCCGAATACTACATGCGACAGGGCAAGATCGTAAAGACCTTCGAGTCACCCCGGGACCTCCAAGTCCCCCCGGCCATAACACAGTACGGTCCCCTCGAAGGGGAATTTGAGAAGACGGCCGAGATCCTTCTCTTGGTCAGGCCCGACTTTACTATCTACGATGAAGTCAGGAAGACCTCTGACTTCAACATCTTCGCCGACATGAGGCTTGCCGGGGTGGGCATGGTGGGGGTGGTCCACGCCAGCGGACCAGTGGACGCCGTCCAACGGTTCATCGGCAGGGTCGAGCTTGGCATGATACCTCACATAATCGATACCATAATCTTTGTGAGGGCAGGAAAGATCGAAGCCGTCCTCGACCTGAAGCTGGTGGTGAGAACTCCCACGGGGATGGTGGAGGAGGACCTAGCCCGCCCGCTAGTCGAAGTCAGGGACTTTGAGACGGGTCGGCTGACCCATGAGATCTACACATTCGGGGAGGAGAACGTAATAGTCCCCATACTGGAAGGCGAAGGCGCAAAGAGGAAGGCCTCAGGGGTCGAAAAGCTGGCACTTGACAAGATCACTTCGAAGATGAGAGAGTATGATCCCCGTGCCGACGTGGAGCTTCTCTCCGGTAACAAGGCCGTCGTAAAGGTCGATCGGGAATTCATACCACGGCTCATAGGGAGGAAGGGGGAGAACATCATGGGACTTGAGGAGTCTCTGGGGATGAGGATTGAAGTGAAGCCTCGCGAGGGCGAGGACCGTACGATCGTCAGGAAGGACAAGAAGCGCAAGCGCTGAGCCGCCATGCGCCGAGGACCGCAATGCGGCCATCGCGAAGTCCCCACGGGGATTCTAGCTTGTGTCCTTGCATAAATCTTAAAACCGCGCAAACCTAGTAATTGACACTCCCAGTGGTCAGACTTGCTCGAGGAGCGCTCCGCAGGCGTCATTGTCTTCCATTCCGAAGACGGCGTGACGAAGTACTTACTGCTGAAGAACGACAAGTCGAAGTTCGACCTTCCTACGGGAAACATCGAAAAAGGTGAGTCCGAACTCAATGCCGCGACAAGAGAAGCGAGGGAGGAGACGGGCCTCGTTGACATCCATTTGGTGGATGGGTTCTCAGAGAAGATAACCTACTTCTACCTCAGGCCTGGCGGAGTCAGGGTGCATAAGTCCGTTCAATACTACTTGGGCTGTACCCATAGCCTAGATGTGAAAATTTCTGACGAACACACGGGGTTCCTATGGGCGACGCTTTCCGAGGCACTGAAAACCACAGCCTACGATAACGTGAGGATGTTACTGAAAAAGGCTGACGACTTTCGCTCTAAGCTTGACGTCGGGGTTCTTCGTATCTCTTCGTAGTTGTGTGCTTCCTAGTCGGTAAGGATTACCGCGTTTCAGACCCCAAGCGCAATGTGATTGCTGTATCAGGTGGAGTCGAGCGGGAAATGCTTCCTAGTGGCCGTAATCCCCTGAGTCCACGGGAAGGTAACGTTCGTTGTCTCGTCCCTCCCCAGTCCATCTTGCCGACTCAGCTACAGCGGTCTATATGGCCGCTTGCGAGTTCGCCAAATCCCTTCCTCTCAGCGTGGGATACACAGCCACTTCATATGCGGCCCCTCTGGTCTGAATGTTATCAATGAAGACTTAGAGGTCATCGAATCTCCTCATTCAAGCCCTACCTTCCTTACGAAAACATAACATACCCTGGACTTGCCCCATTTCTTGGGGTGCTGATAGCGCAAATATTCGTAGGTACCCCCCTTGCCCTCTCTCCTGACCTTTCCCGGTTTCCAAGCGGGCTTATGGCACTTTGGGCACTCTTCCATCGCAGACAACACATGCCATGCTATCCTATTAAGCGTATGTTGTCTGCGGACTCCGCGGCCACCTGTGCGGCGAGCAAGCTAACGACTTTCCAAGCCAAATGACAAAACCACAGACAACCCCTAAAGAGTCCCCATTGGTTGCCTCCAGATTACTGCGTCTCCTTTGTCTTCTAGCAGACAACTTCCAACCAGGCAGGGATGCCTTCCTTGACTCAACGAGTTCGTTTTCTCTGGCCAGCCATCGGGAAGCATGCAGCAAAGCGAAGTCAAAATCCGATCTATAACACTAGGAAGCACTCAAGGCCTTCCCCACTTGCTTGACCTCAACAACGTATTTTGCCAGCCTATTCTTTGTCAGGTTTTCCCTTATGATGGCCTTCAGGTCCGGTTCCTTCGAGCTAGCGAGAGAAACCATGTAGGAGAAGCCTTCCTTCGGCTGGGCCGCAACGACGACGCTGAGAGAGTAGGAAAGCCCTTTTCGGAGTACCTTAAAACCTTCGCTCTCCCTATCGAACTTCTCAAGACGTTCGAACGCTTTCTGGTGAAGTTTCAGGGCCGATTTGGCCATTCCTTCGTCCACCAACAACCTTGGCTCTGCGATGCCCGCCACAACAGCCCGTGCCAGGAACGGGTCACCCTCATCCATCCATCTGAACAGGAGTGAAAGAGTTTGGCTAGGCCTAGCACTCACCAGACGCTGCACTGCGATGGCGACGGCCTCTCTCGTCCTCCACCTGTCATCGCCCGCCATCTCTCTAAGGGTGGTCGTCGTGGAGTCAAAGTACTCCTCCTTAGTGCCGAGTGATCCGAGGCCGCAGACGCCGCAGAAGACTAGGAACTCCCTAGGATCGCCGGTGGGCGCCAATGAGGGTGGGATGCTACACAAGCTCTGGCAGAGGGACAGGAGCGTTTCGGGGTCCATCGAACCCGTCGTCACGCATCGCTGGACGACGTTAGCGAATGCAGTTGCCAGCTCAAGGTTGGCCCTTGGCCCAGGTAGCCCGCTCCTGCTCAGCAGGGATTCTCGAATCCCCGAGAAGTCTCCCTTTTGCGAGTACTCCCAAAACAGCCCCCAGAGGTCATTCTCGTAGCCTCGCACTCTTTTCCCCAACACGTATCATTGCCCGTTCGGCCAAGGAGCTATTTGAGAAGTCCGGTCTTCGGTTTGATAGCTTCAAATGTGTTCCAGGGAAAAAGTAGCAAGCTTAATAGTGAGCCGAGGCGGCTTGTGCCTTCGTGAGCACGATACCGGTCCTATTGAGCGAAACAGCTGCCGACAAGTTGAAAGGCATCTTGTCGGAGGGGAAGTACAAAGCGGTCCGCTTCGCCATGCAGCAGGATGAAAGCGGTGGAATGTCCGCTAGCATGTTCCTGGTGGACGAGGTTCCAGCCGGAGACCTGATCTTCAACGACAAAGGAATCTCAGTCTTGATGGACAAGGCGACGGCCGAGGTTCTAGAGGGCTCCGAAGTCGACCTGGTAAGAGAGGGGGAGGATGAACGGTTCGTGCTTACAGGTGGATTGACGAGCGGCTGTGGGTGCGGCTCAGAAGCTGGCGGCGCCTGTGGGTGTGGATGCGGCGGTGGCGACGAGCACAGCCTCCACGACGGCGACGTTCAGGCCTAGACGACGTGTATCGTACTCGATATCTTACACGATATCTTCTCGGGCCTGTCGTCCTGGGCATCGCTGTCCTTGGCTAATATCGGGCAGTCACTTAGGCTGGAAGCCCTCCCGAGTGCCATATTGTAATCCTTGGACATCATGGTCACTTCACGCAAAGGCTATATCTTACTATCATACTACCTTACGGTATGAAGAAGTCCCGGATAACAATAACTTTGTCGGAGGACCTGTTGCAGGACATCGACAGGCTCGTCAGAAGGCGTCAAGCTGAGGAGGTCAAGTCCGGGCAGCTGGTTTCTGCCAACCGCAGCCAAGTCATGGAGGAGCTCCTGGTATCGGCAATCAGGAAGAAGTAGTTCGCCCAAGCTACGTTCAACTTGACAACATTCTTAAGAAGAGGAACCTTGCGAATCCGGCTGGGAGCTTGCGGCTTGAACGGCAGGATACTAGTTCATGGCGGGGCTGGGAAGTGGTCCCTTGACGAACGGGCTGCCTTGAAGGCCACCAAGGTCCTCAAGGATGCGGCCGAGGGAGGCTCGCTCGCCATCCGGAAGGGAAGCGCAGTGGACGGGGTGGTGGCGGCCGTAGGGATCATGGAGGAGTCAGGGGCGCTCAACGCGGGAAGGGGCGCCTACCCCAACTACGAGGGATACATCGAGCTCGATGCCGGCATAATGGATGGGGAGAAGCTGCTGGCTGGAGGAGTCGGATCTGTTCGCGATGTCCCTCACCCGGTCGAGCTCGCAAGGATCGTCATGGAGAGGACAGCCCATGTCCTCCTCGTGGCTGGAGGCGCCGAGAAGCTGGCGGAGGCTTACGGCCTAAGGGAGAAGCTGTATCCTACCAAGGAAAGGCAGGAGATGTTTCGACACGGTTGGAAGCCTTACGTTACCTCCCCACAGCAGGGATGGCTGAAAGCACTGAACAGGAACTACCTGAGGGCTGCTGAGCCGTCTGATACGGTGGGGGCCGTCGCCCTCGACCAGGATGGAAGGCTGGCGGCTGCGACGAGCACCGGGGGTGTTCCGTTCAAGCTTCCCGGGAGGGTTGGCGACTCACCTGTCGCAGGGGCGGGTTACTATGCCATGGGGAACATCGGCGCGGCCTCTGCGACTGGCATGGGAGAGATAATCATGAAATATGGCCTCTGCCTCAAGGCGGTCGACCTTATGGGCCTGAAGGTCGGCGCGTCGGAGGCCACGAAGCGCTCCGTCGAGGAGATGGGCAGGCTCTTCGGGGAAGACACTGGAGGCATGATCGCCCTTGACAGGACGGGTGAAGGTGGAGTCTACACCAATACTCCTTCCATCGCCGTCGGCTTCTCAGGCGCTGGCTTGGACCCCTACGCCAAGATCGTGCACAAGGAAAATCTGGAGAGCTTCCGGCGGACGGTTTCCCGTCGCCTGTAGGAAAGACTTAAGGCACCGACGGAGGGGGGGTTTCTCGAAATGGTGCTAGTCAAGGTCAACCGGGTCAGCAGCCACACCGATATGGAGACTGGCAAACCCGGCAAGCAGGTCGAATTGGTGGAAGTGAGGAGGCGCCAGGGCCAAAGGGCTGGAATGCCGATGGGTGAAGAGGCTCAGATGGTGCAGGGCATCCTGAGCCAAATGCAGAGCATGGGCGTAATGATGCCCCAGGTCAGGGACCTGGTCCTTCCAAAGCTCACCGTCATTTTGTCAGAGGACGAATATGACCTCCTGGGGATTCGCTTCGAGGTCAACGACATGTACGAGTTGACCATGAAGAATGGAACTTTCGAGTTCAAGAAGGCAACCGAGACCGAATCTTCGTATTAGGCCAACGCTTCAGCAGACTCCGAAGTTCTGGAATTGAGCCCCTGACTACCGATCTAGCCAGGGCGATGGCTCGGCGGATATCCTCGTCATCAGCACGTTCGATGTGGATTCCGGCTGAAAGAACGACGGGGACGTTCAAAGATTCACAGACCTCCGCCGCGAGGCTCCTCGCCAGGTCGTCTTCTTTGTGGCCTAGGCGGGCCAGTATTGACACGGTGCTGCTGATCTTCCCCCGTTTCTTTAGACTGGGCCGGGGCTCGGCCAGCGCCACCGCTCCGACGTGGGGGAGATCGCCCCCCGAGAGGGTGATGACGACTCCTCCCGGAAGGACCACGGCCACGGATGAAACGCTAATCCCCCTGCTTGTTCGCGTCGCCCGATACACGTTATCGCGCATGGTGCAGGGCTAAGTCAACCGAAGAGATAATGGTGTCGTCACGGCGATGGAGGAAATCCTTATGTCGAATTATGTGGCAGAGGAGTCCTGAACGGTGTTGACTCGTTACAGAGATGTCCCCGAGGACTACGTCTACAGGCTCTTCTACCCGGCCCCCGTCTACGTGCTGTCGTGCGCGCTCGGGAAGGATGAGGACGCCCTAGCAGCGGTGTGGGTGACTCCCCTCTCCCTGAAGCCCTGTAAAGTCGGAGTTGTCCTATCACCGGAGAGGTACTCGTATTCTCTAATTCGAAGGAGCAAGCGCTACGCGATAAACAAGCTCGCCTTCCGCTACACCAGCCAGATGGCCTTCCTTGGAGACGTATCGAAGAGATTCCAGACGGACAAGGTCGAGGCGAGCGGACTTCACATGGTTGTCGGAAGGAACCCTGGAGTTAGGGTGATTCGCGAAGCGGATGCGGTGATCGAATGCGCTCTGTCATCGACGGTCGAAGCCGGTGACCATGACATCCTGGTGGGGGATGTACTTGCCGCCTATGCCACCGCGGACTTCGATGCCATCTGGAGCTCAGAAGGCCACAGCTATTCAAGTTACCTGGGCTCGGTGGGCGAAGCGGAGACTACGCGTCGGATCTTTGTTTCACCTGAGGGGGAAGTGCGGGAAACAAGGTGGCCGAGGAGCGACGCGGTGGCGAAAAGGAATCGAGACCACAGGGCGATCGAAGAGGCTGGCCTTGCGCTCAAGGGGATGGAGCTTCATGAAGCGGCGAAGTCGGTGTCCTCAAGGACGGGCATACATTACCGCGAGTCCTTGGTGTTCTTGGAGGAGATGCGGCGCCAGGGCTTGGTCCATCTAGGTGGGCGCCTTCTGCCCTCTGACTTCGAGTAGGTAGCTTCCGTACTGTCGCACGGCACGCAGCTGGACCCGCCGCTTGAGCGTCCCTGGCCTCAATCGCCTGACCTCGGCTATGGCCTGCTCGGCGTCCAAGCCCTTTTCTCTCATCAGGTACGCGCAGAGGACCATGCCCGTCCTCCCCATGCCGGCAAGGCAGTGTACGAGGACCTTCCCTCCCGACACCGACTTCATTAGGTCAACGGCACGGTCAAGGGCCTGAGGAGAGGTCCCCTCCAGGTTAACCATCGGCAGGTGGTAGACCTTCATCCCGAGCTTCGCGGCGAAGTCTGACCCGATGTCCTCGTCGGTCAGGCTGATTATGACATCGATATCCTTCCTCTTCAGCCACTTGAGGGCCCTATGGCTTCCCGGGTAGCCACTTCCGGCCACTTCGCCTGGAACCAGCCATGAGAAATTCGAAGGCCTCCCCATCACCAAAGCATAACCCTTGCGGTAGGTGACGGAGAGGAACTCAATGAGGGACGTGGACCACGCTGGGCAGGGGAGGCGTGCACGTTAATATACGTCTTGATTGGCTCAAGATTACACCGTTGAAGCCCATCTACTTCGTGGTTCTTGCTGCGGGCCTGAGCGTCAGGTTCGGTCGCAACAAGCTCGTCGAGAAAGTTGATGGGATTCCGATCGTGGCTCATGTGGTCCAGGCGGGCCAGGGGGCAGGTTTAGACCATACCGTTGTCGTCACAGGACACGAGAGGGAGAGGGTGGTGCAAGCGCTCTCCGGATTCAACTTCGAAGAGGTCCATAACCCGGACTATGTGCAGGGGATGAGCACTTCCCTTAAGGCTGGGGCGAGATATGTGAAGGACAAGGCACATGCTATCGTCATCTCCCCGGGGGACATGGCCTTCGCGACCCCTCATCTGTATCGGGTCGTCCTGGACGAATTTGCACGTTCTAGGAACGATATCGTCGTAGCGTCTTATCACGGGCGCAACGGTCACCCGATACTCTTGGACAGCAACACATTCGACGACCTCCTACAGATTTCCGAAGAGAAAAGGGGACTGAAGGAAGTGATCGAGAAACACCGTAACGCCATAACATACGTCGAAACGTCAACCCCAAGGGCACTCCTCGACATCGACTATGAATCTGATTTTCAAAGGGCCGCAAACGAACTCAAGCTCGAAGAAGGACGGGGATGACAATGCCGCCCAAGCCACAAGGGGCCCGGATGACGGAATCAGCTGCAAAAGTGCTCTGACGGGCACAGTCGGGCCTAAATCCTTACGATATTCGAATTCCCCTTTCCGCGGGTACTGTTCACTCGGCTTGCGCCGGGACCACTCCTAGGGACTATGCGCCAATGCGTCGAGGACCACCTCCGGCTTCAACGGAATTTGACGCATCCTGACGCCAACGGCTTCCGAAACGGCGTCACTCAGACAACTAGCAACGGGAATTATGGGTATTTCACCGACACCTTTGGCTCCGAAGGGTCCTGAGTCGAGGGTGGAGGGGACGAACTCCGTGTAGATTTCGTCGGGTGCGTCGGTCGGGCAGGGCACCAAATATGTGGTGAAGTTGGTTGTCCTAGGGATGCCGTTTGAGAACACGTGCTCCTCGGTCAGCGCGTATCCAACTCCTTGCATCAATCCGCCGTCGCACTGCGCTGACGCCAGGACCGGGTTGAGGACCTTCCCAATGTCGGGATAAAACATGAGTCGCTTGGCCGCCACCTTCCCCGTGAGCGAATCGACCTCGACTTCGCCCACCAACGCCGCGAAGTTGTAAATCAGGTGGGGAATCTCAAGGGTGCCCTCCAACGTCGACATATGACGCGGAACCTCGAAGGTCCCCACGAACCTAGAGGAGCTACCTTTTGATCTCAGGGACCGGGCGAGCTGGAAGATGTCTCTCTTCTTCGTTCCGTAGCGGAAGCTCCCGCTTTCGTATAGGAGGTCCGACGGCTTCTCCCCAAGCTCCTCCGAAGCTTGCAGCCTCAAGACCGAAAGAGCCTCTTCGCAGGCCTCAAGGAGAGCGTTGCCAGAGGTGTACGTGCTCCTAGACGCACTGCTGCTCCCCGTATCGGGGACCGCCCCCGAATCAGCGTTGATCACGTGGAGCGCCTTCGATTCCAACCCCAGCCTCTCGGCTACGATCTGCAGGCTCGTAGTGACAAGACCCTGCCCATAGTCTGGGTTGGAGAACTCGACGACAACGAAGCCTTGGGGATCGACCTCGATGGCGGCAGAGGGAAAGTCGGGAAGGGTTCCGAAGCCCACTCCCTTTACGGCCATGGCGATGCCAACCCCCCGCTTCAACCAAGGACGCCCCGCCTTCAGTCTCCCCTTGGACCTCCACAGCTCGGAGGAGGAGGCACGCTCCAGGCATTCTCGAAGGCCGTTGCAGTCTCCAAGCTTCTTGCCGAAGTTCCCCTCGGCCCCCGTGCGCCATAGGTTCAGCCTTCGGAGCTCTATCTTGTCGAACCCGAACTCCTCGGCAGCGGAGTTAAGTTGGCTCTCCATCGCGAAGTTCGATTGGGGAGCGCCGAATCCTCTGAATGCACCCGAACGGCCATTGTTCGTCCTTACGAGCTTGCCATCAATTATGAAGTTAGGGACAGAATACGGGCCATTCGCGGTCTCGATGGCAACGTCCAAGACGGCAGGCCCGAAGGAGCGGTAAGGGCCCGTGTCTGCAAGCAATTCGACCTTGTTGGCGAGGATTCGACCCTTGTTGTCAAATCCTGTCTCCATTTCTATGAGGAACGCATGCCTCATGATTCCCGCTTCCCCCGACTCCTCCCTGCTCCACATGAGCTTGACAGGCCGTCGTGACTTGGTCGCGAGCAGCGCTAGGTGAATTTGAAGTGTAACCTCGTCCTTCCCTCCGAAGGCCCCACCGACCGGGAAGCTGACGACTCGGACCCTCTCCTTGGGGATGGCGAGACTCCGGGAGACCTGAAGGACGTCTCTGAACGGGCTCTGGCCTCCGACCAGAAGGTTCACGACCCCTTGGTCGTCCACGAACCCGATTCCAGCCTCGGATTCGATGAACATGTGCTTCTGCTTCTGTGTCCTGTAGGTTGCATGGAGAACATGGGTCGCCTCCTTTATCGCCTTGCCAAAGTCCCCTCTCTTTATCACGCTCCGCCTGGCGACGTTCCCTTCGGCGTGAATCGCCGGCGCCTCGGGCTTCAGGGCGTCCTCAATGGAGAGCACCGGAGGAAGCTCCTCGTATCCTATGTCTACGAGCTCGACGGCGCGGCAAGCATCCTCCTCTGAGTCAGCCGCAACCAGGACCACTGGGTCGCCCTTGAAGTTCACCTCCTTGGAGCATAACACGGGCGCGTCAGTGAAGAAAACTCCATAGCCGTTGACCCCCTTGACGTCCCTGTGGGTCACGACGCAGCGGACCCCAGATGCGCGTTCGGCCTTTGAGACATCGATTCGAGAGATCCTCGCCCTCGGATAGGGAGATCTGACCGTTGCAGCGTAAAGGCATCCGGGAGGATACATGTCTGAAAAGAACTTGATGGAGCCGTCGACTTTGCCCTCGCCGTCCAGTCGCGGGAGCGAACGCTGGATCCAGCTCGATTCATGCTTCAAAGTAACCCCCCTCCCACCGGCGGAAATGCGACCAAGCCGTCCCCTTCCGCCAGAACGTCGTTCAGGTCCGCCCTCTTTGCATTCCTGAAGACCACCAGGTAGAGCTCCTCCGTCACTCCCACGCTTCGGAGTGCGTCCCGAACCGTCGAACCACGGGGAAGCCGCAGGTGGTGCCACTGGCCCTTCTGCTCTCTCAGAGGCCCTCCTAGTTCAAGGATGACACGCATCAAGATGACCTCGCTTCGAGCTGTTCGTAGAAGCCCTGGTAGGAAAGGGCGCGGATTGCCCTGCTCCTGTACTCCTTCGTGCCTCTCAGGTCAGTGATCGGGGTCGCCGCACTCGCCACTAGAAGGCACACCTCGTCCAGTTCACGATAACTCAAGCCATGCCGGGCGATGTATGCCTCGGCCGCTCGAGCTCGAACTACGGTGGGCGCTACGGCCCCGAGGGCGATCCTCGCACTTCTGCCCTTCCAAGCCGCCGCAACACTTACGACTGAAATGGCCTGAGAGCTTCTGAGGCCCAGCTTCTTGAAGAAGCAGGAGCTCCCCTCGGCCATCTTCGGGACCCTGATTTCGGTAAGCAGCTCATCAGGCCTTCTCGCGGTCCGCCTCGGGCCTTCTACAAACCTCGGAAGGGGCAGCACGCGTTTCCCCTTCAGGCTCGCTAAGACGACGGACGATTCATGAACGTAGAGAGGAGGCAAGGAGTCCGCTGCGGGCGAAGCGTTGCAGATGTTGCCAGCCAAGGTGGCAAGGTTCCTAATCTGCAAGGAGCCCACCTCGACCCCTGCCTCGCAGAGGAGGGGAGCCCACTTCCGCACGAGCCTGCTGTTGAGCAGCTCCGAGAAGGTGACCCTTGCCCCGATGGAGACGTATTTCCCGCCGTCGCGCACATAATCGAGCTCCTTGAGACCGCTCACGTCCAGAAGACTGGTCTCCTTCAGGTTGCCATCCTTCAAGTAAACCGTGACGTCGGTGCCACCCGATATCACACGCAGCCCTTCTCCCTGCCCGGCCAAGAGCGTCAGAGCATCCTGAAGTCCGCCGGCGGGAGTCACCGATATATGCGAGTACTTCATCGTTGGGCCCCCGTGCTCAAAGATGCGGCCTTCTTCACGGCGGCGAGGATCTTCGGATAGCCGCCACAGCGGCAGATGTTGCCCTCGAGTTGCTTCTTGAGCTGATCAAGGGAGGACATGTCGTTGGCCTTTATCAGGGCATATGAAGCCACCACGAAGCCAGGTATGCAGTAGCCGCACTGAACCGCGCCCTCCGACGCGAACGATTCCTTAAGGGCGTCCAGTTCTCCCGCCTCGTCCAACCCCTCGACAGTGATCACGTTGCGGCCCCTCACCTGCGATGCGAGCACCATGCAAGACGTTACGGGGATTCCGTCGAGGAGCACCGTGCAGGCCCCGCATTCCCCCGCCTCGCAGCCAGGCTTTGCCCCCGTGAGGCCGAAGTCTTCCCTAAGGACCCGAAGGAGCGTCTTGGCTGGCGAGACGGTGGTCACCACCGCCCTGCCGTTCAGCCTAAAACGTAACTTTGTCCTCGTCAATCGCTTCGTCCTCGCCAATCCTTGGGATTGGGACCGGGCGGGTTTATTTGGGTATAGGAATATGAGACGCAGCTCCCTGATCCGACCTCGCCGGCCTATTTCCTTAATCGTCGCTCCATGACCAGGCCACATGCGCAAGCCATCCCCAGTACCGCAAAGAGCACGTAGCCAGGGAATTCGGGGGCAGGCTGGAGAACGTCGACTTCTCCTGTCATGCTAGGATGATAGAAGCAGCCATAGGTGAAGTTCCCGGCCGTCGTGAAGGTATATGAAAAGGAGCTCTGAGGCAAGACGTCTCCTGAATTCCAGTATATTGCCTGACCGGTGTCAGAGGTCACGGTATGAGTCTCCGAGCCGACGTTGTCCCACACAACCGTGTCGCCGACATTGACCACTATCCTGTAAGGATAGTAGTAGTCATCACCCATTTGCACAGTATACGTCTGGGCCGCCCTGGCGGTGCCGTCTCCGGAGAAACCCATTGCCAACGAGAGGAGGATGAGTATGACGGAGGCTACGAATAGGAACCGCCTCATCGTTGAAACGGCTCGGGGCCCCAAGTTCATACCCCCTGTCGAATTCGGGGGTTGCTCTTAATCAATTCGCGAATTCAGATGGTTGGGGCGGCCGGCTCCACGCTTACCAGCGTAGGCTACGGGAGAAGAGGTGGTTGTAGGTAGGTCAGAGGCTAGGCGCCTAGACCGATGAAGACGATTCCCGAGCGGCCTCCATCTGCGAACGAGCGTCTCGGTACCGGCGAATTATTGCAAAGAGGTTCTCCCTTCGGGCTAGTGGGGTGAGCTCCAGGTTCACAAGGCCCTCGAGGGTCCCATGCATCAGCTTGACGTCCGCCTTCACGGCTTTGTCAGCAAGGTAAAGGAGCTCGTTGTGGCCATAGGCTTCGAAGACCTCCGGGTTGTCTGAGCGTGCTAGCAGGAGCAGAACTGCGTTGTCTAGCTCGTTGAACCCCTCTCTCTCAAGATAAGGCTTCATCTCCTGGAGACCTCCTCTTTCGACGTACTCAAAGTCGATCAATCCGCTCCTGTCGAATTGCTCGTCGTAGGGCCTGTCCAAGAGGAAGACCGGGGAGCGATAGGCCGTCTTCGAGGAAGCCCTCGTCTGGAAGTAGGTCCGGATGAAGAGGCGCTCACGCGATGCCACCTTTCTTGCGGCGCGGAGTCGGGGTACCTTTCCCGACACGCTCTCCGCGTTCTCAGCGAGCGTAGAGAAACAAGAGTCGTATCCCACGCTCCGCCATGGAGGGACGCAGATCTTGGGGTTCGTCGCGCTGATAATCGAGAACATCACCCTATCGTGCCGCATTCCAGGCTTCAATGAATCGGGCACGCCGCTCATCCCCAGCACGGACCTCGAAACATCAGATGAGCCGGTGTCCTTGGTGAGCCCGAGAAGAAGGATCTCGTCCCTTCGGGCTCTGTCCACCAGGGACCACAGCAGGATGTAGTTCACGGCGTTGAGCTCGACGGTCGTCAGCCACTCACCGTCCACCCTGAGGGGGTACTCCTCCGACGAGAAGAGCCTACCAGTGACCCTGTTTGCGAGCTCATCAAGCCTTTCCCTGAAGCCCATGCATTCGCGATCGAGGATGACCTCCTTCGAGCCTTTGTCGAACAGTGCGTAGGCTCTGTCCCTTCGAAAGAGCGCCTCCTGGAGGCTCGCACCCTTGGCCTGGTCCAACGCGAGCTCCTTGAAAGCATCGACGAATGAGATTCCTTCGGACAGACGCTGGAGAACAGCGTGCATGGCGTAGGGACCGTGGGTCACCACGGCCGTCCCTGGCACAGGCAGTGCCGTCGCGAGGAAGAGGTCCCTTTTCAGCCCCTTGCCGTAGAGGAGCTCCAAGGGGGAGTGCTCTTTGAGCAGCAGCTGACGGACGTCTCGCCCTAGAGTATGATGTGAGCCTGATAGGGGCCTGTCCATGAACAGGACCTTGACCCCCCTTGTGGAGAGGGAACTTCGGGCGGACGTGAGCTCGGCCATGAGCATGAGCGAGAACGAAATATTCATCAGGGCCGCCATGTGGTCGAACTCGCTCTCCTGAGAGCCGGTGGTCGCTGCAACGGTCGCGCAGTCCTCAAGCCAAAGCGGGACAGCGCTGGTGGTTCCAAGCGCGTTCTCCCTCCTCGCTCCCCGAAGGTCGAACGTCACCCCGGACTGGGAGATATCGAGATCGCAGCTGTAGGCTGCCGCGTTGACGTAAAAGAGCAGCATCTCCAAAGATTCGACTTGGTCCATGGAACCGTCGATGCCAATCGCTGTGAAGGTGCCCCTGCCAAACATCTTCAGCAGGGTCTCGCCTGCTCTCCTTTCATCCAATCTCCTGACTAGCTGGGAGTAGCCATCTTTGTTCCGCATCCTGTCAACTCGACTGTTGAAAAGGCCAAGGAGCTCTTCGGTGTTCTTCTTCAGACCTGTGAGGGAGTCCAAGGGCGAATGCATAGGCCCTGCAACGGTATTATAAGCTACGTGGTGCGGTCCCGCAGAACCTTTTCGAACTCGCGCGCCAAGACACCTTTCGGCGAGCGAACGGGAGGCCACAGGGCACTGCAGCAACGTACGGGACATGACGTGACGAGGTTAGTCGGCCGAGCGACTCTGGCTCTTAGGGTTCCTCTATGACCTCGGCAGCGGCCTTCCTCAGCCTGTTCATCACCGTCAGAAGTATCCCCTTCTCTTCGAAGCCTTCCGCATACACCTGGTCGACGCCGGCGACATCGAAAGCTCTGAGCGTGTTGTAGAGGTTGCGGGCAATGGAGTAAGGGTTGAACCTGGTGCCAACAGAGATCACTGTCCAGTCCTTCGAGTAGAATTCGAACGTCTCGTCGGTGGCTAGGACGCCGATCTTCAGGCCCCTTTGACGCTTTTCGCGGCCCAGGCTCGTTATCTTGTCGACCATGCCATTTGGCGTACCCGTCACCAGGATCAAGGGGGCCTTTGGAGCGTAGTGCGGATACTTCATGCCTGGCGCCTCAGGAGCCACCTCCTTATCGCCTGGCCTTACCCTGGCCACCCTGACATCGCCAATTACGCCGGCGATCTCGTCCAGTGTTATTGGCCCCGGTCTCAGGATGGTAGGGGGGTTGGTAGCGAGGCTCAGAACTGTGGATTCCACCCCGAAGGCGGCCTCGCCACCGTCGATTACAAGTGGGATCTTGCCACCCAAGTCCTTGATGACGTGGCTGGCGGAGGTAGGGCTGGGCCCGCCCGAGACGTTGGCGCTGGGGGCGGCGATGGGCCTCCGCGAAATCATTATGAGAGACAGGGCGATCGGGTGGGCCGGCATCCTCACCGCCACCGTCTCCCTGTGGCCTGTCGCTTCGTATGAAACGAGTCGGGTCTTGTGGAAGACGATGGTCAGCGGCCCCGGCCAGTACACCTCGATCAGTTCAAGGGCCCTTCGGTCGATGGAGTCGGCGACGGTTCGCAGTTGATCCATCGATGCTATGTGCACTATTATGGGATTGTCGGAAGGCCTCCCCTTGGCGGCGTAGATCTTCCGCACTGCTGCGTCATTGGTCGCATCCGCACCGAGGCCGTACACAGTTTCAGTAGGGAAGGCGACGACTTCGCCCCTGCGGATGTACTCCGCTGCTATCTGCATCGGTCCCACTTCGGGGTTAAGAGGGTCGACCCTCAGAACCCTGGTGAGGGGCGTTGCGTCTCCCTTCTCCACGGAACATATCGCATCCCATTTTCCTTAATAACTCTTTAAGCTTCGGAGGCGACAAGAGTGATCGTCTCGCGGACGGCGTGCAGGCACAAAAGCCTGATACGTTTAATTAAGAGAAAGCCGCTAAAACGGTCAAGCTTGGAAGCCCCTGAAGAGCCACCTGAGAAGCCGGAATGGGTCGAAGAGGTGACCAAGAACCTTGACTACTATCTGAAGACTGAGGAGGGGAAGCAGCGCCTCCTGGACCTGGCCAAGAAGGAGAACGAAAGGATCTTGGAAGAGGTCGCGAAGGTGCATCGCCCCCAGCGAGACATAATCTGGCTCTCGAAATACTGCAGGAGCTGCCGTTACTTCGGCGGACGTGGGGAGAGGCTGAGGTGCCAGAAGTGGGAGGTCAAGATCGTAAGGCCGTTTTTCGGAAGGCCCCTCTGGTTCATCGCCCTGAACGAAATGGGTCGCCCTGTGATGTCGGTTTCGGGCCTGGACTGGGATCACAAGTGGATCGATGTCTCCGATGCCATCATCGCAAAGGCCGTGGACCACATTAACGGCGGAAAGCCCTACGAGTGCTACAGCCCCCACTAGGCCAGAACATTTCGTCTTAAGTGCACCGCGAGCCTAAGCCCGCTTGACGACCAGAGTTCTCGCGTACTTATCGCTGAACTTCTGCCTGTACTCGGTCTGCGTGGCCAACCCGAACACCACATCCAGCAGCAGGAGGACCCAGTTGATCTTGCTGAAGTCGCGAATGATCGTCTGCTCGAGGGTTGGTGTCCTCCCTTCGAGCGTCTCCACCTTCAGATGCATCACGCTCTTCCCCAGCGTCGTGCCGTAGAGGTTCTCTGCGAAGGCAAAGTAGAGGACCAGGAGGACGCTGCCTATCAAAGCGTAGGCACTCGCTCCGAAGATCGCGGCTGCGCTCAATACTGTTCCGGAGACGAGTCCCGTAACCAAGGATGGGAGGATGAGGATGCCTGAGATGATGGCAAACGCGACGTAGACTACGACTGCGTCTATGATGAAGGCGATCAGCCTCTCAAGCCAGTAGCTCTGGACGGGCTGCTCTCTGATCAGGGCGTCTATTCCGCTGATGGTTGCAGCCTGCGAGGACGGGCCTGCTGACGATGGTCCAGTTGCCCCGCCAACAGGGCACCCGCACCCGGGGCAGAACATGTCGCCGTCCCCCAGTTGTCTGCCACATCTCACGCAGAAAGGCATCGATGGGTCGAGCCCTTTTCTCATCGTTTGGCGATAAAAGGGTTTCTCACCTGACGGTCCATTTGGAGATCGCAAGTCGCCTATGTGGAATCTATCGTCACAACTCTCAGCGCGGAAACCGTCCTCTTCCCGATAAGCAACCGTCCTTCCCCAGGGACCTCTGGTCAGCGGCCGCCCAAGGAGTCTTCCAGGCCGAACCCGTAGGGGATCCTGACCTCGACGATCTCGCCTTCCTGGAAACCCTGACCGGGGTCGCCCACGACGAAACCGCTCACCTTCGTGACGACGAATCGCGTGCTACTGGCTGCAACGGCCGGCTCGGCGAGTATCCTACCCCCTTCGGCCCTCAGGGTCACCCATGAAACCTGCCTGAACTTGTCCCCCTCACGTTTCCTTAGCCCCTGCGAAAGGAAGGCCTTAACGCTTGGAAGGGGTTGCCACCCATCCCCTGCCATGAAACGTAGAGCAGGGTACACCATGTTGAACAGGGCACTGAGGCTTCCCTGTATGAGGCCTGAGAGGAGGAAGACCGGGGTGTCTCCAAGGAGGTAGGCCCCGAGAGTCCTTGAAGGGCGGACGAGGAGGCCGTGGAAGATCTTTGTGCCTCCAAGCAAGCCAACCGCATCGGGGACCAGATCCGCTTCGCTCACGGACGAGCCGCCGGTGGTCAGTATGGCGTCGCAGCGTCCGTTCGCTTTCAAGAGAAGGGAAGCTATCTCCTTTGGGTCGTCCTTAGCCAGCCCAAGGTCATCGACAGAGAACCCACACGCCTCGAGCGCCTCGGTAAGCACCATTCTGTTCGTTTCGATCACCTTTCCTTCGATTCTTCCCACCCTACGCTCCGTAAGCTCGCTCCCAGTCGCGAGGACCCCCACCCTCAGCCTTGGCCTGACATGGAGGGAGGTAACCCCGTAGGAGAGCAAGAAGCTCAGGTCCCTTGCGTTGAGGAGATGACCTTTCGTGAACAGGGTCATCCCCTCGCGAACGTCCGAGCCTGCATCGTGGATGTTGGCGTGTGGTTCAGGCTTCTCTGAGAATATCACCGCCTCACCTGCTCGCCTGGTGAGCTCCTGGGCGACGACGGTGTCAGCTCCCTCGGGCAGACGGCCACCCGTGAGGACGCGGACGCAGGTCCCCAGGGCTAGGGCTCGGGGTCCCATTCCATCGGGCCTCGACAGGCCTTCGATCCTCAGGGTAACGGGAGAACGATCTGAAGCTGCTTCCACGTCGGAGAACCTGACTGCGTAGCCATCCATATGGCTGATGCTGTACCGAGGCATCGGCCATCCGGCGACCAGGTCCTCGGAAAGCCTCCAGCCCTTAGCGTCCGGCACCGAGATCGCCTTTGAGGGGCGGACCTTAAGGTTCGATTTGAGCCGGGTAACGGCCTCCTCATAAGAGATCCTCAGTACGCTCGCCGGCAATTCACCATGGGGTGCCCCCAAATCCATATAACCCCTTCTCCAAAGGGGCTGTGCCCAAAATTCTTGCGCAGCTGAGTCGAGACGCCGAACCTTTGTCGGGGGGCGCAGAGAGAAGTGGTCGTCTTGGTGTCGATCGCGAACGAGCATACCCGAAGCTTCTGCGTCAAACATGATGGGCTGGGTTGTCGACACCTTTAGAGCGACAACACCAAGGACAGAGGCTTGGCACACAGGTTGAGCGCGATATCTGTGGGGGTGGCCCTCGGGAAGGATGGATTCAAGATAGAGCTGGAACAGAGGGGGGACCTTCCGAAGTATCCGAAGTGCGGCAGAGCATCCTGGAGGCCCGACCTGACGATGGGCACCGAAGGGCCCGGCCGACGGTTGCTTGTGCTTCGAATTTCGCCGCAGGAAGGACGGACCCACTCACAAGACCAATCACTGCCACGTGAAGGCTGTCAAACAGGTTTCGCATTGAGGAACGCCGGTGGAAACCTCTAAATGCATTGAAGGGAATCTGATGGCATCGGCAGGTCAGGTGACATTCGACTGAACACTAGACGCATGCTTCGGTTCATCAAGTACTTCCTCATGATGTTCGTTTCCCTGAACTTCATCACCGTCGTCGTCATCCTGATGGTAAACCCTGGCCTCGTGGCGTCGGTGATAATTACCGCGATAATGACCATCATCGCGGTCATCGTCGCCGCAAGAGATGTCAGCTACATTAGATGGTTCTGAAATCGGGACGATGCCCTCAATCCCATAGGATTTCCAGTCATCTTTCGATGGGGTTTCTTATCATGTTTCCCCATTCAGCCCACGAGCCGTCGTAGTTCTTCACCTTGGAGAAGCCCAGAAGGCATTTGAGCACGAACCACATGTGAGAGGAGCGTTCCCCGATCCTGCAGTAGGTTATCACCTCCTTGTCTGGAGTCACACCGAGAGGCTGAATGATGGACGTAAGGTCCTGGGCAGCCTTATAGGTCCCATCGTCCTTGAGCGCCCAATTCCAGGGGACGTTGACCGCCCCGGGGATGTGACCACCTCGCTGGCACATTTCCGCCGGGTACTCGGGTGGGGCTAGGACCTCGCCCCTGAATTCACGGGGCCCTCTCACGTCAATTAATACCTTCCCCTGAGCGTGAATCGATTCCCTAACTTCTTGCAAGTATGCCCTGACAGATTCATCGGGGGCTGACACGCGGAAGGGCTCGGGGTCGAACCTCGGAACCTCCTTTGCAAGTGGCTTGTCCTCCAACAGCCATCGCTTTCTGCCCCCGTTCATCAGCTTCACTTTCCGGTATCCGTAATACCGGCAGACCCAGAAGGCGAAGGCCGCGAACCAATTGTTGAAGTCCCCGTACAGGACCAGGGTGCTGTCACTATTCACGCCAGCGTTCCCTATCACCCTCTCAAAGGCCACTTTGCTCACGACGTCCCTGATGACCGGATCGCTGAAGTCCCTCCGCCAATCAAGGAGCGATGCCCCCGGAATGTGACCAAGGAAGTAGTTAGAAATAGGGTCATAATCCACTTCAGCTACACGAACATCCTTATCCCTGAAGTGCTCGTTGACCCAAGTTGTCGATGTAAGGGCCGACTCCTCTGCATATTCCACTGCCATTACATCTCCATCGGGCTCCGCCATCACATAAAGTTTGACCCCTCAACCTTACTCGGCGTGAGTGTGTGGCAGTGGGCCGCAGATTCCAGCAGCGAAGCGTCGACCGACCGCAGTCATATTGCAAGATGGCGAGCCCGACCCAGCCTGGAGGCATCTCGGGCGAATTCGTTTGGGCCGGGCCGGGTTCACTCCGATTCGAGCCCTTACTTGATTATTATGCAGACTGCTCTAATGCTTCGTGCGAGTGAGTCGCGTCGATTTGACCCCGCATGACAGAGGAGATTGGAAGGCTAACAATCAGGGCGTCAGGACGACTTTGCCGCTTTGGCCGGACTTCATAATTTCAAATGCCTTGTGGTAGTCTGACAGCTTCATACGGTGAGTGATCAGCTTCGATAGGTCTATCTTCCCGGACCTAAGGTAAGATGCCACCAGGTACCAGCTTTCGAAGATCCGCCTTCCATAGATGCCGTGCATGTCGACCATCTTTCCGACAATGTCGTTCGCGAAGTCGAGCTCCACCGGCTGTGACGGCAAGCCCAGCATGCAGGCGCGGCCTCCGGCACGGAGCACTTTCAATCCTTGCCTTATAGTCTCAGGCACCCCCGCCATCTCCAAGAAGACGTCTACCCCTCTCCCGTTCGTCTGCGACATTATCTCCTTGACAGGATTCACAGTCTTAGAGTTCACCACGGATGACGCGCCGAAGTCACGCGCCAGCTTCAGGCGGTAATCGGAGATGTCAACTGCGAAGACCCGTTCCGCTCCAGACTGGCAGCAGACCGCTACGGAGGCTATCCCTATGGGGCCGCAGCCAAATACTGCCACCGTCTTTCCTTCGACGCCGCCACCAGTGAACACCGCATGCATCGCATTGCCTAGGGGCTCCTGCGCGGAAGCCAGCTCGTAGGGAAGGCTTCGATCGTTATGCCAGGCGGTGGCCTCGTCCAACGCGACGTAGTCCGCGAAGCATCCCTGTGAATCCACGCCTCTCAGGCGGAGGTTTTCGCAGATGTGAAGGTTCCCCGTCTTGCATTGCTCGCATCTATGGCACGGGATGTGGGTTTCACCCGAAACGCTGTCACCCACGACGAGGCCCTTTACGTCCTTTCCCAGCTCCACCACCTCCCCCGCGAACTCGTGGCCCATCACAAGGGGGGGCTTAACCTTCGCCGCCGCCCATTCGTTCCAGTCGTAAATGTGGACATCCGTCCCACAGATGCTTGTCGCTTTTACTCGGACCAGAACTTCGTCCTTCTTGATTACAGGCTCCGGCACGTCCAAAAAGTCGGCCCCGAAGGCAGGCCGGGCCTTGACCACAGCCTTCATGTCGTCTCAGACTCACTGCGATGGTCATTTATGCTTTGTTCCCGGGTTGCAGAGCTCGCCTTTCATCTATCAAAACTCGATACGGTATCTGCGCTCGCACCTGACGGCGCGCGTTCCAGACTAACGATATATACACGACTCGGTTTGCCACCAATAATGTCTACCACTCGCCAGAAAGACCTGGAGGCCATTGCCAAGGCCGAGTTGGACCAAATGGCGGCCGGCAACCTGTTGTGGAGGAAGCGTGTCCTCGAGTCCCCCTCCGACAGTTGGGTCACCGTCGACGGAAGGAGGGAACTGATGCTCTGCAGCAACAACTACCTGGGGCTAGCTAACAACCCAGAGTTGAAGCTGGACGCCATGAGGGCCGTCGCGGATT
>CAYYVT010000110.1:0-6715 GCA_964475215.1 uncultured Nitrososphaerales archaeon
GGGCTGGTGATCGCGAAGGAGTTCGTAGTGGACCCCAGGAGGGCTTTCGGCCCAAGAGGGCTTACCGAATCCGAGATGCGGGGGGTCCTGAAACGGGGATTCAGGATAGAACAGCTCAACTTCTCCAGATTCTCGGAACGCGAGGGAGCGGGCTCTTCGATGTTAGTAGTGGCCCGCAGGACCCAGACGCGACTCTCCTGATTGGCCGGCTCACATGCATTCCGGAGGAGGAGGCGCCAGACCGTGGAAGGAATTGGTACACCGAAGATGCGGCTCTAACGGGGCAGGTAGACTTGGCGGCCATGGATGTCTGAGCACTTTAAACACCATGCCAAGGAGCGCCTTCGAGGGTGCCGCCATCTTCGACCATGGAGTGAAGCCTCGGCGGGCCCCCCTGTCCTGCCTTAGGCTCCCGGATTTCTTGCGAGAGCTTGTCTCCCGGCGGGGCCTCCCACTCAGGCAGGGGCCAAGTCCTGCGGACGGCGGCGGGTATTCGTCAGACGCCGAAAATTGGTTCTGCAAAGGCCTGCGGGGCTTTGCCTTGCAATGAGACAAGCGAGGAAATTGCCAAGAACACCGGTCGGATTGGCCCGCGACCTGCAATAACCCTGTTATGTCGACCCCTTTTTCCTCCGCATCACATAGTTTAAATATCGAATTTAAAGTATTTATCGCCTAATGGAGGAAGTAAGAAACGTCCTTCCGACGGATCAGAGCTTCCACCCCGGCATCCAAGTCCTCGGTGGAGATCATACCAGGAGCCTTGAGAATCCCGACGAATTCTGGCACCCGATCGCCGATGACCTGTTCTGGTACCAGAAGACCGGCTCTATATTCGAGAGCAAGGAGGAGCCCCCGTACGCGTCATGGTTCTCTAACTGGGAGACGAACCTGTCGTACAACTGTCTCGACAGGCATGTGAAGAGCTGGAGGAAGAACAAGATCGCCTTCTACTGGGAGGGGGAGAACGGAGACCGGAGGATGCTCACGTACTACGACCTGTACAAAGAGGTCAACAAGCTAGCCTGGGTCCTTAAGCAGTTGGGCGTCGAAAAAGGCGACAGGGTCACCGTATACCTTCCCATGATCCCCGAGCTTCCGATGAGCCTTTTAGCGGTGACGAGGATAGGGGCCATACACAACGTAGTCTTTTCAGCATTCAGCGCTCACGCACTGGCCGAGAGGATAAACGACTCGGAGAGCAAGGTCGTCATCACTGCGGACGGTGGCTACAGGAGGGGGAAAGTAGTGGAAGCCAAGACGGTAGTGGACGAAGCCCTGAAGGAGACCTCGACGGTGGAAAAGGTCATCGTGTTCAAGAGGGTGGGCAGAGAGGTTCCGATGGTTGAGGACCGCGACCTCTTCTACGATGAGATAGAGAAGCCGGCACGCGCATACGTCGAGCCGGCGAGGCTCAAAGGCACACATCCAAGCTTCATCCTTTACACCTCAGGAACCACGGGGAGGCCCAAGGGGATTGTCCACAGCACGGCCGGTTACATGACTTGGGCCTACTACACCAACAAGGTCGTCTTCAACGTGCGCGACGAAGACATATACTGGTGCACGGCAGACGTCGGCTGGGTCACCGGGCACACCTATGTCACATATGCGCCCCTTCTCTGCGGGGTCACATCCCTGATATTCGAAGGCGCGCCAGACTTTCCTGAGCCTGACCGTTGGTGGAGCATAATCGAGAGATATGGAATCACCATCCTTTACACCACGCCGACTTCTATCAGGATGCACATGAAGTTCGGCGAGGAGTGGGCCAAGAAGCATGATCTGAGCTCCCTCACGCTCCTCGGCACCGTTGGGGAGCCGATCAACCCAGAGGCGTGGCAGTGGTACTACAGCAACATCGGCTACGGGAAATGCTCCATAGTGGACACCTGGTGGCAGACCGAGACCGGCGGGATCCTGGTGAGCCCCCAGCCTGGGATCGCTCACATCCCACTCAAGGCTGGCTCGGCCGGATTCCCGCTCCCGGGCGTCGATGCCGACGTCTTGACCGAGGAAGGAAGCCCGGCCCCGCCCAGAGAGAAGGGCTACATGGTCATCAGGAGACCCTGGCCAGGACAGATGATGACGCTCTGGCGCGACCCCGAGCGGTTCAAGCAGGTCTACTTCACAAAGTTCCCTGGAATCTATCAGGCGTCGGACTATGCTATGAAGGACGAGGATGGCTACTTCTGGCTCCTGGGAAGGGCAGATGAGGTCCTGAAGATCGCAGGCCATCGGATCGGCACCATCGAGCTGGAGGACGTGCTGATCTCCCATCCGTCGGTCGCGGAGTCTGCGGTGGCGGGCATGCCCGACCCGGTCAAGATGCAGGTCCCCGTCGCGTTCGTCATCCTCCGGCCCGGCTTCAAGCCTTCGCCACAGCTAAAGGTCGAGCTGATAAACCACGTTAGACACAACCTTGGCTCCATAGCGACGCCCGCGGAGATCTACTTTGTCAACAAGCTGCCGAAGACCAGGAGCGGGAAGATAATGAGGCGGCTCCTGCGCTCCATCGTGGACGAAAAACCTCTGGGAGACATTACGACTCTCGAAGATGGCACGAGCGTGGAGGAGGCCAAGCAGGCCTACGAAGAACTCAAGCTAGAAATGAAAGTCGCCAAAGAAGGAGGTGAAACACAATGAGCACATTATCGGAAAAAGCTCTAATGGCCGACCCTGCCCCTCTTGGTCTGGCCGGGTTCGCATTTACCACATTCCTACTTAGCTTCACAAACGCAGGGTGGATCCCCGCCGCATCGGTGGGGGTCGTCCTTCCCCTAGCCATGGCCTACGGAGGCCTCTGCCAGTTCCTGGCGGGCGCGTTCGAGATGAGGAAGGGCAACACCTTCGGCTTCACCGCCTTTTGCAGCTATGGAGCCTTCTGGATTTTCTTCGCTCTCATGGTCCTACTTGGAGGTGCCGGCCTGATTCAGACTCCGGCGGCGGGAATAGGCGCGGCGCTGGTCCTGTGGGGGATCTTCACCTTGTACATGTGGGTTTCTGCGATGACCGCCAACGCGTCACTAGGTTTCACGTTCATGTTCCTGTGGATCACCTTCTTCGTCCTTGGAGGAGGTGCACTGACCGGAATTAGTATCCTTACGAAGGCTGGCGGCTACCTAGGAATCATCACGGCGATCTTCGCCGCCTACACCAGCTTCGCGATAGTCACCAATTCCGTCGTCGGTGCTGGAACGATGCCCTTAGGCCGCGGCATCAGCTGGAAGAAGGCTCCGAGGGCCAACTAGAAAATCAGCCGAACGAGGCTATCAGAATCCGGTCCTTTTTTGTCAAGTCCCCTAGCCACGGGGCTACCCGCCGACCTGACCACAGCTCCCTAGCCGTAGTGAGAAAACCACCGTCTTTTGAATCGGACACCCTCGCAACTATGACTAACGTGTTTGGGCTCGAGCGACAATTTTACTTGAGTTGAGAGCATTTTGATTTCGCTGCCACTGCTATCTCGCAACCAAGTGAAAAGAAATGTCCACTGAACCGGATAGGGCGCTTAGGGAGTTCTTTGGCGGTTCGAAAGCGGCCGCAGGGCCTGGGCCTCGGCCTCTCATACTGCAAACGGGTCATTGAGGCACATGGAGGTAGCATGGAGGTGCGAAGCAAGGCTGGGAGGGGGACGAACGTCACCATCGCCTTCCCCACCCCCATGAAAGGGTGAGGAGCGGACCGTCTCGGGGCTGTCGCTGTGCTTCCCCGAATCCAGACCATCATCGGGTAACTCGCAACAACGCCGATAGTTAGGTGGAATCGCTGGTGCAGTGGCCAAGGTCGTGCCGTACATCGCGGCCCCGTACAAACGAGCTGGGTGCAAGGGTCGGGCAGCTTCCAATCCCTTGAAACCGACAACGTAACACACGACGTATGAACCGCTTAGTTCAGCAATCAGATAGTCGGGAATCGGCCCATCTGTCCCTCTTTCTGACCGGCCAGATGAACCTGTGTGCTTCCTGGTCCTATCATTCATCCCTCGAGTTCCTTGCGCGAACGCCCGGAGTGATCCCGGGAACCAAGTTCGAGGAGGCCGACGGACCTTACTTGGTATAGTAAAGAGTTATGAATAGGAGAGCGTATGCGGCAAGGGCACCGTTAACCATCAATAGGATCCCGCCTCCGTTGGCGAAGTCGGAGACGGCGAAAATGTACCCTCCCAATACCGCTACCACTATCGAAACGAGACTGAGGACAGCCGAGATGGTGACGCTCCTCTTATGGTAGCGGAGGGCCAAGGCAAACGACCCTATCCCAGCCACCAAGATTAGCAAGGCATTTGCTACGTGAACCAAGACAATCGGCCCAGCCGCCGTCAGGAGTGCGGATATCAGGCCACCTAAAGACGTGATAGGCACAGCTGTAGAAGGGTAAGTAGCTACGGCACCCACGATCTCACCCAGAGCTATCTGCAGGGTAATAAGGAGGAGCGTGACAACCAACATCACTCTTAGCGGCCTCCAGCTGCGTGCCTGGATGCTCCCCGTCTGACTTCCGGCCATGTCGCGCCGTCTCTGATGAAAGGATACTCAAGTTTGGCTGTGAAAAATACGACTTTCGCTGCCCTGGACTTGCCTCCGGGCCGGGGTTGATGCAGAAGGTTTCGTGTTCAAGCAGGAATGCGCTCAGACCTCAGGCTGCGTTCACAGACCACGGCGATGAGCACGCCAACCAGGACCGTGAAGAATACGAGAGAATCGGGGAACTCGGGGACGGGTATGGGCGACTCACCGAAGGCGTAGATGTGGCCGTCGGATCCGGCCAAGTAGACGACTCCTCCGCTCACGGCAGGGGACGAATAGTCCGACCCGGAGGTCGTATAGCTCCAGACCTCCGCTCCGGTGGAGGCGTTTAGGGCGTAGAAGACGCCGTCGTTTGAAGGTTGGGCGTTCAACCGATAGGCGTTGCCGCCACTTGGAAGAGGGGAGTTCTGCGCATAGGGGCTAGAGTCCTGTGTGCCCACGTAGAGGACCCCGTCGCTCACCGCGGGGGAAGATCCTATAGCGAAAGGCGATTGATACAGGTAGGCGGTGGTGTAGTTCCAGACCTCTGCTCCGGTGGAGGCGTTTATGGCGTAGAGGTCGCAATCATACGAACCTATGAAGACGACACCATTGCTCACCGAGGGGGAAGTTGTAACATAAGCCCCTGTGGTGTAGTTCCAGACCTTGGCCCCGTTGGATGCATTAAGCGCGTATACTTCGTCGTCATCGGAGCCCACGTATACGATCCCGCCGCTGACGGCCGGAGAAGAAACGACCAACGATCCCGTTGTATAGTTCCAGACCTTGGCCCCGGTGGCGGCGTCCAGGGCATATATGTTGTCGTCCTCTGAGCCTATGAAGACGTACCCATCGCTGATCGCTGGAGAAGAGAGGACATAATTGCCAGTCGTATACTTCCAGACCTCCGCTCCGGTGGAGGCGTTCAGGGCGTAGATGTTGAAGTCATCGGAGCCGACGTAGACGAGTCCATTACTTATAGATGGGGAGGAATAGACCGACCCGCCAGTCGCGTAGCTCCACAACTTGGCCCCGTTAGATGCGTTCAGGGCGTAAACGTTGTCGTCATATGAGCCAACGAAGACAACTCCGTCGCTCACTGCTGGAGACGAGTAGACCGGCCCGGCCGTCACGTAATTCCAGACCTTGGCTCCGCTGGAGGTGTTCAGGGCATAGACGTCGCCGTTGACCGAGCCCACGTACAAAGTCCCGGCGCTCACGGCGGGGGATGAAAATATCGGCCCGCCAGCCGTATAGTTCCAGATTTGCGAAAGGGGAGGGACCGCCGTTCCAGGGACCGTACCTGAGTGATCGAGGTCAGAACGGAACATGGGCCAGTCAGAAGCGACAGCGCACACGCTGGATGAGCTCACACAGATGGCTAAGGCCAACAGGACGAACAGGAATCCAAGTGGGTGCTTCACGGCCGTGATTTCGCTGGAAATTCGAAGGTTCCAGTCAGATTTACACCTAGCGGTCCGCAGAGTCGCTCGTCGTCAGGTCTGATGATGGTTTTAGTAAAGAAAGGGCAGACCGAGATTGAAGCAGAGGATTCACGGTCCAGTTGCAACCGATTCTGACGGGCCAGGGCGGACTCAGGTGGAGCGAGTCTGGGTGCCTCGGCCGGGACACGGTCATAAAATGCCAGGTCCGAGCTACAAGAAGGGACGGGGGAATGTTTGGGCAGATATCGACACCGGGGCTTCGGCGCGGTTCGCAAGCACCTCTTCAGTTGAATCATGAACAACGCATAAAACTTCGCAAACTGGGACGACTCTGAAGCGAAGCTTGGTCTCTACCGGGGTCCCATCCTTGGACGCGGTCCTCGGCAAAGATGGATACCCCGACCGGTCCTCTGTGTTGGTAATCGGGCCGCCAGGAATAGGTAAAGAGGTGCTGGGATACTGGTTCGTTCGCTCCGGCCTCATCCAAGGAGACTACTGCCTCTATGCAACTCATCGCCCTGTTTCTGACGTCTTGAGAGACATGAGGGGGGTGGGAATAAGCACTGAAAGGGTACCAGAGTGGATTTCAAGTTCCGGTTCACTCGTTCGTTGCGACCTGAAAGACGCGACTGCGATCTCATTTAACATCAAGGAAGCCGTTCACAGGAACAAGGACAGGAGAGTAAGGGTAGCCACGGATGTCCTCTCTCCCCTCCTTGTCCTTAACCCACTTGAGTCGATGTACTCCTACTGGTCTCAGCT
>CAYYVT010000111.1:0-44085 GCA_964475215.1 uncultured Nitrososphaerales archaeon
ATACGTGGTCACCTTCGAGCAGGTCGATCCCCTCTTCGTGATCTCCTTCCAGGACATGTCCCAGCCGGTCATCCTCAGCGCCCTAAAGGTCAACGGCTACTCCGACTACCTCTATCCGCTCTCCAACGGGTACCTGATAGGGGTCGGCAAGGACTCCGTGCCGGCCTCGAACGGAGATTTCGCCTACTACCTCGGTCTGAAGCTCTCCCTATTCCAAGTCTTCGACAACGGGACCTCGATTCAGGTCTCGGACTATCTGATCGGGGACAGGGGGACGGACTCCCCCGTCCTCACGGATCATCTAGCGTTCACCTTCGACCCGACGAGGAACATCATGGTGATACCTGTGCTCTTGGCCGTGGTCAGCGGGGGCCAGACGTCCGATTCCAGCAGTCCTCCCCCCTACGGCAACCCCGTATGGCAGGGCGCCTACGTCTTCAATGTGACCGAAACGGGATTCACTCTCCTCGGCACGGTTTCACAGTATCCGGGTGGGCAGAACTACGGTGACTCACCTACGAGCACCCTACAAATCGACAGGAGCGTCATAATCGGGAATTACCTTTACACCATCTCGCAGAGCGAAGTCATGGTGAGCGACCTGACCTCATTCGCGACCCTCGCAACAGTCCCACTGAGCTGAAGCCATGCCTTCGGGCAAAAGTTTTAAGTCATCGACAGCGGAGGCTTGGCTGAAGCGTCGATGTACAAATACGTAGCTGAAACCTGGCAGAACGCACTAAAGGAGAAGAACCCAGCCATAAAGAGCCGCCTGGTCGCTTGGAGGAGGGGCCCCAGGGTCGTCCGGCTCGCCCATCCCACCAGGCTCGACAGGGCCCGGGCTTTGGGGTTCAAGGCGAAGCAGGGCTTCGTCGTCGTCAGGGTCAGGATTGCGAGAGGCGGGATTCGCATAAAGCGCCCCGTCGCCGGGAGGAGGTCCAAGCATCTCGGCGTCCTGAGGATAAAGGGGGAGCTCCCCGAGGCGGGGGTCGTGGCTGGGCGGGTCAAGGAGAGATATCCAAACATGAAGGTCTTGGGCTCATACTTCCTGATCGAGGACGGCCGCTATCGTTGGTTTGAGGCCGTCCTGATGGACACCAGCCATCCATCTGTAAGGGGCGACAGGGAGCTCCGACAGCTGGTCAGGAAATAGGCTGCCTCGCTACGAGGAACGGCTGTTTGTTATGACCGAGCTTTTCAAGAGCGACGCCGTCAAGAAGAAGGTGCTGACGACCCTCCTCTCCCTCTCGCTGGAGGGAGACAGGTCGCGCCAAGGCTTCATAATGGGGCTGGGACTAGGCCCGGAGCTGGGCGACGCCCTCCTTGAGGAGGCGGTGAGAAGCGGGCTCATCTCCGTCTCGGACCACGACCGCCTTGTGCTCACTCAGGACGGCAGGATAAGCATCAAGGTGGTAATGGCGGGAGGAGTCTTTGATATCCTCCATCCCGGACACATTCACACCCTCTCGAAGGCCAGGGCCCTGGGAGACATGCTTGTCGTCTCCGTCGCGCGGGACAAGACCGTCCTCCGTATGCGAGGGAAGCCCGTCGTGAACAGCGAGCAGGTTAGGCTTGCCCTTGTCAGGAGCCTGCGGTTCGTGGACGCTGCGATCCTGGGCAGCGAAACCGACATCTTTGACACGGTGGAGCTGATAAGGCCGGACATCATCGCTTTAGGCTACGACCAGAGCCACGAAGAGGCCATGTTCGTCTCGAGAGGGGGCGAGAAAGGACTTAAGTTCATCGTCACCAGGCTGGACAGCCCCGTCCCCGGGCTGAAGAGCACCAATCTCAAGAAGGACCCGCAGCTTCTGAAGACACTCTGAGTTTCTTGGAAAGGGCGTCCGCCCTTGCTAGCTCCGCAGGATAGGTATTCCCCCTCTCTTCCAGCCACAGCCCGATCTCCTTCAATGACATCATGTTCCCGGGGCTCGCATAGAATGCCCTCCCGTCTCTGACGTAGAGGCCCTCCTCCTCGCCGCGAAGAAGGATCGGCCTCACCTCTCCGATTCCGGTAACCTTCCCGACTAGGAGGCTCTTCGCGATCCCCACCGTCGGCCTCTCCATCAGCACCCCCACGATCGTGGCCAGGCCGGCCTTCCTAGGGTGGAGCCTTCCATGGGCGTCGACAAGGATAAGGTCGTATGGCGACTCCACCTGTGCTAGGACCCTGAGAAGCGGGGGGGCCTCTCTCAAATAGAGGTATCCGGGGATGTAGGGGAAATGGACGCCATATTCGCCCGTCTGAGCCTCCAGGACTCGGTCGTCCTTTGCACGGTAGACCACGGCGGCCGCGTAGGCCTTCTCCTTGGAATAGGACACATCAAGGGCGACCGTCGTTACTACGTCCTCGGCCCTAATTCCTCCAGGCGCATAGAGGGAGGCGAGGCTCTTCTGCAAGAGGGTGGCGTAGGGAAAGAAATCCCTGAAGGCCGGCCTACCCTTTGGCGGCATCCATCTTATTTTCGAGCGACCGCATCATCTTAAGGAGTTTGGTGCGTCTCGTTTCTTCCGTCATCATGCTCCTGGTGTCTTCGAGGATGGACCTGTCCACGTCCAGCTTTCTCCTCATCCCCGGCACTATGCTGTCGTACACGGCCAGCGGCTTGATCGAAACGTAGAGGGACTCCATCACTTCAAAGAGCCTCTCAGCCTCGTCCAGCTCTCCCTGCCTGATGCAGTCGAAGAGCCTTCTCTTCGCCTCCCCAATCATATCCAGTAGTCCTAGTATGTAGGAGCCTGGGGCTACCCCCAGCTCGTCTGCTGAGGGAAGCGGCTTGCGCGATGCCAGTGCAAGTAGAGTCTCCGCCTCTACGAACTCCGTCTCCGGTGACGTGAGGTATCTGTCCATCTCGCCCTGAGAAGCCTCTCGCAGCTCCTCGAGGCCATGCTTGGCCTTCAGGATCAGGGCCCGTGCCGACGCCTTGTCTCCCGTATGTATGCTGATGATGGCCTTTGAGCAATCGGCGATCACGTCTCTCGAATCCTTCAGGATCTTCTCCCTCCTGGCGACGGAGCTCTCGAGACTACGAGAAGAAGCAGATAGCGAACCCAAGGCTCTGTTCAGCGAATCGGCCTTCCTCAAAGGACCATCAGCCGCTTCGGCCTTCAGAAGGCCACTTTCTCTTCCTTGATGCCGCTGCCGGAGATTACGAGTAGGTCGATTCCGTCGCCGCTGGCAGCGTCCCTCTGGCTGGCGGCCTTGATGCTCTTGATGGCCAACTCTCGCGCCCTCTCCTCGCTCATTCCGTCCACGAACTCCGATTCGACCACTCCTATGGCTATCTCCGTACCCGAGCCGATGACGGCGTACTTGTCGGGGATGACGGATCCGAGGGCGTCAAGTATGTAGATGGAGGGCGTCCCCTCAGCCCCGGCGAGAATCACCTGATTCAGGAAGGGCATCATCTTCCGGTTGTACATTACGACCGACATCAGCTTGGCCACTGAGTTAGGGGTCATCTTCCTCCTAGTCTCCATCTCTCGCATCCTGATCATGGCCTGCATGTTCCTGGCCAAGACCTGCATGTCGCCAATCATGCCTGCGAAGGCTGCCCCGGTGTTGGAATTCAGCATGAACACCTTCTTGCCCGTCTTGCTCATGATGAAGTTCCCATAGGTGAACCTCTTCTCCGCAGCCAGGACCACGCCGCCATCAAAGGTCAGGCCCACGGCGGTGGCCCCTGGAATCATGAATTCAGACATTTGTGCTTCCTCGAAGGTGCCATGGATAAAAGGGTTATTTACTTTTGGGCTAGTGCCGTCGTCGCCTTCAGCGTTTCGTTATTCGCACCCTGAAAAGCTCCCCCTCCTTCGCTATCTCGTATTCGCACCTGGTGAAGGTCGCAGCCAGCTCAAGGTTCGTCTTCAGGTGCTGGGTTTCTTCGTCCGTGACCATCTCTCCTCCCCCCTGCAGGGCCATCAGCGGCACCAGCATGTCGGCGAGGTGACGATCCACGGAGGCCCCCTTGGCCAACGGAGAGGCGATGAGGCTGGCAGCGGCGGCCCCCACTTCTTCGGCCCTGACGCCCCTTTCTCCGATGGCGTCTCCTCCAAGGAACACCATTCCTGGTTCGACATGCGATGTCAGTATGGAGGTTCCAGGGGATTCCGACTCTACCCTCTGAACAGATGTTGCCCCGATCACCGCGCCGGCCTTTCGCAGCTTCTCGGCAGCGGATTCGGCCTGGCGGACGGCGACGGACTCCGGGAGGTTCCCGCAGACGCTGTAGATGTTCACTCCATTGTCGCTGGGCCGTCTATCGAACGTGACGTACGAACCTTTGCTGGCGGGATGGCACCTGCCATGGACCAAACCACCGCCGGCGGGATAGTAGCCACGCCGTTTCACGCCCGTGTAAATAGGCACGCCCAGAGCGAGGGCCGCCGGCTCGAAGACGTTCTCGACGTAGTCATAGGTCGGGCTCCACCTCGTGTCCGTGCCGCCCTTCACGGACGCCTCAGCACCCAGGCCCTTCAGGGAGATCGCGGACAGCAGCGTCTGAAGGATCAGGGTGACGCTGCCAGCCGTGCCCACGTCAATCTCGATGTCTGCGTCGACGACCTTTCCGGGGGAGAACCTGATCGTGTCCGAGCCCACTTTGGCGCCGTCGGCATGCCCCCCAGTCGCAGAGGCGAAGGCATTCACAACGGCCAGGTGTTGCGGACGAAGGCCCGGGCTGTCCCTCCTGGCCCTTATGTTGAAAACCTCTATCTCCTCGCCGAGGACGAAGGAGAAGATGAGGGAAGTCCGGAGCATCTGTCCCCCTCCTTCGCCCCGTCCGCCATCTATCCTGATCAATCGGCCGTGCCCCGCGAATCCCTTGGCCCTGCATTCAATCAGGTTACTTTTTAAGATTGGTCATTTGTAGCCATCGCTGGCTACCATTGAAAGTGGCGCTTCTCATAGGCAGATTCCAGCCCTTCCACCTGGGTCACGTACGTGCCATCCACTATGCCTTAGGACGGGCTGACAGGTTGGTGATCGTCATCGGCAGCTCTCAGAGGAGCCATGAATTCAGAAACCCCTTTACCGCTGGCGAGAGGCTCGAGATGATTGCCGCGGTGCTTCGTAGCAGGAAGCTCCTCGAGAAGGTCCAATTTGCCGAGCTCCCAGACATTGAGAACCACTCCCTCTGGGTGCCCCTTCTGAGATCCCTGACCCCCCGTTTCGACATGGTCTTCTCCAACGATGCCCTCAGCATCAGGCTGTTGAAGGAGAACGGCATCCGCGTCCAAGAGGTTCCGCTTCTGCGGAGGGATGAGCTCCAGGCCACCGAGATTCGCCACAGGATTGCGTCTGGCAAGAAGTGGGAGCATTTGGTCCCGAAGGAGGTGGCCGAATACCTTGAGGAGACCAAGGGTGCGGAGCGCATAAGGGAACTGTTCGCTCAGCAGGAAACGGCCAACGATAAGAAGACTTAGATTAACGCGCCCTCTAGCCATGCCGGTGTCTAGTTGGGTTACTTCCCTCAACGGAAGCTTATCATGCTCCCGGGCCCCACCAACGTCCCGGACCGGGTCATGGACGCCATGGCCAAGGCGGTCATCAACCATAGGGGCGAAGGCTTTCATCCCCTGATGAAGAACATAGTTGCCAACGCCAAGGCGGTCTTCGGCACGACGGCGGACATGGCGATACTCTCCTGCTCGGGCACCGGAGGGGTCGAGGCGGCCGTAATGAACATCGTCAGGAGCGGTGACAACATCCTGGTGCCGGTCTTTGGCGAATTCAGCCAGCGCCTCGCCGATTCGGTGGATCAGGCCGGAGGTCACGCCATAAGGGTGGCCGCTCCCTCAGGAGACGCGCCCCGTCCCGACCAGCTGGCTGACGCGGGGAAGAAGGCCGGCAAGGTGAAGGCCGTCTTCGTGGTGTACAACGACACCTCCCCCGGCACCACATACCGATGGATGAAGGAGGCCTCCGACGTGGCGAAGTCGTTGGGTGCCCTGTGCATGTGCGACGCGGTTTCAATCCTTGGAGGCGACGAGCTTCCTCAGGACAAGTGGGGCATAGACATGGTGGTTACGGCAAGCCAGAAGTGCCTTGCAGCCCCTCCAGGTCTCGCTCTCGTCTCCTTTAACGATCAGGTCAAGAAGCTTCTTGCCGCCAGCCCTCCCCCGAGCACCTACTTCAACCTTGCAAAGTACGCCGAGTTCGGGGCGAAGGCCGAGACTCCCTTCACCCCTGCCCTCCCGCTCTTCTACGCCCTTGACGAGGCCCTGAAGATGGTGCTGGAGGAGGGGATGGTCAGGCGCATCGCGCGCCACAGGGTCACCGCCTCCTCCTTCTATGAATCGCTGAGCGGCGTGGGCCTCCAGCCCTTCGTAAAGCCCCACGTGAGGTCAAACGTGGTGGTGACCATAAGGTATCCCGAGGGGATGGACGACAAGGCTTTCAGGGAATCTCTCGATCGGGATTTCGGCGTGGTGGTCGCCGGCGGCTTCGGAGAGCTCAAGGGGAAGATCTTTAGGATAGGCAACATGGGCGAGGTCGACAGATGGCATGTGATGACCACGGTTGGTGCCATCGGCGGGGCCCTCAATTTCATAAGCTACAGGGTCGACGTCCCCCTGATGCTGAAGGCCGCGGAGGAGCGGCTCAAGGCTCTCCCAGCGTGATGGCCCGTGCCATCGTCGATCTAACCTCCCAACCTGATTGCGTAGAGACAGATAGGACTTTGAAGTCGGCCGACTTCGTCGCCTAATTCTTTTATACCTCTCTCCTAGGGTCTAAGGCAGGTAATATCAGTCTTGGATAGCGGAACGCTAGCTTACATCGACTACGTGGCCAAGGTGAAGGACACAGGCGAAGTCCTGGAGGCCACCCGCATAGACGACGCGAAAGCCCTCGGGATCTTCAACCCTGTGGCTAGGTACACCCCCACCCTTGTGGCCGTCGGCGAAGGTTGGGTCCTCAAAGGTCTCGACGACGCTCTCCTGAACGCCAAGGTGGGCGACAAGGTTGCTGTCGAAATCACCCCCGACAAGGGCTTCGGTGAGAGGGATCCCACCAAGATCAAACTCATACCTGAGAAGAGGTTCGGCGAGAAAGCCCGTGATCTCGCCATCGGTGCGGAGGTCGAGGTCGAGAACAGGGTCGGGGTCGTTCGGTATATCGGCTCCGGTCGCGTCCAGGTGGACTTCAACCACCGGCTTGCTGGAAAGATCCTGACCTATGACGTCGAGGTGCTGAAGACCGTTTCGGAGCCCATCGACGTGACCAAGTCCCTCCTCCTCAGGAGGCTTCCGATCAACGAGGACAAGCTTAACGTGACCCTGGACGCGGAGAAGGGGGTCGCCACGGTGATGCTTCCCCAGGATGTCTTCTATCTAGACGGGCTTCAGTTCATCAAGAGGGCAGCCTCGACCGACGTCTTCAAGTACGTGAAGTCGGTGACTTCGCTGGACTTCGTAGAGGAATACAAGGCCCCGGAGCCTCCAAAGCCGAAGGAAGAGGCGAAGCCCGCGGAGCCAGCGAAGCCTTCTGAAGAGGCCAAGCCCGAAGGAGAAGGGAAACCTACCGAGGGCAAGGCGGAGCCCGCCCCAGAACTGAAGCCCAGCGGCTAAATTACCTTGGTTTCTTGCGCGAGCGCCCTGGCCTGACTAGCGTCGAGCTTCAACTTGTGAAGTATCGTGTACCGCTCCGGCCGGACCGAAGGCGCGTCAAGGATCCCCCTGATCACTTCGGATTCCGTAAGCCCGATCTCCGACGCGGTCGACGGCGCGCCAGCTTCGTGCAAAGCCCTCCTCATTCGCTCCCAGTCCAGCCCGTAGAGCTTCGCCATCATTACCGCGCCTATCCCGGTCTTCTCTCCATGGAGGCCCTTCCCCGGTGCGATCCTGTCCAGGGCGTGGCTGAAGAGATGCTCGGCGCCGCTGCAAGGCCGGCTGCTTCCTGCAATGCCCGCTGCCACCCCGGCGCTTATCAGCGCCTCAACGAGCCCCCTTATCCCTTCGACCTTTTTGCTTCCGATGTTTTCTGCCTCCTCCTCCACCATCACTCCACTCATCTTGGCCAGGTTGGCAGCGTAGGTGCCATAGTACTCCTTCTTCTCGTCCCGCGCAAGCTGCCAATCCTTCACCGCCGTCAGCTTGGCCAGAAGGTCCCCGACTCCTCCGTTGAAGGTCCTGGGGGGAGCTCCCATTATCGCTCCGATATCGGCGACTATCGCGAACGGGGGCTTCGTGACGGCAGAGTAGTTCCCGCCGAAGCCCTTTATGGAGGCAAAGGGGCTAGACATCCCATCATGTGATGCGCTCGTGGGGACGCTGATCATCCGTGCCCCCCTCCGGAAGGCCGCCAGCTTGGCGACGTCGATGGACTTCCCCCCTCCCATCCCCACGACGGTCCTGGCCCCGGATCTTCCGATTTCGCGCTCGACCCTCTCCACAGTGGGCAGGTCCGGCGCCGCAACTTCAACCCAGGCGCTCTTGAAGCCTGCGCCGCGTAGGCTCTCCGTCAGGCCCTTCCCCAGGGCGGCCCAGACGTTGGGCCCCGAGGCGACCACGACGTCTCCCGTCAGACCCTGGCCCCTCATGAGGTCGCCGGTCTCCCGAAGGACCTCCATGCCGGCCAGCACCACCGATGGGAGCTCCATGAGATGCCTTCCGCTGGACATGGCCCATGCCACGCGACTACAGCTGATAAAGATTAGCGGCTGAGGAGTCCTGTGTAAAGCTTATTTACCTCTCTTCAGGAGTCAGTGGTGCTTTTACCGCTCGTTTCAGAGCATAGGTGGAAATACTTTGGGTTTGAACGCAGATAAGATGGATACCGCGAAGACGGGGACGACCACCCTGGGGATGGTCTGCGACGGCGCAGTGGTTGTCGCGACGGACACACGTGTGACCATGGGGAACTACATAGCTCACCACAAGGGAAAGAAGCTGCACCAGATCGACCAGCATCTCGCCTTGACTATCGCCGGCTCCGTGGCAGATGCTCAGAACGTCATCGACATCGTGAAGTATTACGCGGCCCTGTACAGGATGGATCACGAGAAGCGCATACCCGTCGCCGCGGCTTCGCGCCTCATCGCGAACATCTTCTTCAACCAGAGGTACTACCCCCTGGTGGCCCAGATCATCCTTGCTGGTTACGACGAAACGGGACCTGCCCTCTACAACGTCGACTACTTCGGCTCCCTCACGAGTGAGAAGTACACCTCCACGGGGAGCGGCTCGCCCATAGTCCTGGGCATATTGGAGGCCGACTACAGGGAGGGGATGACGGTGGAGGACACCATACGGCTAGCCGTGAAAGGTGTCACCTCATCCATGAAGAGGGACACGTACTCGGGCGACTCTTTCGACGTGGCGGTCATCGACAGGGACGGTTTCAGGGAGCTGACCGCCGAGGAGAAGGACTCGGTCCTTCGAAAGTTACAGGCTAATTGAGCTTGATACAGAGGAACCAGAACGGAGGAAGGAATCAGAGCATCGTAGGGGTGATTCTGCAGAACGTCCCCCCCGAAGCTCAGGTCGTCAGGGTGGAGTACGAGGGACCCCGCATCGCCCTCTACTCGAAGAATCCCACCTTCTTCGACCACAACGAGTATATCATCCCGGAGATCGTCAACTCCCTTAAGAAGCGAGTCATCATCCGGGTGGACCAGTCCGTCCGGAAACCCGAAGACGAAGCGAGGAACTTCCTGGCCTCCTGCATCCCCAGGGACGCGGGCCTCCAGAACATGTTTTTCGACGAAACCACGGGCGAGGCCATCGTGGACGTCCGCCAGCCTAAGCTCATCAGCCCCGAGGTTTCGAAGCTCCTCGACACGACCGGCTGGCGCCTCAAGATTCGCAAGTCGTCGGACATACCCAGCGTGTCGGTCCAGAACGTGCTCTACACGTTGAAGGCGACGCAGGACGAACGGCTGCAGTTCATGCGCTACACGGGGGAGAGGATCTTTCGGCCGAGGATGAGCGACAAGAACGAAGTCAGGTTCACGGCTTTAGGAGGCTTCAAGGAGGTAGGCCGCTCATCTATGATGATCGAAACCACCGACAGCAAGATCCTCCTGGATGGCGGCATACATCCAGGCTCTCGCAACCCGCCTGACTGCTACCCCAGGCTCGACTGGATGAACACAAGGCTGGATGACATAGACGCGATTGTCCTGAGCCACAGCCACCTCGACCATGTCGGTTTCCTTCCGCTCCTCTACAAGTACGGCTTCAAGGGCCCGCTCTATTGCACGGAGCCCACTCTCCACATGGTGGAGCTCCTCCTCACAGATGCCCTGAAGGTCTCGACCATGGAGGGACAACCCTACATGTGGGATCTGAAGGACCTGAGGTCGCTCATCAGCCACATAATACCGCTCCCCTATGGGATGGTCACCGACATCTCCCCAGACGTCAAGCTCGTCCTCTACAACGCTGGCCACATCCTCGGCAGCGCTACAGTTCACCTCCACGTCGGAGAAGGCGCCCACAACATAGTCTACACGGGAGACTTCAAGTTCGCCAAGAGCCTCCTCCTCGAGCCTGCCTCATTCAACTACCCGAGGGTTGAAACCCTCATCATGGAGAGCACCTACGGCAACAAGTCGGACATCTCGCCTCCAAGAGAGGAGACCGAGATGATCTTCGTCAACAGCATAAACGCCACCCTCAAGGGGGGCGGCAAGGTCCTCATCCCCGTCCCCGCCGTCGGACGCGCCCAGGAGATCATGCTCGTCCTCGACCTCTACATGAGGCACAACGTGCTGTCAGAGGCGCCCATCTTCGTCGAAGGGATGATCAAGGAGGCCACGGCCATTCACATGTACTACCCCGAGTATCTCTCCAGGGAGCTTCGCGACAGGATAGTGGACCAGGACGAGGACCCGTTCATCACGGAATACTTCACGGTCATCGACCACCCCAGCAAGAGGGAGGAGGCTCTCGCCTCCGGCCCTGCCATCATAATGGCCACCTCGGGCATGATGGAAGGAGGCCCGTCCGTCCAGTACTTCCAGGAGCTCGCTGGCGACCCCAAGAACAAGATCCTGTTCGTTTCGTATCAGGTGCAGGGGACCCTGGGCCGCCGGGTTCTCGACAACTCCAAGCAGGTCACCTTGGTGGAGGACGGCGGAAGGATGAAGATCGTGGACGTCAACTGCAAGGTCGAGAAGGTGGAGGGCTTCAGCGGCCACAGCGACTACAACCAGATCATACGCTACGTCGCCAAGCTGAGGCCCAAGCTCCAGAGGGTGATCGTCGGACACGGCGAGAGGAAGAAGTGCGAGAACCTGGCGGATTCCATCGAGAGGATCTTTAGGCTACCGGCTTACCAGCCCAACGTCCTCGACAGCATAAAGCTATACTAGGGCCTTCAGCCCAGCGCACGCCAGATCTTGACCTTGGGCGGCGTGATGACTATCCTTTCTTCGCCAAGGCGGGCTATGTCTCCCCCGACGCCGGTGGCGAACGCATAGAGCTCCTCCACCGCCTCCTTGAGCTCTTCGATGCTTTTGTTGGCCAACGGGGTTATCCTCAATATGATGATGGTTCCGTTCCGGAGGTCCTCCTTGATCTTGGGCACTTCGTCGGCGCTCTTTATCGGATACGCCTTGAGGTAGGTCACAGCCTCCTTCTCATGCGTCTTTGCCGCAGCTTGACTCATTGACCTTTCACTGTCTCGGCTGAGCAATGATAAACGGATGCCTTCAATACCTAGCTAGGTAAATTATTCTCAACCAGTTGCCAAAAAGCGTTAACGCCAGCCGCTTTCCGAGGCCGGGTTCAAATATCTCTCCCCGCTGGCACCCTATGTGAACCGAGATTTCGTAGGGGTCCTCCGAACGCTCGAAGCCTGCTCCGCCGTCAAGGAGGTGAGCCGAAAAGGCTGGAAGAAGAAAGCGAAGATCTCAAGGCCCGAGTCGGTCGCCGATCATATCTACGCGACCACCCTCGCCTCCATGATGGTGGGAGACCTCCTCGGCCTGGACACGGAGAAGATGATGAGGATGGCCCTCCTCCACGATGTGTGCGAAGCGGTGACGGGCGACATCCAGCCTGGCGAAATGGAGCCACTCTGGAAGGAGAAGATGGAGACGTCGGCCCTGGCGGCCATCCTGCGCGACCTCCCTGGCTCCGTCAGGGCGAAGTATCTGGCGGCCTTCAAGGACTTCAATCGTGGAACGAGCAGGGAGGCCCAGATCGTGCGGGACCTGGACAAGCTGGAGATGGTGGTGCAGGCGTCCTCCTACGAAAGGGATGGCGTCAGGAAGGATCTCTTGGACGAATTCTGGAAGACGGCGAATGAGAGGGTGAAGACGGTCGAGGGGAGAGAGATGCTCAGCCTTGCGTCTTCGCTCCGGCCTCGGCGTCCAGCTCCCTGATCGCATTCCAGAACTTGTCGCCGATGTAGTGGAGGTTCCTGACCACGGGTCCCTTCTCCATCTTCTCAGCCTCAACGCTGTCGACCATCGCCGAGCCCACCGCCAGAGCCTTACCATGCCTTTCGTCGACGACCGTGACGACGTCTCCCTTTGAGAAGGAGCCCGAGAACGAACGGATGCCGGGCCTCATTATGTTCGCTCCGTTCGTAACGAACTTAACGGCGCCCATGTCGACGACCACACAGGGGAATGCCTTCAACAGCTGCTCGTCGCCGAGAAATGGGACGAAGGCCCCCCGATTGTCCACCACCATATGAGTCCCAAGTGCCACGTAGAGGCCCTCCTCCACGAACCCCTTCCTTTCAATGCCCAGGGCGGGGGCCTCCACGTTCTTCCACTGGGCAAGGAGGGTTTCTTCGACCTCCTTCAACTCCCGTTTGGAGTAGAACTGTATCTTCAAGAGTTCCGCGCGTGTGAGGCCCGTCGCAAATTTAAATATATGGGTACAGACTCCCCACGACTGCGGAGATACGAAATTTGGCAGCTGACATGACTTTTAAGGTGCTGAATGAAAGCATCGGAAGGACCGTCCTGATCAAGCTCAAGGGAGGAAAGGTCATCAGGGGATCTCTTCAGGGCTTCGACCAGCACATGAACCTCATCCTTGAAGGTTCGGAGGAGATGCTGGCGGAAGGAAAGGCGAACACCCTCGGCACGATCGTGGTCAGGGGCGACAACGTGGTGCTCATCTCTCCGCCTCCGCAGGCGTAGAGTGCCTCAAGGGCGAATGATCAAAGATGAAAGGGACTCCGTCGGCCGGCAAGCACAGCAAGCATAGGACCCATATAGTGTGCCGACGGTGCGGGAGGGCAACATACAACATCCACTCTAAGAAGTGCTCCAGCTGTGGATTTGGCGCGTCCCCCAAGCTGCGGTCCTATAGCTGGGCAAAACGCCTCGACTGACGTCCTTTCATCCGAGAATACGCTTAACTAACTGGGCGTGTATAGCGGCAAGCGTAGAGGGAACTGGCTTTCTTGAGCTTCGATGCAACTTCTCTCTTCGTTGAGGCGCTTGGTGCTGCCTTCGGAGTGAGCATCGCCGTCGGCATCGTCTATCTCTTCTCCCGACGGGCGAAGCCATCCAAGCCAGGGCCGCCAAAGTCCGGGCCCTCCCCCGAGTCCACCGCGAGCCTGCTGGCGCGGGAGCCGACTCCTACCGAAGTTGAAGGGGCCAGGAGGGAGATGCGCCTCCTCAAGATGGAGAAGGAGTACCTCAGCGGAGCTCTGACGCGGGTTTACGAGGCGGAGGTCCAGGGCAAGATCACAAAGGACGAGATGCAGTTCCTCTCTCAGAAGTACCGCGGCGACCTGCAGGGTATAGACGAGAAGCTGTCGAAGTCCCAGGCAATAGTTGAGGTCGCTGACTTGGAGAACGCAAGAGAGGAGCTCCTTTCGCTGGTGAACAACAAGGTCGCCCAGATAGACGCCAGGCTCAAGGAGCTCAAGGTGAAGGTGGGCGTCGAGCTCCCGCCGCTGGAGAAGGCCCTGGAGCCCCTCAAGGAGGAGCGGAAGGAGAAGGCGGCCGAGGCGAAGAGGGAGAGGGCCCCAGTCATGGACGAGAAGCTGAAGAAGGTCGTGGACGACATAAGCGAAGCCATGGCGAAGCTCGAGCAGATGGACCTGGAGCAGTAGGGTGGGGACGGTTGATAATCCACCTTGACAAGATGCCAAGGCTTAGAAAGCAGCTACAGGCCACCACTTCGCTGGGCCTCGGGAGTGGGCGGGCGGCTGCCGACTTCGTCCGCGCGTTGAAGGAGGAGGGCTCCCTTCCGCGCCAGCTCGTCGTCTACCCAACCTCCAGGCAGATCTCGATCGTCGCCGCCGAAGCTGGCTTCGTCATCGGCTCCATCGATTTCATCAAGGGCGTGGACACCATGGTGGACGGCGCCGACCAGATCGACTCAAGGAGGCGCATAATAAAGGGCGGAGGAGGCGCGCTGCTCAACGAGAAGATCCTCTGGGAGGCGGCCAAGTCAATCTTCGTCATAGCGGGGGAGGAGAAGTTCGTCAAGGACCTCGACATGCCCGTCCCCGTAGAGGTCATCCCCGCGTCGGTCGAGCTCGTCAAGAAGAAGCTCGCCCTGGACGGCGGCAAGTCCACCCTGAGGCTCCTGGAGAGGGGCTTCCCCCTGCTGACTGAGAAGGGGAACGCGCTCCTCGACGTGAAGTTCCCGCACATCGGCGACGCCGAGGCCCTTGAGAGGAAGGTCAAGGGCTACCCAGGGGTCGTGGAGGTGGGCCTGTTCAACTTCCCCGACGTCTCGATATACATGGTAAAGGGAGACGAAGTAGAAGAGCTGTGAACCGGGCTCATTCGTAGACGAGCAGGGATCTTACATCGTAGCCCTTGAGCTTGTTCCTGCCCCCGAGGTATTTCAGCTCCACGATGAAGGCCATCCCCATCACCTTCGCCCCCAGCTCCTCGATCAGCTTGGCCGCGGCCGCGGCCGTCCCTCCGGTGGCCAGGAGGTCGTCCACCAGGAGCACCCTCTGCCCCTTCTTCAGGGCGTCCTCGTGGATCTCTATGGACTCATCCGCGTACTCCAGCCTGTACGTCACCTTCCTCTTCTTCCAAGGAAGCTTCCCAGGCTTCCGCAGAGGCACGAATCCCACCCCAAGCTTTAGGGCTAGGGGAGCGCCGACGATGAAACCGCGGGCCTCCACAGCGGCGACCATGTCCACCTTCTCCCTTTTGTAAAAGCCAGCCAACCGATCGACCGCCAGCCGAAACGCCTTTTCATCCTTGAATAGCGGGGTGAGGTCCCGGAAGATGACGCCCTTTACCGGGTAGTCAGGGAGATCGCGGATGTATCGCCTGAGGTCGCCGGGCTTGGAAGGTTGCAACCCTCCATACTCGTCTCGTCGTTTATTTAAGGTCTATTCCCCTTCGAGCCTGCGGCTCTGGCAGGAAAGGGTAAAAAGGGAACCGAGGCCTCATCAGGGTGCATTGGCAGGCTTCGGAGTCGCCGTCTGCGAGCCCATCGGATGGCACCCGAAGGACTTTGCTGTTTTGAAACAGAGGCTCGCTCATTCGGAATGGCTGCACATGGTGTCCTCCCCCACTTTTTGCGACAACCTGGAGGAAGTACGGGGGTTCGTAGCTGATTATGGCCTCACCTCCCTAGCCATCGTCGGTCCCGTTGTCAGGGCCGCCCTTGCTGAGGCCGCCAAGGCTGCCGAATCGGCCGGCGTTCCGCGGTACGCCATCCAGACGCTTCCCTTCCAGCTCTATCACCGGCGTGACGACGGGCTCTTGGGCGAAACTTGGGCCCTGGCCTCCGCGTGCCTTGCGAGGAAGGCGGCCTCAGCGAGCTTCGCGTCAAGAGCCGTGACGGCCAGCACGAGAGATTCACGCGTCGAGAGGAGGGACCTCTTCTCCTCCCTGCAGAGGCTCGGCAATGAGCCCGTCGAAGACCCCGTGATGGTCCCCGAACGCTGCTCTCCATTTCACAGGACCTGCCGCTTTTGCAGCGACGCCTGCCTTTATTCAGCGATATCACACGAAGGTTCCACTGCGCGGATCGACCCTGCCCGCTGCATACACTGCGGAGCCTGCGCCGCAGTGTGCCCTTCTGGCGCCCTTCAGCCCCCGGTCTTCAGCGACGACGAATACAGGGCCCTGCTGCGTGAGTTCGCCTTCAGATCCGCCAGCTTCGAGAACCCGCTTGTGGTCTTCACCAGCGACCTAGGGATCTCCATGCTCGAGGCGGAGGCAAGGTCCGGATTGGGCCTCCTTGAAGGAATGGTGGCGGTCAGGTCCCCTACCGCGGCGCCTCTGGGCTGGCCGCACTACCTCTGGGCGGCCTCGGCGGGGGTCCCGGTGCTCAGCGTATGCTTGGCAGAGGAGGCCTCCAAGCACCCAGAAGCGAAGGGCGCCGAGGAGCGAGCGCATGCCGCCTATGAGACCCTCAGAGGCAGTTACAAGACGCTGGTGAGCTATCGGACTCTCGGCCCAACGGAGAAGCTTTCGGACATCTGCGCCGAGTCCGCACAGCATGCCATCCGGAGATTGGGCGTTAGCTTCACGCCGCCAGGCTCCAGGGTCGACGCAGTTCACGGAGTTCCCCTTTCGGTGGTTGCCGACACGGAGGTCAGGCTGCCGGGCCTGAACAGCTTCGACGTCTCCGTGAACGAAAAGTGCACCCTTTGTGGTACCTGCTCTAACGTATGCCCTGTCAGGGCCTTCACGGTCGCCACGGTCGGAGGGGAAATGGAGCTACGATTCAGCCCGGGCCAGTGCACTGGCTGCGGGATCTGCGTCGCTGAGTGTCCAGAGGGGGCCATGGAGGTGGCCAAGGCCTTTTCCCCCGCCTGGCTGGACTTCAAGAGCCGCACCGTGAAGGCCCGCGATCCCGTCGAGCTGTGCAGAAGGTGTGGCAAGGCCGTAGGCTCCCACTCAAGCCGGAGTAAACTTCACGACCATCTGGTGCAGCAGGGTTCAGCCGCCCTGGCCGATTCAGTCTACCTGTGCCAGGAGTGCAAGGTCGAAGGGTCGTCGGCCGCCGGCGCCTGAATCGGCCTTTCTCGAACTCGTTGTCGTCCAACCCTTTTATATGGTCGCATTTCCTTCAATGGGGGGCAGGCCGATTCCAATTGTCAGACGAGATTTTGGCAGATTTGGACGCAGTCTCCGGCAGCCGCAACGCGCTCTACTCATTCCTCTCGAGGCTGTTCGAGAAGGAGTTGACCGAGGAGATCCTCAGGGAGCTTCAGGAGAAGACCGACGCGCTCAGCCAGCTGAGCACCCTCAAAGGGCTAGGGAACAAGAAGCTGAACGCCGGGCTGGAGGACCTCGACTCTTTCATGAAGAGCTCCCGGTCGGGCCAGAGGAACGAGCTTCAGAAGTCGCTGGCCGTCGAGTTCGCGGGTCTCTTTCAGGGCGCATGGCCGAAGTCAACACATCCCTCGGAGTCTGCATACACCCAGGGGACCAAGTCAGCGAAAGAGAAGAAGCGGGAGCAGGTCATCGACGCCTACAAGTCTGTCGGCCTCGACAAGGCTTCATCCTTCAACGAACCCGAGGATCACATCGCCGTAGAACTACAGTTCATGTCGTATCTAGCCAAGGAAACCATGAACGCGGCCAAGGCTAGGGATGCCGCCAAGTCGCTTGAACTCCTCAAGGTCCAGCAGAAGTTCCTGAAGAACCACCTTGGACGCTGGGCGGGCCTTCTCGCGGGCGACGTCTCCAGGCAAGCGAAGTCCGCCTTTTACAAGGGGGCCGCGCTCATCGCCGCCGGGTTCGTCGAAGAGGACCTGAGGACGGTCGAGGACTTCATCGAGGACGTGGGCCCCTCGAACAAGGGCGCATGATATTCAGGCCCCCGATTGCGCCCCTGTCAATCGACTTATGAGGGCTAGACCGTCATCTGGGAACCTGAGCACCGGCACACCGTCGAAATCCTTCCCCTCAAATGAAGAAGCCACTATCCCGCTTATGCAGTCGAGGTTGGGGAGCATCGTCGGGACTAGCGACGTCAGCTCCTCCATAGTCTTGCATGTCAGGATCCTGAAGGATCTGCTGATCCCGCCGGAAAGGATCTTGAACCCTTCGATCACGAGATAGTCGAAGCCATCCACCGTCAGGCCCTCTGAAAGCCTTCTGAACTCTTCATCAGCGTCTCCCGGGGACCGGAGGATGGCTATTTCGGACGGAGAGAAGCTGACCACTTCCTTTGCCCCGGCCTTCTTCATTCGATAGGTGTCCTTCCCCGCGCTGTCGAGGGTGAATTCATGGTGTATATGTTTCAGGGCCGCGACCTTGAAACCTCGCTCTGTCAGCTTCAGCACTATGAATTCCGCCAAAGTTGTCTTGCCTGAGTTCTTGGTGCCTACGACGAAGACGGTCTTCATACTGCTTCGTTGCGCGAGTGTGTATTAAAACGACTCGAAGAAGGCGTTGAATAAGTGCCCCCAACCCCACCTTCATGCACTCCCTGGAGGCTGAGCCGGCCTTACCACGGCCGACGGAGACATGTTTAAAAGAGGAAAAGTGCCTTTGAATATTGAAATCTGCGATGGTGCTCCTGCGGGCCGGCGAGGAGCCAGGGATTTCGACGGCCGGGAGAGAGGACCCCGGAGCGCTGACGAGATGTCTGAAGGCGCTCAAGTCGGGATCGGTCCCGCCGCGGAGTCTGCGTCGCGGGCGCCAGGACTATAAGTGAGACAGGGCTTGGTCCTCATCGACCGCTTTGGAAGGCCAGTTTCGGCAGTGAGGATAGCGGTGACGCCCGAATGCAACTTTGACTGCGCGTTCTGTCACAACGAGGGCTTCAGGGGCAAGGCCGAAACCGTGATGACCCCTGAAGAGATTGGCAGGGTCGTGAAGGTCCTGACCGAGTTCGGCGTTAGGAAGGTCAAGATCACAGGCGGGGAGCCCATGGTCAGGCCTGACATCGTCGAAGTCGTTCGGGAGATAGGATCGCTCGACCCGTCGGACCTCGGGATGACCACCAACGGCACCAGGATCGAGGTGCTCGCAGCCTCCCTGAAGGAGGCAGGCATGATGAGGTTGAACATCAGCCTACACAGCCTGAAGGAGGACCGCTTCAAGTGGATAACCGCGAGCTCCCGATTGAAGGAGACGCTAAGGGCCATCTCGGCGGCCGTCGAGGCCGGCCTCACCCCCGTCAAGCTCAACACGGTCCTCCTGAGAGGCTATAACGAGGACGAGCTCTGGGACATCATAGACTACGCGGAGTCGCTGGGCGGAGGGGACAGAGTCATAGTCCAGCTCATCGAGCTCGTGCCCGTCGACCTGGCCTTCTATCGCAGGTACCACTACGACCTAGGCCTCGTGGAGGCCCAACTGAAGGAAAGGTCCTCCTTTGTCTTCGTCCGCGACCTCCAAAAGAGACCTCAGTACACCCTTCACAACGGCGTCAAGGTGGAGATTGTCAAGCCAATTCACAACGCCGAATTCTGCATGGCAGACAACAGGATTCGCATAACCCATGATGGCAAGTTCAGGCCCTGCCTTCTTAGAAGTAATGGAACCATAGACTTCCTGAACTCCATGAGGGCCGGATGCCCGGACCAGGAGATCGCGGCCCAGTTCATGAAGGCCGTTTGGCAGCGCGAGCCCTACTATCGCAAGCCCGAGCTCAGGCCGGCTCAGCGCATCAGCTTCGCCTAGGTCTCCAAGGCCGCCAGCCTTCAGCCTCGCCAGGGCTCATTGCCGCCGGGTGATGTTGTGGATGGACTGGGCGGGAATTGAACTCGCGGACCCTTTCGGGCCTCCCGCGACCTCCCGCCTGCAAAGCGGGCGTTACTACCACTGAACTACCAGCCCGGCGAGCATGCTCCCCCGAGGCGTCTTAAAAGAGTTGGCGCCGCCCGCCGCCGTAGGCCCTTCCCCACCTAATTTGAGACCGTAGCTCTTATAACATGGCCCTCTGGAAACCAAAGAACGAAGGATTGGGCCGGTAGCTCAGCTTGGTCAGAGACCGCGTAATCCACGGCTGGAGCGTCTGACTGATAATCAGAAGGTCAGGAGTCCAAATCTCCTCCGGCCCACTTGCTTTGGTTATTCAGTCCTGACTATCCCGTATAGGTCTAGGAGGTCGTTCAGCCTCTCGCGATCCATTGGAATTGGCCTGCTGGACAAGATTCTCACGCTGCATGCGTCCCCCACATCCCTGATGATTACGTCCGCGGCGTAGCCTCCCTTCGGCTTGGCACCTTCTGAGGCACAGGATAAGGTCCTCTTCATGGCGACCGAAAGTGCTGTCAGCGACGACCTCTCCATGTTCGCCAGCTTCGCGATGGACTCCCCGGGTTCGGAATTGGCTTCTAGACATCTAACCTCTTCGATTGTGGCCGGGACCACTATGCCTGACCTTAGCTTCGCCACCTCCATGGCCCTCCGTAAAGCCCCCGCCCTGCAGGCCGAGTCCGAGGGCCCTATCGTCCGGACCCTGAGGTAGTCTTGGCCGCCACACTTGACGAGCTTGTGCCTTCCTCCGTTCACGTCGCCTCCCAACCACCTAAAGTAGCAAACGTGCATCTTGAGAAGGAGGAAATCATATCTCACTCCGAGGCTGTGCCCGTCGTTCGCGAGGCCGGCAGATCTTGACGCTCCCTTCAGGAGCGTTGGTAGCCGCTTGGGGACATAGTAGGGGGCCGCCACGAGGGCCACCGAGCAGCATAGGGAGAGGATGGGGATGACGGCAAGGATAGAGGGGGCGAGGAAGCCCCCCGCTGCGAGGCCCAGGATGAGCCTCCAAGGCACCCGACGTTTCCTATTCCTCCACAGGCTCCAATAAGTCATCGCCCCCGGCAGCGCCGCGGCTAGACCCAGCTGGCACAGGCGAGGGCCCAGCCCCTCCGGCCCGAACCTCAGGGATAGAGAGAGGACTGCCATGTAGATCAGCAGGCCGGCCAGGAGGACGAATGCCACCTTCAGGGCCCTGCCGAGGAACAAACCATCCACCTATTCGAAACCATCTTCACCGAGCTTCAGGAGGCATGCTGACCCATACTCCTCCAGCCTCGGATGTCGGTACGCCCATACCAACCTGTTCCCCTTGCCCTTGGCATCGGGGTTGGTCAGCGGCACCTCGTCTAGCTTGGATTCGCTAGGAGCCTTCTCCAGATGAAACACATACTTGAAGTCGTATCCGACGATCAGCCCCCCATATGGATGAGACCAGGCGGGGTTGATCGGATGAACGGTGATATGGTTTACAGCAAGCACTGCCAATCCCATGCTGTTGCAGATCCTCTGCACTTGGCCCAGCAGCATCGCCAGGGAAGAAGAGCGGGCTGGGAGGTCCTGGGTCCCGGCGAAGATGGCCTTCATCGGAGCCGAAATGCTGTCGTAGACGACGAAGGAAGCCTTTCTTTCGGCAGCCAACCTTCCAAGCGGAGAGAACCGAGGATCGGTCAGCCCATGAGGCTGGAGCCTGACCTCCACCCTTCCACCCTCGCTGATCACTACCTCCACTCTAAGGCCGTGGATCGCCAGTAGGTCCACGAGTCCTGGCGCCTCGACCACGAAGATGCACGGCTCTTCGCACTTTTCGGCTGAAAGCTGAATGGCAGGCGCGAAGATGTTCAAGGCTTCGGTGAGCTCTTGTTCGGTCGGCAGCACCTGGACCTGCCTCAAGGCCCCGGCAAAGGCTTCTCGAAGGTAGGCGTCCGACGATTTCCTCTTCTTGGCGTCGTCAAACGTCTTCCTAATCTCAACCCTCACCACCCTGGCCTTGCAGCCGAACCTCTTCCCCATCGGCTCGAGCCAATGAGGGACGACGTTGTTCAGATACCCGAGTTCGGTATCGACGATGATGGAGCTCCTCCCGCTAGACAGGTTCTTGACCGCCGTCTGGAAAGACAGGATGGACTTCCCCAAGGCCTTCAATCCAAAGAGCTGAACAAGGGAGGAGGCCGGGAGGCCGCCATCCAGCATTGCGTCCAGGTCGGGCGACCCTGTGCTCACAGGCTCGCTCAAGCCGGGCTTCCCTCCATAAGAGACAGGAGGTTCTTCCCTGAATCCGTCAGCGTAAGATAGTGCGCCTCCCCCTGACCCTTCCTGAGCTCGACATAACCTCCTCCTATGAGAAAGTCCATCGCCTGCTGGATCCTCTGCTCCTCCATCCTCCCCTTGAGGAACGAAACGAGCCCGGCGTAGGTCACGTTGGAATAGGAGGAGACGGTGGAAAGCACGGTCCTTTCGGCCTCCTCATCTTCGAACTTAGCCCCCTCCGGGTAGCCTCCCTCCGATGGAGGGCGCCCGAGACAGTCGTTGACTAGGTAAACATCCTTCCATCGGCTGCCCGGGCCCTTCATCCGGATGAATCCGTCGGCTTCGACGAGGCGTGTCTCGAAGATTCCCTCCATCTCACGCGGCAGCGGCCTTCGACTCTGTGCCACGATCTTGGTCCCGGCCTTCTTCATGCTCCAGAAGAAGGAGGCGGCCACCTCCATCGGATATCTCATCGATCTCGTCTGTGCTTCGGGCAGCATCTCCTCAAACGAGGCTACGATGATGCTAGCCCCCGGATGGTCGATGACATATTTGGCTAGGACTACGTATGCTAGAGCCCTTCGGGCGTACCTGCCGTCCACCCTTCCGAGGTCCACTTCTATCCGACCCGGCTTCACTCCGCCCGGGCCGAATGCGGGCGGGATGACGGCGAGCTCGTCCAGCTTCATTTTGAGGAGCTCAAGTTGCCTTGATTTCTCAGGCAGCATGGAGGAGATGGAGATGACGCCTCCTGCCTCCGCATTTGAGTAGTAGGTCCTCGCGGCGCTCAGGAGGGCTACATGCTCCTCTTCGTTAAGATTCAAGGCCGCTGCCAATCCGCTGGCCAACATCTCGGCAAATCCTCCGGCGTCGCCTTCGCAGCTGAAGGCATAGCGTGATGCCTCTCCAGCCTCGATTCTGTTGAACCCCGCCTCCCCTCCCGGCATCCTTCCGCCGAAGTCAAGGAGCAGGGTGCCCTCCGAGGAGAACCGTCGCGTCATGAGACGCGGAAGTGTCTCCTCTCCCGACTCCGCCAGCACCCAGCCTTCGATGTCCGAGTCGGTGAGCTCCACCGGGGCGGCCGTCGCCATTTCATATCCGATAACAGTGCTTGATGACATTGCGGGCTGCCGTCACCGATCGGCGATATAGTCTCGGGTGGTCTCGAACCTGGTTTATCCGACTTGCAAAGCGGTCACTTCAACAGTCTTCGGGTGACTAGGTAGGATGCAAAGGCTACGATCAGGCCTCCGATTATGTATCCAGGCTGAGCAAGACGAGCGGCTTGGGCTCCAGAGACGATGATGACGGCAGTGGGGATGACGAAATGGATCCACCAGGGCCGTCGGGCCACGGGGGCGGCCGGCACTTCCAACGGCGAGACGACGCCTTCGATAGAACCCAGAAGACGTGTCCCCAACGCGGTGAGCCTCCAGTGAACTTCCCCCTGGGCGGGCTCAGTCCTCTCCACCACCCCCGCGTCTATCATCTCGTCGACTATGCGGTAAAGCGTTGACGGGTTCTCCCCGCTCTGTTTGATGACGTCTAGGGGCCGGCTGGCACCCCTGCGAAGGGCCAACAGCATCCTGACCCTCGATTCGGTCTTCAGGCACCCAGCGAGCTTGACGACGTTCGAAATTGTCGCGTCCTCACCGGAGCTCAAGTTCTGACCCTCTGACAGTCGTGCCTCGATTAAACCTTTCTTGGCCAAGGCCTGAGGGAAAGCTTTTATTGCATCAACATTTGGTCTTGGTCTGCGGAAGCGTAGGCTTTATGGGACATAGGAAGCACAGCGCACCAAGGAGGGGCTCTTTGGCCTTCTTCCCTAGGTCACGCGCTGAAACTCACGTGCCAAGGATGAGGACCTGGGCCCAGCTTGACATCGAGAAGCCAGTCCTCGCCGGCTATTTCGCGTTCAAGGCCGGAATGATCCACGTGATAACGGCCGACGACAGGGAAAAGACGGTGAACTTTGGAAAGCCCCTCTTCAACGCGGCCACCGTAATGGCTGTGGCGCCGATGAAGGTTTACGGGATAAGGGCCTATGAGTACGGAGATGGGGCCTACAATGTCCTTGCCGACATCTACGATTATGACGATCCGCTCTTCAAAAGGGCCAAGTCCAAGCCCTCACCGGACGACCAGCTGAAATCCCTGCAGAACGTCAAGGAGAAGGTGAAGGAGGTCTTCGCCCTTGTCATGGTCACCCCCAAGGACGTAGGGCTATCACAGAAGGAGCCACTGAGGATGGAGGTGGCCGTCACGGGCGGCACCCCCGAAGCCCAACTCTCCTTCGTCAAGGATCTTTTGGGCAAGACCGTTTCCCTGACAGGGAACATCGAGCCTGGGAAGATGGTCGACGTGGCGGCCGTGTCCAAGGGCAAGGGGTTCGAGGGGCCTGTGACCAGGATGGGGGTAAAACGCAAGCAGCACAAGTCCAGGAAGAGCGTCAGGGCGGTCGGCGTCCTGAGCCCGTGGCATCCCCATGGAGTGATGTATACGGTAGCGAGGGCTGGGCAGATGGGGTATCACCAACGAATCGAATACAACAAGCGGGTCCTGCTTGCCGGGTCCGAGACATCCAATCCCATCACCCCGGAAGGGGGATTCGCCCACTACGGGCAGCTACACGGGGACTACGTCGTAGTCAAGGGCTCCGTTCCTGGTCCCTATAGGAGGCCGGTCATCATTCGGCTCCCGCTGCGAAGCGACTTCGCGAAGGGAAAGGTTCCGACGATCCTGTTCGTCAGCTCGAAGGCCAAGGGAGGCGGGGCATATTGAAGGCGTCTGTCATAGACCTCGAAGGCAACTCCGTCGACAGCGTGGAGCTCCCCCCTGTCTTTGGGACCCCGGTCAACGAGAGGCTCATCAATCGGGCCTTCTGGATTCAGTTCACTCATAAGATCCAGCCCAAGGGCACTTCTCCCATCGCGGGCGAGAGGACCAGCGCGATGTCCTGGAACACGGGCCACGGCGTGGCAAGGGGCGCCAGGGTCAAGGGCGAGAGGAATCCTCGCGCAGGCCAGCAGGCAGGGATTGGCGGCGTCGTAAAGGGGAGGATAATCACCCCTCCGAAGTCTGAAAAGGTCGTATACAAGATGATCAACCGGAAGGAGAGGCTCATGGCCCTGAAATCGGCCATCGCGGCAACGTGCTCTCCTGAAATGGTTTCAGGAAGGGGTCATTCCACGTCCGGCGTCCCCTCCATCCCGCTGGTGGTCGACGACAAGCTTCAGGAGGTACTGAAGGCCGCCGAGCTTCGTGAATTCTTCGGCAAGGTTGGCCTGATGGCCGACATCGCGAGGGCCTCAAAGAGGAAGAGCAGGGCAGGGAAGCAGAGCTGGAGGGGGAGGGGCCACAAGAATGGCAAGGGTCCCCTGTTGGTGGTGGTCGACCCGAAGTCCGTAGGCAGGGCGGCTAACGGCTTCCCCGGCGTCGACGTGGTCAAGGTCGATGACCTCAGCATCCTTGAGCTGGCTCCCGGAGGGAAGGCAGGCCGCCTTACGGTCTGGACAAGGTCCTCTTTGGATTCATTGGCCAGGAAGTTCGGGGAGGTAATGGTTAGTGCAGCTTGAGAAGGCGTTCTCCATAGTCAAGATGCCCTACGTCACCGAAAAGACCTTCAGGCTCATCGAGCAGGAGAACAAGATGGTGTTCCTGGTCAGCAGAGAGGCCACGAAGGCGTCCGTCAAGGAGGCGATTGAAACGATATACGGCGTCAAGGTGCAGAGGGTCAACCTCATGACCATCAGCACCGGGAAGGAAGCTTTCGTACGGCTCTCTGATGAGACGCCTGCAGCCGAGCTCGCTTCCAAGCTAGGAGTCCTATAGGTGATCATGGTTGGGTAAGAGGCATGTAGTCAGGCGCAGGGGCAAGGCCGGCCTTCAGTGGCGAGCTCCGAAGAGGGGCAAGATCGCCCCGGTGGGCTATCCACTCTACGAGCTTTCCATATTGAAGACGGGCACCGTCAGGGACATCATTCACGAGAGGGGTAGGACGGCACCGGTCGCGAAAGTCCTCTTTGAGGACGGAACGGTTAGGTATCTGCCCGCCGTAACCGGCCTGCATGTAGGCTCGTCCATCGGAGTTGGCAGTGGCGCCACCCAGGATGACGGCTCCATTCTGCCCCTAGGAAAGATCGTCGAAGGGACGGCCGTCAGCAACATAGAGCGAAGGTTCGGGGACGGAGGGAAGCTAGTGAGGACCGCAGGAACCTCGGCCATAGTGTTTTCGCAGACTGGTCCCACCACCATAGTGAGATTCCCGTCTAGGAAGAGCGTGGAGCTCGATTCTAGCTGTAGGGCCACCGTCGGAGTGGTTGCAGGGGGCGGGAGGGGAGAAAAGCCCTTCCTAATAGCGGGGAATCGGTTTTACCACCAGATGGCTCGGAACAAGAAGTATCCCACCATGAGGGGGATCGCCCAGGCCGTCGTCCATCATCCATTTGGGGGCGGGCGCCATCAGCACCCGGGCAAATCCACTTCTACCTCGCGTAACGCGCCTCCGGGACGCAAGGTTGGCCACATAGCACCGAGGAGGACGGGCCGAGGGAGGCAGGCAAGGGTGGAGTCGACGGTCCGCAAGTGATAAATAGAATGGGGGTTTGGTGAAACAGTAAATTGCCGAAGGAGTTCAGGTACAGGGGCTTCTCTCCCGAGGAGCTGCAGGAAATGCCTCTGGAGCAGGTGCTCGCGCTTCTGCCTTCGAGGGCCCGCAGGACCCTTAACAGGGAGCTGAGCCATGAGAAGAAGCGACTCATAGAACGGGTGAGGGCCGCCACACAGGAGGGCAAGATGATAAAGACTCACGCCAGAGACATGGTCATCCTCCCGTTCATGGTCGGGATCACCATCAGCGTCTACAACGGCAAGGAGTTTGTGGCCGTCGAAATCAGACCGGAGATGATCGGCCACTATCTGGGAGAGTACGCGATGCCCATCAAGAAGGTCGTGCACGGCACCCCCGGAATCGGAGCGAGCAGGAGCTCGCTCTATGTCCCCTTGAAGTAAGAGGCTACTCCGTTTCCTGCTTCAGTTTGTCGGCCACCGAGACCATCTTCCCGTCCTGCTGGATGCGGATGGTGGTCTCAATGTGGACCCTCATGCCAAACTGCCTGAAGAGCCACAGCAGGGCACCGCCGGAGATTTTCTCCTGTAGCTTCCCCTTTTCGATCAGGTCAGCCAACTTTTCCACGATCATCTTGGTTTCGCTTGGATACTGGCTCTCGGCCGCGGCCAACACTTCGTCCCCCCTGTCGTAAAGCATGGAGAGGAAGACCGCCCTCGGGTCCTTCGCTTCGACCTTGGGCTGCGGCTTGGGCCTGGCGTTCTCCGCCGCTCGGCGCCTGAGCTCGAGAAGCTTCTTCCTCATGAGGATGTCCACGTCGGGATCCCGGTCAGCGCCCATGGCCCAACACCTCGCCACCAACACCGTCCAACGTTGACTCCAATATCACATTCTTATTAGTTTGCTTGTACGCCTCAATGTCGATGCCCGCCTCTGCTTCGGGGACGTGGGTGGCCCTCCCAAGCTCCCTCCTGATGGAAGACAGGGACCTCAGGGACAAGACCGTCAAGCTTGGAACCGTGGCAAGGGCTGCGAGCATATTCAGAGTCGAGAAGGTGGTCATCTACACGGACCCCGCAGAGCACACAGTCGACGATTCATCCCTGATCGAAGAACTCCTCAGGTACATCGAAACTCCCCAGTATCTGCGTAGGAAGCTGTACCCCCTGAAGCCCAGGCTATCGTTCGCCGGGCTCCTCCCTCCCCTTCGAATACCCTCCCACAAGGCAAACGTCGGAATGGGTGGCCTGGTCGATGGCGAGTTCAGAGAGGCTGTTGTGGAGTCCTCGAAGGGGAGGCCATCCGCCGACGTGGGCGTCGAGGCCCCCATTCCCTTCGAAGGGTCGGCGAGGCCCGGTGCAAGGGTCACGGTCCTGATCCACAGGCACGAAAGGGAGCTCAGCTGCGAACAGGTGGAGAGGAGCGAGGTCAAGGGCTACTGGGGATTCGAGGTGAAGCGGCAGAGGGACCTTACGGACCTCTTGGACGACGGCCGAATCGGCGTCGTCATAGGCACCAGCAGGAAGGGAGTGCCCGTTACGGAGATCTGGGAGGAACTCGTTTCGGCCCTCCAAAAAGGAGGAAAGAGGTTGGTCGTATTCGGGGCGCCAAAGCGGGGCCTCTACGAGATGTTTCCGAAGGTGCTCCTGGACGCGAAGTTCGACTTCATGGTGAACACTATTCCCAACCAGGGGACGGAGACGGTGCGGACCGAGGAGGCCCTCCTTGCATCCCTGGCGGTGCTGGCCTTGGCGCCATCCTCCCCTTGACTCATTTCACGCGACCCGTAAACAGAAAGTATTTATCTACTACTGCAGAGGCGACTTATACGCGCGGTGCGTATCGTTGCCGCAATTCGGGTATTCGTATTCCGGGTACAAGCCTGCGGTCCAAGTCAGGGCTAGCAGCAGAGAGGCGGACGTTAGCCCAAAGACCGCCAGGGAAGTCTGCAGGTCCATAGTTGGCCTAACAGTGCCCGAAGCCCGAACGTTCCTCGAAGAGGTCGTCGCGCTCAAGAGGCCTGTCGCGTTCAGGCGATTCAAGCTCAAGAGCGGTCACAGGAGCGAGCTGCAGGGGTTCCCGGCCGGCGCCTACCCTGAAAAGTCAGCCGGCGAGGTCCTGAAGGTGCTAGAGAATCTCCAGAGCAACGCGGAGTTCAGGGGCTTGAACCCCGACAGGGTCAAGATCCTTCATGCCGCCGCCTACGGCGGTCGCAAGCTGCCTGGTTACGCCCCACGCGCGTTCGGAAGGACCAGCCCGAGCATGAAGGTCCTCGTTCACATCGAGCTGGTTGGAGCCGAGGTGTCTTAGGATTTGGTCACCACGAAGCTGATCCTGAAGAAGTCATTTTCCTATGCAGAGATAGACGAATTCCTCGAAAGGAAGCTCGCCGAGGCCGGCTACGCCGGGATGGAGATGGAAAAGCTGCCACTCGGCTTCAGGCTCAACATCTCCGTCGTCAAGCCCGGCCTTGTCATCGGAAGGAAGGGGATGGGTATCAGGGACCTTACGGATGATCTTTCGAATAGGTTCAAGCTGGAGAACCTCAGCATCAACGTCGTTGAGGTCCCAAACCCGGACCTCAACCCCCGTATAATCGCGGCCCGCATCGCCTCCATGGCCCAGAGGGGGATGGCGTTCAGGAGGGCCGTCCTCGTGGCCCTGTCCAGCGTAATGAGGGCCGGAGCCATGGGATGCGAGATCACCGTAAGGGGCAAGCTGCGCAGCGAAAGGGCTCACTTCGAGCGCCACATACAGGGAGTCGTTCCAAAGAGCGGCCAGATGAGGGAGCTCGTGGTTTCGAAGGCCGTCACCGACGTCCTACTGAAGATGGGGCTCTACGGGATACAGGTTAGCATAGCCTACAAGGACGCCGTTACGCCCGATTACGAGGCCGTCAAGCCGGAGGCCAAGGAGGGAGCTACTGCAGAAGCGCCGAAGCCGGAGGGGACCAGTGTTGACAACGCGTAAGATGAAGGAGCTTCGGGACATGAAAGACGAGGATCTAAAGGGGCGGCTTTCCGAATACAGGCGTGAGCTGCTCAGGCTCAGGACCCTCTCGTCAAGGGGCACCATCGCCAAGGAGTCCGGCAAGATCAAGACGCTGAAGAGGAACGTAGCCAGGATTGAAACGATCTTGGCCGAGAAGAAGGTTGCTCCCGAATGAATGCCCTCGAGCTAGCCCAGCGATACTTACTGCTAGGAAGCAACATAGAGGTGGTGGACGGACTGCCTCAGTACGGGGGCCTTTCGGGCACCCTCATCCATGAGTCAAAGAACATGCTCTGGCTCTCGTCGGACGGCGACACCATTCGGGTGCCGAAGTCCCCGAACACCTTTCTTGTAGACCGATCTTTTGTTGTCTCTGGTGATCTGCTCGTTGGCCGCTTTTTCGATAGGTTGGTGAAATGATGAGGAACTTGGGGATCCAGGGAGTCAAACCTCCGACCAAGACCTGCGAAGACGAGTTCTGTCCTTGGCACGGCACGATCTCCGTCCGGGGAAAGGTCCTTCAGGGCAAGGCTGTGAGCCTCAAGGTCAAGGGCTTAGCCGTAATCCAGCGCGAATACTATCACTACGTGAAGAAGTACAGCCGGTACGAGAAGAGGAGGAGCAGGGTCCATGCCCATGTGCCCTCCTGCGTTTCGATAAAGGAGGGGGAGGAGGTCGTGGCGGCCGAGTGCAGGCCCATCTCTAAGACGGTCTCCTTCATAGTGGTCGGCAAGGCGGGTGTGTAGATCTGTCCACCAAGTCAAGGGCGGTTTCGGCTAAGGGCATCGAGGAGTTCAAGCCCTACATCACTCGGGCCATCCCTGTGAACGCCGTGATAAACTGCGCAGACAACACCGGGGCGAAGACACTCAGGGTGGTGCAGGTGTCCGGCTTCAAGGGCAGGCTATCCAGGCTTCCGTCCGCCGGGGTCGGCGACCTCGTCACCGTGGTGGCGAAGAAAGGCCCGCCGGAACTGAAGAAGCAGATCATGCAGGCGGTCATAATCAGGCAGAAGTATCCGATCAACAGGATCAGCGGCACCCGAATCTCCTTCGAAGACAACGCCGCCGTCATAATAACGCCCGAGGGCGAACTGAAGGGCACCGACATCAGGGGTCCCGTCGCCTCCGAAGCGGCCGAAAGATGGGCGAGGATCGCGAACATAGCCCCAATGATCGTATGAAGATGAGGAAGATGGTGGACAAGAAATCGTCTCAGCCGCGGAAGATGAGGGGCATGCTATGGTCAGGGGCCATGCGCGTCAAGAGGAAGTCTCTATCTTCGACCCTTTCAAGGGACCTGAAGGAGAAGCACTCGTTCGACCACGTCACCCTCAGGAAGGGGGACACCGTGAAGATCATGAGGGGGGATTTCAAGGGCATCGAGGGCAAAGTCTCCAAGACCTTCTCAAAGTCCGGTCAGATAAACGTCGAAGGGGTAACCAGGGAGAAGCTGAAGGGAGGGACAGTCCAGGTCAAGATAAATGCCTCCAAGGTAATGGTGACGTCCCTTAACTTGGATGACAAGCTGCGAAGGGAGGAATTGGAGAAGTAAGGTGTGAGATAATGGCTCGAAAGAGTGGCTCGACGATGGTGAAGAGGCAGGCGGCCCCCTCCTTCTACGCCGTTCCTAGGAAGAAGCTCACCTTTGTGACGACGACAAAGGCGGGGCCTCACGCCAAGGCCGTGAGCTATGACCCCATAACCCTGCTCAGGGACATACTGAAGGTCGTCCGCTCGAAGAAGGAGGCAGAGTACGCCATCAAGCTGGGAAAGATGCAGGTCGACGGCGTTCCGAGGCTCAGCATCCATCATCCGATAGGGCTCATGGATGTCGTGGAACTGGGGACGGGGGGAGAGGTCTACCGCATGCTTCCTCAGAAGGGGAGGCTCGTCGCCCCCGTGAGCATCTCGGCCGACGAGAAGGGAAGGAAGCTATGCCAGGTCCGATCCAAGTCCACTGTCAGGAAGGGGAAGATCCAGCTGGGGACCCACGACGGAAGGACCTTCCTGGTGGAGGACGGCTCCAAGTATTCCCTTGGAGACGCGCTCCTGGTGGAGGTCCCAGCCAACAGGATCGCTGACGTCGTCCCCATGAAGAAGGGCGCCCTAGGCCTGGTCGTCGGAGGCACGAAACTTGGCTTCGTCGGGGAGATCAAGGACGTTTCGAAGGGGAGCCTTACGGCCCGCCCCAGCGTCAACATCCTCATAGGCAGCGAGGAGGTGGTGCTTCCGAAGGACTTCGTGCTTCCGGTGGGCCTGAAGGCGCCGCTCGTTTCTATACCCAGGAGGGCGGAGTGATAGATGGCGGAGAGCGCTTCGGCCCAGGAGTCCAAGCCCGCCGCGAAAGTGTCGCTGGCTAAAGTGGTCCTCAACATCGCCCCGGGAAAGTCGGGAGAGATGGTGGAGAGGGCCTCCAAGGTGCTCGAGACCCTCACCGGTCAGAAGCCCAGCCAGAGGAAGGCCAAGAAGACCGTCAGGGACTTCGGGATTCACAAGGGCGAGCCCATCGCCGTGGTGGTCACGGTCCGAAAGGAGAAGGCCGCCGGGGTCCTCAAGAACCTCCTTGCCGCAAAGTCGAACGTCATAAGTGAGTCGTCCTTCGACGACCTCGGGAACCTTGCCTTCGGAATCAAGGAACACATAGACATCCCCGGCGTCAAGTACGACCCGACGGTTGGCATCTTCGGCATGGACGTCTGCGTGTCCCTGGGGAAGCATGGCTTGAGGGTGGGAAGGCGTAGGCGAGCCCAGGCCCGCCCTGGAAGGGAGCAGAGGGTTTCGAAGGAGGAGGCGATCTCCTTCATGAAAGGGAAGTTCGCCGTGGAGATCAGGTGATTTCGAGGTATGCCAAAGGAGAGGCACGGGAAACCGAGGAAGTTCGGCAAGGGATCCAGGCCGTGCAGAAGGTGTGGCCAGTACGGTCCCGTCATCCAGAAGTATGGGCTGATGCTCTGCCGACAGTGTTTCAGAGAGGTAGCCCCGAAGATGGGGTTCAAGAAATACGAGTGATATAGAATGCCAGCCACAAATGTCCTTGCCAACCTCTTCGCGACGATGTACAACAACGAATTGAGAAACAAGAAGGAATGCCTAGTCATCCCCGCCTCCAAGCTCGCCCAAGAGGTGCTTCGTGTGATGCAGAGGTCGAAGTACATCGGAGAGTTCGAATTCATCGATGACGGCATAACGGGGAAGCTAAGGATTCAACTGTTGGGTAGGATCAACAAGTGCGGGGTCATCACCCCACGGTACCCGGTCAAGTCGGACTCCTACTATGAGTGGGAGAGGCGCTTCCTGCCTGCGGTGAACGTTGGGATCCTCGTCGTTTCAACCAGCCAAGGGGTGATGAGCCACAACGACGCGGTTCAGAAGGGTTTGGGAGGACGCCTCCTGGGGTACGTCTACTAGGGGATGATGGGAAGATGACCAGCAAGGAGAAGGAGACGCTCAAGTCGCCGCTCCCGGAGAAGGTGTCGGCCAAGCTCTCGGGCGACGTCCTCACCATCAAGGGCCCCATGGGAGAGGTGTCGAGGGACTTCTCGAAAGTCCCCATCGGAGTCAAGGCGAGTCGGAGGGAGGTGGAGTTCACCACCTTCGGCTCGAGGCGCAGCGACCACGCGGTGCTGAACACGTGCCAGAGCCACCTCAACAACATGGTGAAGGGCGTGACCCAGGGCTTCAAGTACAAGCTGAAGGTGGCCTACGCCCACTTCCCCATCACGATAAAGGTCAAGGGCTCGGAGGTGCACATCGAGAACTTCTACGGGGAGAGGTTCCCCCGGGTCGCCAAGATCGTGGGCTCTCAGACCAAGGTCACGCCGGAGGGCGACGACGTCATCGTGGTGGGCCCCAGCATCGAAGAGGTCAGCCAGACGGCGGCCAACATCGAATCGGCTACGAAGGTGAAGGAGAAGGACGTCAGGATCTTCTTGGACGGAGTGTATATCTATGAAAGAAAGCAGCCAGCGTAGGGACGTCAAGGAACTGCTCGAGATGCGGGCCAAGGCAGCCAAGCACAGGCCAAAGTTCGTGCGCCAGGAGAGCTGGCGATACGACAAGCTGAAACCCAGCTGGCGGAAGCCGAGGGGCGTGGACAACAAGATCCGCCTCCAGCAGGCCGGCTTCCCGCCTTTGGTCAAGGTAGGCTACAGGACGCCCAAGGTCGCCCGCGGGCTTCATCCCTCGGGGATGCTGGAGAAGCTGGTGCACAACGAGGCGGAGCTCGATGGTGTGGACCCCAAGGTCTACGCACTGCGCATCGCAAGGACGGTGGGGGCTCGAAAGAGGGAGGCCATAAGGGACAAGGCAGCAAAGCTCGGCCTGAAGATCCTGAACCCTAGGAGGATGGGCAAGGTTGAATCGAAGCAAACGTAGGATGGCCGCCGACCTGCTCAAGGTGGGACTGAACCGGGTGAGGTTCGATCCCGAGCAGCTGGACAGGGTCGACGAGGCGGTCACGCGGGACGACCTCCGCCGCCTCATCCACAGCGGAGCCATATGGGCAGAGCCGTCGAAGGGGACATCGAGGGGCCGCATGAACATGTTGAAGGCGAAGAAGCGGCTAAGGGGGAGGGGGGCCGGTTCGAAGAAGGGACGCAAGACAGCTCGAATGCCTAGAAAGGACAGGTGGGTTACGCAGGTCCGCGTGCTCCGGGGCTATCTGAAGCTGCTCAAGAACCGTGGCGAGCTGCCGCCCGACCAGCTGAAGCTTCTTTACAAGAAGGTCAAGGGCGGCGAAATCAAATCCATGAGGAGGATGAGGGAGACGATAGCAGAGTCGAGGTCAAGGTGATAGATCTTGGTCAAGCCCCCTAGATATATCACCCTCTTCAGGAGACGGAGGGAGGGGAAGACGAACTACAGGCGAAGGAGGAAGGCCGTGCTTTCGAAGAGGCCGCTCCTCTACGTGTTCGTTTCAGGAAAGAACACCTCCATTCAGGTCATCAGTCCCCGCTCGACGGGGGACACTGTCCTGGTATCCGCCAACTCCAGGGAGCTGATCAAGTATGGGTGGAAGTCATCCCGCCGCAGCATCCCAGGGGCCTACTTGACGGGTCTCCTCCTGGGCGCCAAAGCCCAGGCGGCAGGTGTGAAGGACGCCATCCTTTACACAAACGTCAGGGCCTACCATGCGGGGGGACGGACGGCCGCCGCCGTCAAGGGTATAGAGGACGCTGGGTTCAAGCTGCCCGTCGGCGAAGAGTCGCTGCCCAAGGAGGAGCGGATCTCGGGAAAGCATGTGGCGGAGTTCGCCGCCAAAATCAAGGAGGCCGACCCAGAGGGGTATCAGACCAGGTTCTCCAGCATGCTTAAGGCTGGGGTAAAGCCCGAGGAGCTTCCTGAGCACTTCGAGGCGGCCAAGGCGAGGATATTGAAGGTGAAGGCAGAGAAATGAGCTACGATAGAGGGAGAGGTCAGAGGAGGCCCAGAGACGACAGAGACGAGACTCCCTGGACGCCTAAGACCAAGCTGGGCGTAGAGGTAGCCGAAGGCAAGGTGGCGACCCTCATGGAGATATTCGAGAACGGATGGAGGATCAAGGAGCCCGAGATAGTCAGGGCCCTCCTCCCCAACTTGAAGTCCTTTGTCGTCGGCGTCGGAATCGTCCAGAAGCAGACGGACGCAGGTGAGCTGACGAGGTTCAGGGCGGTGGTGGCGGTGGGCGACGACTCAGGATGGTTCGGCGTCGGCCATGCGAAGGCGCCGCAGATGCGGCTAGCCATCGAGAAGGCCACCGATGTCGCACTCCTGAACATAGTTCCAGTGGTGCAGGGCTGCGGGAGCTGGGAGTGCCGCTGCGGCACGCCTCACTCCGTCCCGTTCAGACTAGAAGGGAAGAGCGGTAGCGTTTCGGTCGTCATCATACCCGGCCCCAGAGGACTAGGTCTGGTCGCGGGCGAGAAGCTGAAGAACCTCCTCAGCCTCGCAGGCATCAAGGACGCGTGGACGCAGACCTTCGGCAACACCAGCACCGTCAGCTCCATCAGCAGCGCGCTCTATGACGCCTTCCTCGGGATGTACAAGCTCCTGAACGTGTAGGTGGATTGCCAATGGCACAGCTCTTAGTCATCAGGCTCCGGGGGACGGTGAACATGTACCACGACGTCGCCGCGTCACTCGAAAGGCTCGGCCTGCTGAGGAGATACGCCGCCACCCTGGTCCCCGAGACTAAAGACTACGTGGGCCTGCTGAGGAAGGCTGGCGCCTTCGTCGCCTGGAGCGAAGTGGACGAGGGGGTGATTGCGATGGTGCTCAAGGCTCGTGGCGAGCTTCAGGGAGGGAAGCGCATTGACGACGAATGGCTCAAGGCTAGGGGATTCAAGGACATCAGCGACTTGGCCGGCAGGATCGCCGACGGGTCGGCGGATATCCGCAAGCTCGAGGGCCTGAAGCCCTTCTTCAGGCTTCATCCGCCTCTCAGGGGCTTTGGACGGAGCACCAACAAGCACTATGGCGCCGGCGGCATGCTCTCCGAGAACCCTGAGCTTCCAAAGCTCGTGGAGCGAATGATTTAAGAATATGGCGATAAGGTGTTTGTTGATTGCCCACCAGGCAGCGAAAACATAGAAGGATGAGAGGCCACCGGACCGTCGGATATGGTCAGATCAGCCAGCATCGGAAACATCCGGGGGGAAGGGGCCACGCCGGCCTCCACAAGTTCAAGTGGAGCTGGGTCACCACCTACGCCCCGGATTACTTCGGGGTTCATGGGTTCGTCAACCCCACGGCCGTCGAAACTCACACCTGGATAAGCGTGGGGGACCTCGACGCCCTCTATGCTAAGCTCGCGGAACAGGGGAAGCTCGGCCCCACGGAGGGCCTGCCACACCTCGACCTGACGAAGCTGGGCATCGACAAGCTTTTGGGTGGCGGCGATGTAGCTACGGCGTACCTGGTCAGCGTGCCCCGGTTCACAAAGCAAGCGAAGTCCAAGCTCGAAGGCGCGGGCGGGAAGATCAAGGAGGCCTAGCTGAGGCTTGGCCCTTGGGGACGCCATAAAGGGCGCAGCCTCTGTTCTCCCTGAGGTCCCCAAGCCCACTCGCTCTCCATCTCTGAATGAGAAGTTCATCTGGACCGCCATAGCTCTGGTCATGTTCCTCGTCATGTCGGAGATCCCTCTCTACGGGGTCTCCACCATCGGTCAGAGCAACACGCCCACGGCCCTACGTGTCATCTTCGCGTCAACCGAGGGCTCCTTGATGGAGCTGGGGATTGGCCCCATCGTCACCGCGGGGCTTATCTCTCAGCTGCTTGTGGGCTCGGAGCTCATACACCTGGACTTCTCCAAGCCTGAGGACAGGTCGGTCTTCTCTGCCTTCAACAAGGTCTTTACCTTCATATTCATAATTGGCGAAGCGACCCTCTACGTCTTCAGCGGCTACCTGGGCAACCTGCCCCTGTTGACGACGGTCATCGTAATCATAGAGCTGATCGGGGCGAGCATAATGGTCTTCCTCCTTGACCAGATGATACAGAAAGGTTGGGGGATAGGCAGCGGCATCTCTCTCTTCATCTGTGCAGGCGTAGCTCTGAGGTTCATGCTCAGCTTCTTCAGCCCTATTGCCTCGCCCGTCTACTATGGGTTCTTCCCATACCTGATCAACGCCACCGTCACCGGAGACTTCTCTGAGCTGCTTTACAGGGGAAGCTATCCCGGCCTCATTTCGCTGATAGCTACAGTGGGCGTGCTCCTTGTAATCGTCTACCTCGAGGGCATAAGGATTGAGGTCCCTGTGACTTCGACCAAGTACAAGGGCTTCGCCGGAGTCTATCCGATCAAGCTCCTGTACGTCTCCAACATCCCCGTAATCTTGGTCGGGGCCCTCATAGCCAACTTCCAGTTCTTCTCCCTCCTTCTGTATTCCCGCTTCAACGCCCTCGGCAACAACGCCTTCATCAATTCGATAGCCTACTATGTGCCTGCCAACACTACCTTGGGCCAAACCGGCCCGCAGCTTGAGGGCGGGCTACTGTTCTATCTGTCCTCCCCTAGCTCCCTGTCCGCCGCAGCGGCAGCTCCGCTCACAGTGGTGACTTCGCTCGCCTTCTGGGTCGTGTTCAGCGTGCTCTTCGCCAAGCTTTGGGTGGAGCTGGGAGGCATGTCCGCCGACAAGGCCGCCAAGAGCCTCCTCGATGCCCAGGTGCAGGTGCCCGGGTTCAGGAGCACGACTTCTACGGTGAAGGTCGTCCTTCAGAAGTACATCCCGGCTGTCACCGTCCTAGGCGGGATCATCGTAGGCCTGCTGTCAGGAGTGTCGAACATACTAGGGGTATTCGGCTCGGGGATCGGCCTACTGCTGATGATAGACATCATACTGCAGTACTACCAGATGCTGCTCAAGGAGCAGGTGGAGAGCCTCATGCCCCGGCTGGGTGGACTCATTGCGAGGTAGCCTTCGTATCGTAGCCGGTGGCCTTCCCGGAGTTGGCAAGACCACCGTGATCACCCAGGCTGTGGAAGAGCTCAAGAAGAGGGGCCACGACGCGGTCGTTGTGACCCTGGGCTCTTTCATGTTCGACGAAGCGCAGAAGATGGGTGTCAAGGACAGGGACCAGATGAGGAAGCTCCCGGTGTCGGATCAGAAGGAGCTCCAGCTGAAGGCAGCCAGGAGGATATCTGAGCTCAAGAACGAGATGGTCTTCGTCGACACCCATTTCTTCATCAAGACGCCTGAAGGCTACTTCCCGGGCCTCCCCCTTGACGTCCTTCAGCTCCTCAAGCCCACTCGCATAGTGCTCGTGCAGGCCCCAGTGAGCGAGATCGTAGGCCGCAGGTCGAAGGATCCCTCGAGGTCCCGTGACTCCGAAGCCGAGGACGACGTGAACGAAGAGCTAGCTCTTTCGAAAGATTTCCTCGTGGTGGCCGCGGCCACCACCGGGGCTACGATGACAATAGTTAATAACAGGGAAAACCGGTCGGACGAAGCAGTCAAGGACCTCCTGGGTTCCCTCAACCCGGGCTCCTGACCAGAGGTTGAACAAATAATGACGGCTTGGTTCCAGAGCATCCCTGACGTGACCCTGCTCATGCTGGGCGTCTCCATCGCGCTGAGCCTCCTTACTAACATCGTCACGAAGATGAAGGTGGACGTCCAGGCCGAAAGGGCGGTAAGGGCCGAGTCAAACGAAGTAATGAAGGAATACAGAGAGGCCCTGAAGTCGGGCGACCAATCCCGGATCGACAAGGCGAAGAAGAAGCAGAGGGTCGCTCAGGAGAAGATGCTCAAGACCCAGTCGGTGCGATTGAAGGTGAGCATGATCTTCATGTTCCCTCTTCTCGGGGTCCTGACGGTCCTGGGCCTGGTCGTCGGCTACGCGACACACACCGCCGTGTCGCCCTACGCCTTCGACCTCCTCAACTGGCACTACTTGGAGGCGGTGAAGGTGTCCGCAACGAGCCCCCTGGGCTACATGAACTTCATCACCTGGTACTTCGTCGTGTCGCTCGTTTCAAACCTCATGATCGCTCGCGCCCTGGGAACAAACCCATAGGTCATGGGCCTTGGACACCGTAGTTCTCTCCGGTCCTCCCGCAGTGGGCAAGACGACCGTTGCGAGGCTATTGGCCACGAAGCTTCCCGTCAAGTACGTTTCGGGGGGCGACCTTCTGAAGGAGCTTGCCATCGAGAAGGGCTACGAAGTCGGGGGAGAGGATTGGTGGGACACCCCTCCGGGCAGGAAGTTCCTCCTCGAACGAAGCGGTGACCCCAGGTACGACCTCGAGGTCGACAAGAAACTCGAGAAGCTGGCGCAGAAGGGCGGCTACGTGATAACCAGCTATGCCCTCCCCTGGATCTGCAAGGAGGGGACGAAGGTCTGGCTCAAGGGCTCCAAGAAGATCAGAGCTGAGAGGATGGCCAGAAGGGACTCCCTGACCTTCGAGCAGGCCTTGAAGGTCGTAAACGTCCGAGATTCACAGAACGCCGAGCTTTACAGGAAGCTCTATGGGTACGAATTCGACAGGGACCTGTCCGTCTTCCATCTGGTCGTCGATACGGAGGAGATCGAGGCCGAGAAGGTCAGCGAAGTTGTCAAGCTCTACGCCGAGCTGCTCAACAGGTAGGTCGTTCGTTCGTTGAGCGCCCTCAGGGAGTCGATCTTCAAGGGGCTCGAAGTCGTCTCCGAGGATTCGGAGGGCTCCTACGGCCATTTCCCGGATCAGCGAGCCATCCCTGACCTGCTGAACTATTGCCTGATACCTCTGGACAAGCCCGCGGGCCAGACGAGCAGCCAGGTGGTCGCCTGGGTCCGCCAGATGCTGGGCGCGGCAAGGGCGGGCCACAGCGGCACGTTGGATCCGCCGGCCACCGGGCTCCTCCCCATCGCCCTCGGGGACGCCACGAAGGCCCTTTCGACCCTCCTCCTTGGCCCCAAGCAGTACTACGGCGTCATGCGGCTTCACAACCCCGTGGCCGAGTTCGACCTGAACTCCGTAATCAGCGAGTTCGAGGGAGACCTCTACCAGAAGCCACCCGAGCGTTCAAGCGTGAAAAGAGTGAGGAGGGTCAGGACCATCTACGAGCTCGAACAGGTCGAGAGGAACGGAAACCTGGTGCTCCTAAGGGTTCTCTGCCAAGCGGGCACCTACGTAAGGAAGCTCGTCTACGACATGGGAGAGGTCCTCGGCGTCGGCGCTTCCCTGATCGAGCTGAGGAGGACGAAGGTGAGCGACCTCAGTGAGGCACGAGGGTTCGTGAGGCTGCACGAGCTGTCCCTGGCCGCCACATCGTACAAGGAGAATTCGGACGACGCCCCCCTACGCCAGTGCGTCTGGCCCATCGAGGCAGCCCTCACTCACATGAAGGGGGTGGCGGTGAAGGACTCGGCCGTCGATGCCATATGCCACGGTGCCACGCTCACCGTGCCCGGCGTCGCCAGGGCTTCGCGCGGGATAGCCAGAAATGACCCGGTGGTCATCTACACTGAGAAGGCGGAGATAGTGGCCCTGGCCAACGCCAAGATGTCCTTCGATGAGATTTACGAATCGGAGAAGGGGGTAGCCTGCGTCGTCGAGAGGGTCGTCATGCCCTCCGGGACGTATCCCAAGGGCTGGAAGACGTCGCAGCCTCCAGTGGCGCAGGGAGCCCCCTAGCTGCCTGGAGCCACCTTTTTTAACTCGCGGAAATTCAGCTATAGGCTGAGCCGGGGTACCCTAGCCTGGTAGGGGGCAGCTTCACGTCGAAGCCCATGCCTGGAGCCCTAGGTCAGGAAGCCTGTGGCCTGCAAAGGCCTCGAGGGTTCAAATCCCTCTCCCGGCGCCAATTTTGACAGCAAAGCCGTAACTATGTCCTGCGCCGTGCCTAAGCCGACAGAGCCGTGCCTGGAAGCGAGGACGTCGAGAAGGAGTTGACCGAGGATCAACTGATGGAGGGTTTCATCCGGCCAAACTATCGTGGCTTCGGGGTGTCCAACCTGCCCTCGACCATCGCTTCTCTCCTGGGGTGCCGCACGTCGGGGATGCCCATCCTGAATAGCAGACTGCGGCGCTCCAAGTCATCTTGTTCGACCGTGATCACCATCCTGATGGATGGCCTTGGGTGGAACCTGATGAAATCCGCTGTAGACAAGAGCCAGCATCTGAAGAGCCTATGGGCCGGTTCCCCGCCCTTGCCGATAACGACCGCCTTTCCGTCGACGACCTCCACCGTGATGACTACGATCAGCACGGGAATGTCCCCGGCCCAGCACGGCATCCTGGGCTACAGCATGTACCTCAAGGAGATCGGCGCCATCGCCAACATGCTCGACTTCAAGATCATCAACTCGTCCAGGGATGAGTCACTATTCGACAAGGGGATCTCCCCGGACACCTTCCTCGGGGCGCCCACCCTCTTCGAACGACTAGGCCGTGAGGGTGTGCATCCGTACGTCCTGACCAAAGGCTACATCTTGGGATCGGGCCTCTCAAGGCTGACCCAGGCAGGTGCCGCGACGCTGGGCTACATAGAGGTGGGGGACATGTTCGTTGCCCTCAGAAGGCTACTGGAGGGCCAGGCTGGCCTCCGGAAGTACATCTTCGTCTACTGGCCCATCGTGGATGGCGCATCCCACGGCTTCGGACCCTGGAGTGAAGAAACAATGGCGGAGATTCGGAACTTCTTCTTCTCCATGCAGGAGGAGTTCCTGCAGCGTCTGTCGAAGAAGTCAAAGGAGGATACGCTCCTCTTTCTGACGGCAGACCATGGGCAGAGCCAGATCGAGGAAGGCGGAATCTTCGACACGTCGGCCGATGAGAAATTCATGGATATGCTAGTCATACCTCCTACCGGCGACTCAAGGACGGCATTTCTCCATGTGAAGAGTGGCAAGGAGGCGAAGATAGCAGAGCGCCTATCGACTAGGTTCGGGGACTCCTATCAAACCATCACCGTCGACGAGGCATTGAAACAGGGACTCTTCGGCCCGGGCAAACCGCGGAGAGAGCTCCGGGACAGAGCGGGGGACGTGATTGTGCTCTCGAAGGCTGGAAGGGCCATCTTCTATCCCTTCAAGGCGAACAGCATGTACACTCACAAAGGGGCTCATTCTGGGTTAACGGCTGACGAAATGCTGGTCCCCCTCTTCGAGCTCTCGATGCAAGACCTCCGATGACCGTCTCTACGACTGTATTAGACGCAGCTTCGCCGCGTGGCATAGGGCCCGAACTGGACTTGGATGACAAGATCCAGATGGGGGCGCCCACGTCAGCAAGCTAGTCGCCAACAATGTGACAGCAGTTTTGACGAAGTGTTCTAGGTTTCGGAAGGTCACGAGCTTGATGCGGGTTCGGCGTCGGCACGCAACGCCCTGACGCCGGTAAAGCACTATCATGAGCACTACGGCGGCTAGCTCCGATCTGCTACGCCACGTAGGTTCAGGGATGCAGAAAAAGCCGTCCGTGGGCCGCTCAATCTATGTGAAGATGAACCCAATGAGGAAGCCAAGTACCAAGCCGATGCCTAGAGGTATGACCCCGAAGAACAGTGAAACGTAGGTATTGGCCATTGGCCCGTACTTCGTAACTAGGCTCTGGACCTGCGAAGCCACCCCGCTGAGGTTTATGAAACCGAAGTAGGCGGCGACGAGCGCGATGACCACAAGAATCAGTCCGATCTTGAGCACCCGCTTCACTATGTAGCCTATGATCAATCCAACGATAAAGGGGATGGCCATCACCACTATGGACGGCAGACTCCCTATGTTTCCGGATATCAGGTGGGTGAGATCGTCGAATATCGAGAGTGGGACCATCATTGTGCGTCGAGCCACCGATACGAGCCGGATATAAAAAACTATTTCGCCTAACGGCCTCCTGCGTCATCTGCGAAGCATTTAAGTCCGGTTCCGAGTCATCACTGAAGGGTCGTGGGGAATGGGAAAGAATGTCCTGTCGGCCAGCCGGCCAGAAGGCTCCTCAGGCGTCCAGTATCACATCCAGTGCAAGCCGGGCGATGTTGCCCGATATGTCCTACTTCCAGGGGACCCTGGGCGCGTCCCCCTTATCTCCAGAGGCTGGAGCCGCCATCGCGAAGTCGCAAGGCACCGTGAATATGTCACCCACACCGGATACATCGGCAGGGTGGCCGTTACGTGCACCTCCACCGGCATAGGCGGACCTTCAGCCGCCATTGCGGTCGAGGAGCTCCTTCGAGTGGGGGCCGACACCTTCATCCGGGTGGGCTCAACCGGCTCGATTCAGAAGGACGTCAGGGTCGGCGACGTGGTAATCAGCTCGGGCTCTGCGCGCCTCGATGGAACGAGCGCCCAATATGTCTGGCCTGGCTACCCGGCCATGGCCAATTATGAAGTACTCCAGGCCCTGATCGAGTCGGCGGAGCGCCTCGGGAAGAGGTACCATGTGGGCGTCGCCGCAAGCACGGACTCCTTCTACCCGGGCCAAGGCCGACCGGGCTTCAAAGGGTACGTCACTCACGCCTCCTCTCACGTTCTCGACGACGCGAAGGCTGCGGGAATATTGAACTTCGAAATGGAATCCTCGACGATCTTCACCCTCTCGGGCCTCTATGGGGCACGGGCAGGTGCAGTCTACGCGGTGCTCGCGAATCGGGATAGCAACGAGTTCGTTGCCGGCGCCGGGATAGCCGACGCCATCGAAGTGGCCAACGGGGCACTCCCTATCCTTGCTCGGTGGGACGACGCCAGGGCCAGAAGGAAGAAGAAGTACTTCTATCCTTCCCTATTGAAGCCGTAGGCGGTTCCGAAAATCGTTCATCGGAATGTTTTGCGGGGTCCACCGCAGGTACCGCCCTCACGGGGAATCCCTTCCATTCCTTCCTTCAGATCTCGGTCTTTGCAGTGCAATCGTCGGCCGCTTATGAGATCCCTGCAAGAGAGCCTACAGCTTGCGCAGAGTCAGCCCTCTCGACCTGGTTCGGGGGGTTGGCTGCTCGACTTGGCGTGACAAGTGGATTTCCCTTGAGCCAGGTCGTGACCGTAGCCCCGACCAACCGATCGGCTCCCAGCAGATTTCGAGCCCTAGACGCACAGGCTGAAGCCACGGCAAGTCTTAAGTGGGTCGCTCAGCCGACCAACTGTGAATTGCACCTCACCCGCTGGGAGGAAAGGGCATACGAAGGGGAATATGGAGCGCCGCTGGAGTCGGCGTACAGGGTCCTGGTCGCCACAGGGCGGCTGTTGGACGCGGACCGTCTCATCCCCGTCGTCTCTGCAC
>CAYYVT010000112.1:0-1955 GCA_964475215.1 uncultured Nitrososphaerales archaeon
CCGGGACGAAGCTGGCCACGACGACCCTGGGCTTCGGGCCGACGTCGAAGGACCTGCGGTTCTCTGCCGGCGCCGACACCGCTTCGCCGACAGGGGCCCCGCATGAAGGGCAAAACCTCGCGTTGCTTGGAAGCTCCTTTCCGCAATTCTTGCAGAAGGCCAACTCGACCTTCGTCCGGCCCTCTAGCTCTTAAGGCGTTCCGCGCCTGCCTTCACATAACCGGCTTGGCGTATCCCGTAGTCTGGCGGGCGACAGGCGCCGTCTGGTCGGGGCTACTGCGCCGTCGGCTTGGGCTTCGGCTTCTGCACCAAGAGCACAAGCAGTACTATGATCAGCAGCACCTCGATGGCCTTGTCGGCGTACCCGATGGCTCCGGAAGAACCTGCGTCCTGCAGGATGTATATGACTATCAGTATGGCCGCGTACAGTGCCGCAAGGGCTTCGAATACCTTGGGCATGATGTTAGCTGCTATGATTGCGGCTCCGACGAAGTAGATCAGGCCCATGATGTAGAACCAGTTCGTGTAGGATAATCCGTAGATGTTGCCGAAGGTGGTGGCATCGACCGCGCCGTAGTAGATGTGGATGATCCCGGGGACCACCAGGAGGAGCACTGCCGTCCAGCGTAATGCGCTCATCGGCCGAATGCGAAATACCCTCTCTTTAACCATGTATGAATTTCCAAAGGCTGGGACGACCTAGGGGGTCTCCTTCATGACCTGGAAGGAGATGCAGGTTTGGGTCTTCTCGATGCCGGTCATCATCCTGAGCCTGTCCACCACGAGCGAGCCGATCTCCTTCACTGAGGAGGCCCTCACCTTCAGGATGAGGTCCCACTCACCCGAAATCAGGGAGACCTCGTGGACTTCGGGAATGAGCCCGATTTCCTCGGCGAGCTTGCGTTGTGAGAAGGTGCCCTCCCGGGTGAACGAAACGAGAACGTAGGCTACCACTTCCTTTCCTATCTTCGAGTATTCTGGCACGGCGGCAAACTTCTTGATGATCCCTCCGTCCACCAGCTTCTTCACCCTCTCCTGCACCGTCGCCCTTGGCATGGCCAGCTCCTTGGCCATCTCCACCACTGAACGTCGGCCGTCCGCCATGAGCATGGAGAGTATCTTCCAGTCTATGTCGTCCATCATCTGGCATGTTGCTGGCGAAGACCGTTATTTATGGTTTTTATCCCAACATAATGCCACCCGTGCAGGCATTATGCTTTTATCCCGGTGAGCGACTCGGAGCGACCATGGATACATCTCAGAGCCTCGCTGAAGCCAGCGGAGTGGGTTCTCTTGAAACGCTGTCGGCCGACGACCTTCGGAGGAAGTCGGACATCGCCGCGGTCATGACCCATTCCATCTATACTCTCACTCGCCTCTTCACGGCGGAGGGGTTTGAATGGCTCCTGCCCGTAATCTTGTCGAAGTGCACAGATCCGCTCTGGCCAGACCCCGGAGCCTCTATAGAGAAGAGGCTCGAAATGGAGATCTACGAAGAGCCCGTGAGGGCCACCATGTCGATGATAGTTCACAAGTTGGTGGCAGCCTCGCTGCTCGCCCCCAAGATCTTCGTCATATCTCCCAACATGAGGATCGAGAAGAGAGAACGTTCCATGACCGGGAGGCACGTATACGAATTCAACCAGCTTGATTTCGAGATAAGGGACTCCTCTTCGGACGAGGTGATGCGCTTGGTCGAGAGGGCCATCTTCGCCCTCACCTCGTCGCTTCGCGATGAGATGTCCGAGACCCTAGCCCGGTTGGGGGGCATCGATCGCATCATGGTTCCAAGGGTGAGGTTCCCCGTCTTCGAAAGGGAGGAACTGGAGGGAAGCTACGGAAAGGCCTGGGAGGAAGCCTTCCCGGCCGAGCTGAAGGGCCCTGCATGGGTCGTCAACCTCCCGAGGGAGTTCTACGACTTTGAGGATCCCGTGACCGGGAGGTGGGACAACTAC
>CAYYVT010000113.1:0-6592 GCA_964475215.1 uncultured Nitrososphaerales archaeon
ACGACCCCGTCCACGTCCTTGGGTCGGACGTGCATCGGGAACTCGGGCTCCCTGGCCAGCTTGACCCCATAATCAAGTAGGAGGCGGGTGCCATTTGACTCCAAGAAGATGGCGGACCGGCCGACTTCGTTGGCGGCGCCCAGAACTCTCACCTGCAAGTCGTTTCACTGGCCTTATAGCCACATTTTTCAATAGGGTCTTTAAACCTTATGGGGGATAGGGCTTGCTGGAAGTCATACCGAAAGGGATCAGGTTCGATGGGTGCACCCTGATCGCGGGATTCCATGGGATCGGCGCCACAGGGTATTGGTCCGTCAAATACCTCATCCAGCAGCTCAAGGTCGAAAGGGCAGCCTTCATAGACTCTGAATACATCGCTCCCGTTGCAGCGATGCAGGGAAGCAAGCTGACCACCCCTCATGAGCTCGCCAGGAAGGGCGACCTCGTATTCCTCAAGATCGACGTCCCGCTCTACCGGGATTTCGAGGTCAAGTTCTACAGAGAGCTAGCGCAATGGGTGGTGGGGGCTGGGTTCAAGGAGGTCGCGCTCATCGGCGGCCTCGACGCGTCGCTGAAGGTCGACGATTCGTCGCACAGGATCGTCCACACATCATCCTTTACCCCCACGGGGAAGCTCGCGGAGTCCGTCGTTCTGGAGGACGACCACGTCATCGTGGGGCCCGTGGCTATACTCCTGAACTACTTTGAAGCCATGAGATTCCCAGCGTACGCCATACTGTCCTACGCTTCGACGGAAAGGGCTGACCCCAGGGCCGCCTCCGCCGCCATCTCCTTGATTTCGGAGTACTACGGCTTCACGATAGATACATCAGCCCTGATGAAGGGAGCTGAGGTCATGGAGTCCGATAACGTCAGGGAGGAGCCCAGCATCGACAAGCGGACGGGCGACTCAATGTACACTTAGGCTCGGCGCGAGCCTTTCGATTTCTGCCACGTACCTCGGCCCGATTCGCATCATCCTCGCTCTGCAACAGCGTGCGAGCTTGGCTGCGATTCTGCGATCCTCGTCATATAGGATGGTCACCTCCTCATCCTTGAACTGCCCCACCAACATCTGAAACTCAGCGACGGATAGGCGCAGGACTTCCTCATCCAGAGATGAGGGAATGACGGCCTGTGAGGCGGGATACGTCTGATAAATCTCAAGAGGGACGAGGCCATAGAAGGGCCTGAAGACCGCAAGCGACAGGCCGTTCTCCTCTCCAATTCTCAACATATGTGGGACGCTTACGAAGAACCGCTCGCTCACGCTTCGAAGGCAGAGCACGACTAGCTTCCTGTGCTTGGGAGACCAGACCTTCCTCACCCCTGACCTGAACCTTTCCAGCTCCGGCCTCTCATAGTCGGTGCCATCGAAGAGCAGGAGAGCCTTGGGCTTGGTCACGGGGGTCCCTACCTCCACCATGTCTTTTACACCTGGACTTTCCATGGCGGATAGCAGCTTGGGATGGCTCCTAGCCTTGAGGGCGACATGTTCCCAAAGGCGGCCCTCCTTAATGGCCTCCTTTGCTGCCATGACCTCGGCTTTGAGCACGAAGAGGTTGTGGGTCGCCAACTCTCGAGTCCTCTCGACCTTCGGCGTCGAGGAGAGGGACTTCGGGGTGCTGGCCGAACATATTGGACAGGAGCAGGGGAGGTAGGTCAATTCAGAGAGGTGTCGAACGCCATAGGGGGTCATGTAACGATCCTGCTTTGCAAACAGGATGTAGGAAGCCGAATCAAAGAGATCGCAGCCCAGGGCGATCGCCAAGGAGATCGTCAGGGGATGGGCCGCTCCGAAAAGGTGCACCGGCCTCTCCACCGGGAGCGTGCTCTTCGCCGCAGTGATTATGGAGGCCAGCACGTCGAAGTCGTAGCCGTTCATCACTTCCACGGGGGACCCAATGGCGCTAACGTCGAACGGCATCGCCCCGATCTCCTTCGAACACTTTCTCACCAGGTCCAGATGAGCCCCTCCCTGCACCGGCCCCACCCAGAGAGGCGGCTTGGACGAGAGGACCGGAAGGGTCCTCCTAGCCGCCTTCAGGGTCTCCCTGACCGTGAGGAGCGCCCGGCGCCTGGAGGCAGGGTATCCCGTTGGGAGGTCCAATATGACGGCGAGATCGCTCCCGATGTCCCTCTGGTACTCAGCCTGGGCAACGGGGTCCACGTCCACCCCTCCGTAGATCAAGGCCTGGTAGCCCCCCGAGTCGGTCATCACGATGCCATCGTAGCTGATTATGGAGTGTATCCCTCGGCTGATGGCACTCTCACCGTAGCGCTTCCTTGTGATATAGGAGTTAGTGATGACCGCATCAAACCCCATCTCCTTGAGCCTCGAGCAGGGGACCTCCTGTCGAACGGGATGGACGACGGGGAGGAAGGCGGGGGTCTCGAGGGTCCTCCCCCCAATGGAAAGCCTGCCGAGCCTGGCGGCGAGATCTGTGTCCCTGACCTCGAACAACAGCTCAGGCCTGCTTTTCGCTCTTCTTCAAGGTCACCAAGTATGCGTCGTAGACCTGGCGGACCCTGTCCGCGCTGAGGCCTGTCCCCTCGACGACGCCGCTCTCCGTCACCTTGATCTTGTCCATCACGATGATGGCGCCGATGTCCTCCCGAAGCCTCACGAGGCCCGGGAAGACCTTGTTGATTGACTCGGCTAGGGTCTTGAGGTCGAAGGGCTTCTCAACCAGCTTGATCTCCTTTATCTGGGAGCCGTTAAGCGCGACCTTGTACATTCCACCCTCAAGGCCGCTGAGGACCAGTGAGAGGTTCTCCGCTATGCCGAGGAGGATCCCTTCGTACTTCCTTCCGTCGACGGTCTCCACCTGGACCTTGCGGCCGGCGAAGGTGCCCAACTCCTCAACAAACCTTCGGGCTGGAACTACTGACATTCTCCTAGTGCTTCCGGTGCAGTCTATATAAATAATTTCGGAGACGTAGGCGGCAGCGGGCCAGGGTCAGGGCGGGACTGTGCCCCGCCCCGGGACGCATAGCATCCTATATACCCCCAGGGCAGGCTGAGCCGACGCAGGAGATCCACTTGCTTACGTAGGTGAGAACCGGTATCGCCGTGGAGCTCATCGGGAAGAAGACGTAGAGCCAACCAAGGCAGCCGAGGATGAACAATATCTTCATCGGACGGGTGAACTTCGTCATCATCCAACCGTCGGCGATCACGGCCGCCGGAAGCATCTGGATCATGTAAAAAGGGTAAGTGGACCTGAAGAGCTGTGCGAAGAAGTAGAAGGCATAGGTGGAGGCCAGCCACAGCGGAATGAAGAGTATCGTCCGCCTCTCCAGCTCGCTGAGGGAGCTCGACTTCCATCCTATGAGATAGAGCACGGCGGGAAGGGAGGCGAGGAGGAGCCACTCCTCGGGCATGGTGGAGATAAAGCCGAAGGGAGGGTAGAAGATGAGCCAGGCGAGTGGGACGACGGACTTGCCCAGGAAGGGAAGCCAGGATTCCTGAGGCCACCCTGGGAGTCCGATGAGGGAGTTGTAATGCAGGATGTACTGGATGTGGGCGATGAAGGTGGGAAACGGGGTCAGCAGCATATCGTAGATCTGCAGGCCCCCGGCTGCCACCAGGGCCGTTACCCCGAGCAGGACGACTAGCCTCTTTACTGTGATGTTACGGGTCAACCAAAGGGCGCAGGCAATGGCGGCGACGACGAAGAGCACGCCCGTCTCCTTGGAAAGGATGGAAAGCCCTAGGAGGGCTCCCGAGATGGCAGCCCACGTCAGCTGACGCTTGTTCCTGACCTTGAGGAGGACGTAAACACCGAAGAGGCCGAAGAAGACCATGGGCACGTCCGTCCACGCCTGATCGTTGATGCCGAGGAAGGTTCCGTCGATGAGGAGGAAGATGGCGGCGTAGCGCGCTACCTTCTGGCCTGACACCTCCAGGGCGATGCCGTAGGTCAGGAGGAGGCTTCCCGCCCCGAAGAGGAGGGGAAAAATCGAGTAACCCGTGAAGTTCTGGCCGAAGACCTTGATCGAAAGCGCCAGGAAGAGCTTGTCCAAGGGTGGGTGCTCATAGTTGCATGTCGAAGAGTAGGGTGAGGGGCTGCACTTCGTCCCCGAGAGGATGTCGAGCGCCGCCGGGATGTAGAAGGCCTGGGGGTCGCTGTAGGGCTTGTTCCCCCCCGGCACGAAGAGTATCTCCGTGAGCTGCAGAGCAGCATAGCCCGCAAGGAGGAGAGGAACGAAAAGCCTGGCCTTCCAGCCGGTGGCCTCCCCCTCGAGTGAGCTGGGCTTGAACAGTCGCGCCCTTGTGAAGGAGGCGCCCCCGAGCCGCTTCATGGGGTAGCTAAGGGCTCCCGCCAGGCCGAATACCCCGGCGATGATGAGCCACATCTCCGCCCTCGGAGCCATCGCATCCGCTTTCAGGACACAAGCGAGACCCGTCATCACCGTCACGGGGGGACAGAAGGTCATCGAGTAGTAGTAGATAGAAGCGATGACGCTGAACACGGCGACCAGAGAGGTCACCATGGAGACGAACCATTCGACGGTCGATGCCGACCGTTCACGTGGGACGGCTATTCTCACGATCGTTCTCCTCCGTCTGTTGGCCGCATGGGCGAACTAATCGCTCGCGTCCCTATGAACTTGACGTCGGTCGAGGCGGCCAAGGCCTCCTTGCTTCTCCCGTTCCTGGGGGATTCCCCCGAACTTTTGAAAGTGTTCCAAACGTCTCGTCGTCGCAGCGCTGCTCGACGACCCTGAGTCAGCGTGCGGCGGAGGGCGACAACGGCATGGCTCCTCCTACCACGACCATGGAGGCAACCCATCAGGGAGAATACCCCTAGACGCACCTCCACCTAGGATCGACCATGACATATACCAGCGGGGTGTCCGCCTGCGACGTCTGCGGAGGGGACATAATTTCATATGAAGGCGAGTGGGTCTGCAGGAGCTGCGGCGCCGTGCCCGCCCATGTAGACGTCGGGGAACCAACCTTCCGCCTCAAGGAGGGCTCGCTGACCGACCTGAAAGAGGTGGAGCTGGGCAGCTTCCTAGGGTCCAGTGGCTCCTCTTCTGTGAATGGCTACTCTGGCCTGGACTTCGAGTTCTCCACCCCCGCGTACATGAAGACCCTGTCCGACTTCGGCCTGAAGACCCCCACTCAGAAGACCCAGACCTATGTGCTGGACATGGTGGCAAGGCTGGGCGAATCCATAAACCTCCCAAGGAAGGCGATCCTCGACGCGCAGCACATGGCCTCCGTCAGGCTGCGGCAGGAGCGCGTCAAAAAGGGCAGCCTTCCCACCCTAGCCGCCTACTGCGTCATCGTGGCGGCACGCCGGGTGGGGCGTAGCACCGTCAGCTGGAAGGTCGTCGCCAAGAACCTGGCGCTTATGGGGCATAAGGTGAAATTGACCTCGCTCATCTCCATAGCCACGACTGCGCCCCTAGAACGTGGCAGGGTCAGGGCGGAGGACTACCTGAAGGACGCCACCAGGAACCTGCTCATGAGCCCGCCGGTCAAGGACGGTATACGGATGTGCCGGCTCAACCCCATCAAGTACGAAGCGGCGCTGCTCAAGAGGTCATCCTCTCTGATGGCCGCCTTGGGTCATGACTCCTTCTCTGGCTACAACCCGGTAGCCGTATCGGCGACGTTGCTGTACATGGCCGAAGATGCACTAACCTCCGAAGAAGGAAGGAAGAGGGTCTTTACGCAGAAGGCCGCAGCGGAGTTCCTTGGCGTCTCGGAGTACACCGTCAGAGAGCAGACGGCTAAGTTCAGGCCGCTCCTCCGGGGAGGCACCGAACGCGTATCGCCAACGCCCATCCAGACGGACTACTGAGACCAGCTCAAGGGGACGACCACGTCCAGCTCGACCACGTAGGAATAAAACCCGGAAAGCGCCTGACAACTCCCACCGTCTACTACAAACGTAAGCAGCTCGACCGAGCCGGGCTGAGAAGCGAATAGGCGGGTGACGACCGTTAGCCCTGTCGCTCCATCGATGCGCGACCCGTTCAGGGCCGAAATGCCCTCAAGGGAAGAACCATTCATCGAAGACAGCTTCTCGAGGGAAAGCTCGTTCTGCGACAACACCAGGGATGATGCGCCCAATATCTTGAGCCCGTAGGGGAGTGAGGCGGAGTACTGCACTGAGAGGGAGTCCCCGTAGGAGTCTGAGACTTCAAATTGAGCGGACAAGGCTATGACGAGCGAGCCGTCCGCGGCCGCGCTCACGCCGGCCGAAACCCTGTCAAGGTTGGACCGCAGGGGAGAGATGAACGAGACATTCTCCAAGGCCACCCCAAGCCCAGCGGAGATGACACTCGCTATTTCACCCGATGCCGTTACGATGGAGATCGACATTGCGTAGGTGTCGAGGTAGACAATCGCAGCACTTCGCAGGCTGAGCTCGAAGGCCGAAGCGTAGGCCTGGAGGAGCTTGTCCCTGTACTGCGCTTGGAGGACCACGGCAGACGAGTCCTCGAAATCCATAAGGGCGAGGGCCGGCCCGATGCCAAGGGCTGACATCACCAGGGACGCGACGATAACCGTCAGGGCGCGCCGCAGCTCACCATCACCGTGACCATTCCGGCGGTCGTCCAGAATGACCATTTC
>CAYYVT010000114.1:0-6268 GCA_964475215.1 uncultured Nitrososphaerales archaeon
GATAACTTGGAGTACCTCTCTTCGCTTCCAACGTTCCTCAGATTTGAAGTGGAGGGACGCCGGCTCTTCGTCGTCCACGGGAGCCCAGATGATCCCCTTAATGAATACGTTCACCTTGTGACGCATAGGGATCTCTTCGAGAGATACCTGGAGGACCAGTGCGCCGACATCATAGCCCTCGGGCACACTCATCACCCCTTTTCGGAGAGAACGGCACGAGGTACGGTCTTTAACCCGGGAAGCGTGGGACAGCCCCGCCATGGCTCCTCGGGAGCCTTCTACGCGATAGTCGCCATCGAAGGCGACGGCGTCGAAGTCGAGCTTCACAGGGCCGGCTATGACATCGGCTCTGCGGCGTCCAAAATCTACGAAGCTGGGCTTCCGAAGGTCTTGGGCGAGCGTCTCTTCGAAGGCTACTGAGGTCTCCCGAGGACGAGCAGCTTTCCCGGCGGGAACTTCGACCTGTCCAGGATCCCTCTTGAATCATAGACTAGCGGTTCGGACCCCGAAGCCGTCGATATCATCTTGTAATCCAAGTCCCTGTAGGCACGGTGGTCCGTTGCAAGGAGGACCAGCTGGCAGCCCTTCAACGCGGCCGCCAGATCGGCGAAGACGGGGAAGCCCCCTGCCATCTCCCTCCTGACCAGAGGGTCGTGGACCCTGACGACGCAGCGAAGTCTCTTCAGTTCCTTCAACAGGTCGTAGGTCGGGCTCATTCGGTCATCGGCGATGTCTCCCCTGAAAGCCAGCCCCAACACCGCGACGTGTCTTCGGCGCCCCTTCAACGAAGAGACGGCCTCTTTGGCAACTAGAGAAGGCATAGCGCGGTTGAGCCTCCTGGCCATTTCGGCAAGCTGCGTCTTCGCATGGCGCGATTTCGCCGACGCCGAGAGGAAGACAGGGTAGACCGGAATGCAGGCACCGCCCACTCCCGGCCCCGGCCGATGGAGATGGCTGAAAGGTTGGCTGTTCGCCGCCCTCATCGCCTCCCAGTAGTCCACTCCCAGCTTCTCCGAAAGGACGCCGAGCTCATTTGCCAGGGCGATGTTGACATCTCTGTACACGCCTTCGAAGAGCTTCTCCGCCTCAGCCGTTTCAACGTTGGAGAGCTCTATCGTGCCCTTCTTGGCTATGCATGAATACAGAGAGGAAGCAGCCTTGAGGCTCCTCGGCCCCACGCCGGCGACTACCTTTGCGTAGTTCTCCTCCAGGTCAGCCAACGCACGGCCTTCGAATATCCGCTCCGGCGAGTAGGCGAAACCGAAGTCCTCATCAGCCTTCAGGCCACTTCCCCTTTCGAGCATGGGGAGGACCACTTCTCTGCAGGTGCCGGGCGGGACGCTCGTTTCGAGGATTGAAAGGCTGCCCCTTCTCATGCGAGCCGATATTTCGCCGAAGACGGACATAACGCTGCTGAGGTCCGCCCGCCCGCCTTTGAGCCCGACGGGCACTGCGACCACGTTTACGTCGGCCATCGCCGCCGCCTGGGCAGGATGAGTCGTTGCCACAAATCGGCGCGCCTTGAAACCTTCGCGCAGGGTTTCGTCTATCTGTGGCTCGTCCGAAAACAGAGAGCTTCCAGCCATTATGGTTTCTATCCTCTTTCTGTCGATGTCTGCAAGGATGACTTTGGCGCCCGCCCTCAGCCAGGCAGCTGCGACAGTAGCTCCCACTCTTCCTGCTCCGTAGACTGCTATGTGAACCCTGCCATCCCTGACCCTGCTCGACAGCCCCGATTGAAACTCCTGGATACTCATCTGTGACTACGTACCAACAGAGCCGAAACTCACACTAAAAAGCATTCGACCTGATTCACTTGTGTAGCAGTGCCGCCCTTTCGGCGAGCAGGTAAGATGCGACATCTTCAACGTGTACGACCGACTCGGGCTTAAGGCGCGCCACCCTCGCGGCGGCGCTCCTCCCGGGCGCGTGCGGGATAGACTTCACCAGCCTCTTCAGCCTGCCGATCATCATCATCCCCTGCCTTACGGATTCAGGAGGTCCGAACACGACGATGATCGAATTGGAGGCTGGCTTCGCGCCGGAGTCCCTGACCGCGTCGGCTATCTGCTTGGTGCCGGCCACCCTCAGGAGAAAGTCCACCTCCGTCTTGTCTGCTAGCAGGCGGGCGCATCTTGACATCTCCACCGTCTGCTTGAGAGTGAGGAGAAGGTGCCTCTTTCCAGCCACGGCGTCCGCGTCAAGGGTCTGAACGTGCGCCCCTCTGGCCGCCCTCCTGAACGCGCGGAGCTCCTCTGTGGGACTTCCCCCTCCTCTGTACGTCGCTATCTCCACCGAAATCCCGTGACCTAGCTCGTTCAATGAGGGCTTCCCCCATGCGCCAGGGGAAGTAGAAAGATCTGATCACCGTCGTGCAGGGAAGTCGAGGATCCACCCTTCGCGGAAACGTCGCCTCCGTTTACGATCACCGTCAATTCCTTCCTGGCCGCTAGCTCCTGAAGGCCGATTGGCAGTTCGCGCAGCAGCTCCTCCACAGATGCCCCGTCCCTGAGGTTCACCTTGGCGGTCCCGTCCATGAAGCTCCTGGCGATTCCTAGGGCCCTGACCGTTATCGAACTAGCTACCCTCCCTTCGATATCGATACAGCGGCTCTTCATAGAGGCGCCCCATGTACTCGGAGCCAGGCGGGAGCGCGATGATCTTGCTGCGGGAAAGGAGCTCGGATAGCCTGTTGTTCGCTTGCTTGACGGTGATCCGGTCGTCAAGAAGCCACTCCAAAGGGACCGACACCCCGACGGGACGAGCTGGTATCATATGGCGCGTCGACTTAGGAGGGAAGAGTTGCCCCGAGAGGCCACACCTGATGACGTCTCCTTTGGACGGCGATGGTGGAACGAAGACAAAGGAACCGCCGTCGATGAGCCTCTTCGCCTCCAGCTCGCTTACGATCCTCGGCCTTATGCCGCTTCGCACAGCGGTTTCGTCGAAGATTCGCACCAACTCAATGCTTTCCCTCACGCTCCTGAAGGGCATCAGCGATTTGAAGGACATTCCGTGTGCGAAAAGAGCCGCGGGGGTCCTATATCCCTCCACCTCCGATAGCGCTTCCGCCCGGCTGACTCTCGTTAGGTCCAGCCTGACCTTGAGGTCCTCCAGGAGAGGATTGCTGATTCCTTCATAAGCCCTGAGCCACCTGCCTAGCTTAACGAGATCGCTAGAGTAGTCAACACGGCACGTCAGTACCTTGGATGCTCCCATGCCCTTGAGCGCTTCGACCCTATGCATTCCGTCTAGCGCCACACCGGTCTTGTCGTCGACTATTACGGGATCCAGCTGGGCTCCGGAGGCCCTCAGCGACGCAGCTATTGACGCAAGGACGGCAGGGATGACCTCTTCGTGAGGGTGCACTCTGGCCAGTGGCTCGATGGACAAAACGAGGACGACGCCCCGGTGTTTGATTGTCAGGTTTTGAGTCAACTGGACGAGCCACTTTCTGCTCCCGCAGGCTCGGCAGGAGCGGGCGATTGCTCCTCCTGCTCCCCCTCAACAGGCTCCACCCTGGACTGGAGCTTATAGTAATGAGTAATGTATCCGACGACCTTGTTCTTCAGCTGCTTCGAGCGGAAGAAGGAGACCTCCTCGATGACCTTCTTGTTGTTCTCGTAGTCGGCAGAGAATCTCCCTGGATGTTCCTTCATGAGGGTAGTGGCAATGCGCCTTACTCTGTCCAAACGGGCTCTTCGCTCTCGTCCACAGTGTCAATCGGGTATTATAAAAGCCCTACCGTGGGACGCCGGGTTCGTCCATCACTTCATAGGGGCCGGAGGCCCTATCCTCCTTCCGAGGAATCGGTAAGCGTTTCTCCCAATCAAAAGCTCAAGCTCAGGGAGGCTGACTCCCAGAAGGGAAGCAGCTTTGAAGTACACGCTCGCGATCATAAACGGCTCCGAGGCTCGCGATTCGAAGCAGGCGGCGTATTTCACCGGGGAGTCAGTCTCCAGGAGCAACCTGTCTAGTCTCATCTTCATGAATAGCCTCCCCATCCTCTTGGAATACAGAAGGGGCGGCCCGAAGGAGAAGTAATAGCCCCTGTCCATTCCTTGTACGAGCTCGGCCTCGGTTCCTTGGAACCAGTGGAGGTGCACCGCCAAGTCAAATGACGATAGGTGGTCGAGCACATCCCTCGCCCTTCCTCTGGAGTGCACAGAAACGGGTTTCCGAATGTGGCTCGCGAGTTCAAGCTGGGAGAGAAAGATCTTCCTAGAATGGTCGGGGTCGGCGCGTTCGTCAAGGCCGATCTCCCCCAGACCAACCACGCTCGATTCATTCTTCACGAGCCAAGCATCGAACGCATCCAAGTCAGGATGGGGGCTGTTCGGGTGGAGGCCTACGAAAAGGGCAATGGAGCGCCTGTGGGATCTTGCAAAGGCGGCGGTCGCCTCGATGTCATCCATCCCTGTTGAGTTCAAGAGGATGAGCATGCCGGGAAGGTCGTCCGCCGCACCCGGAGCACCGTGGGGCCAAATGTGGGCGTGGGCATCAACGAGGTCATAAGTGATGTCGCCGTCGACGTTCGCGGCAGATTTCGAGCTCATCGCCTAGTATAAACATTAAAATGCCTCCGATTATATGTCTTAGCTTGTATTCTCGGGATTAATCTTGAGCGAAGTTGAATTCGGGTCGGCGGCCATCTACAGGATTCTAAAGAAGGCGGGGGCGGACAGGGTCAGCGACGATGCCGTGGACGAGTTTAAGTCTTCGTTGGATGACATAGGCGTGCGGATAGGCCGCCAGGCGGTCGAACTCGCACTTCACGCCGGTCGCAAGACGGTGAAGGCCTCCGACGTGAAGCTTGCCGTCAAGAACTTCCTTGAATAGGATCAACCCGCCTTCCTGCCTTACACCCATTCCCGCATCCACATGGGCGAGTCCCATATCAGTTGCCGTCTTGGCAGTCGTCTCCACCTCACGTCGGAAATGGAAGCCCTTACGGAACTGCGAGTGTGCTTCCTTCCTGCCGCCCGAAGAGCTCATTCACCCAACCTAACTCCATGGCACGTGACGTTTCCCTCGTAGCAAAGCTTAAAGAGTGAACCAAAAGGAGTTCTTCACGGCGCTCCGGTAGTATACATCGCTTCAAGGCGATGGCTGAAAGTCCGGTCAAGTATCTCGGCCTCTCGGGGCGGCTCGAAGGCCGGAGAAAGCCGATAACCCGGGTTCAAATCCCGGCCGGAGCACCAATCTTAGAACTTAAGAATAGAGAGGGCTAGAGCACCCATCTCGGTGTTCCCATCCCGGCCAAGCCCTCGCTGAGGGCATTCAAGGAAAAAAACACGTATCCTAAGCGTTGATTCGAGCGAGAGTGCTCGTAGAATCGGTGTAGTAGAGGTTCCCCTGCCCGTCCAGTTGAAGGGTATATACGTTCAGGGTGGAGTGGAGTATGGTAGAGAAACCCCCCACGCTCGGGTTGAACCAGTATACGTAGTAGTCCGTTGGGGCAGTCAACTGATGCTCGTCGCATAGTGAGAAGAACACGTTCCCCGTCAGGCTGGCCTGCATTTCGTTCTGTCCAGGGGAAAAGATGAGAGGGGTAAAGCTCGTCGATTCGCTATACAGGATCTTGGGCACGGCTCCCGAAGCGATGCCGAGTTCGAAGTACCCCCAAGCGGGGGTGGCCGTGATGTACGTTCTCTGTCTGTACAAGTAGTAGGTGTCTCCCCTGGAGTTCGTGGACAGGTACGGGATGCCACCAGCGTTGAAGCCCGTGCCCTGGAGTATTGACGACCTCTGCAGCACTGTGGTAAGCGTGCCCTTGATAACGTCATACCTACACAGCCGAACAGCCTGAAGGGAGGGGACGGACTCGACGAAATAAAGTTGAGTCAGGGCCTGCGCGGTTGTCGCCAACGAGGCTATCGATATCGCATTATCAAGTGTACCATCGGTTAAGGTCAGCAGCGGTTGCGGAGCCGTCAAGCCAGCCGGCAACTTGTATACCGTGGTGTCCCCGTTTGTCATGAAGTAGAGGTTCCCCTGGAAGTCCAGGGCCAGGCTGCCTGTCAACCCGACTGCGCCATTGTACGATGTGCTGGAGATTATGAACAGGATCGTCTGTTGGCCGTTGAACCTGCAGAGCTCGTAGTTCCACTGTGAAACGTAGGGGTTGCCGGAGGAATCGTGTGAAACAGTCGCCGTGGAGATGAAGTAGAACACTTCTCCCTTGCTGTCCACGACCAGGGACCCACTCACCAGGAAAGTGTCGGGGACTTGAAACAGAGTGGTGACGCCGCCGGTCTTTGGAGAGTAG
>CAYYVT010000115.1:0-3390 GCA_964475215.1 uncultured Nitrososphaerales archaeon
GACGTAAATCGCCGCCAGTAGGATGAGACCCTGCAGCACCTCCTTCTCTGGAGAACCCCTGGGGAGCATCCTCCACTGCGACTCCAACTCCTCGTGCATCTCCCAGTACCGTTCCTCTGAATACATCCTCTGTGCTAGGTCTAGGCAGGCGACGATGTCCCTTGCGGGCTCGGAGGCGCTAAGGTTCCGGACGCTTTCGACCGGGCCCAACGCGGAGGAAATCGCCCGAATGTCCTCATCCAGCCTTTCAGGGAATGCTTCAAAGAGGTCGAATTCGACGGCTGAGCTCGACACCCTGTAGTTCTCATGTCGGGGAAGGTCACAGTCCGCCAGCTTCTCCCTGGCCAACCCAATCACCGCTGGTATGTCCAGTGATTCCGCCCGCCTGACGCGAACTAGATACCTCACGCCTCGTCTCCCTCGGCACGGCTAGAGTTCGCAAGGTCGGGACTAGCGGCCTTACCTGAGGGTATCCGCTCTTCCAAGTTTGCCATCATCTCGCTAGGGATATTGGTGGGGAGGAGGCATGACAGGCTGCGACAAACGTAGGCGGTGGCCTGTCCTCCGACTTCCTTCATTGATGACACAAATGGTGCCAGCCCTTCAAGTGTCGTGTCCTCGATGCTATGGAGGAGCAGGATGGTATTGGGAAGGAACGCGCCGTTGACGGCCTTCGCCATCTCCAGCGTGTCAGCTCCTTGAGGGGATCCTGCGATCACCACTTCGCTGGACGGCCCAAAGTAGTAGTCAAGGGCCGATAGGAGCATTGTGTGGCCCGCGGGCGCGCTGACGACAGAGCCCCAACTAGCTTCCATCGTCTCGAAGGCCACCCTGTCTAGATGGGAATCGCCGGATACCCGTCCAAGCCTCATCAACGCGTACGCGGCGACCGAGTTCCCCGACGGCACGGCGCTGTCATAGAACGTCTTCTGACGGGCCAACACATAATCCGTGCCCTTGCTCGTGAAGAAGAAACCCGAGGACGTCTCGTCCCAGAACATCGAAACCATCTCCCTGGCCAAGGAAAGCGACGCCTTCAAGAGTCGGGTCTCAAACGTCGATTCGTAGAGCTCGAGGAGGCCCCATATTACGAAAGCATAATCGTCCAACGTCGCGGGAACTGTCATTTCGCCCCGCCTGGCGTGGATGAGATGACCGTCCGATCCCTTCATCCTTGACAGAAGGAAGTCAGCAAGAGACTCACCTTCGAGGGCGTATTCGTAACGTCCGAGAGCGCGTGAAGCCTTGGCCAGGGCGACCAATACCAATCCGTTCCAATCGCAGAGGACCTTGTCGTCTCGCTTGGGGCGGACCCGAAGGTCCCTTGCGGCCCGCAGCTTGGACCTTGCGGACTCCAGCCTGGAGACGAATTCGCCCTCGGATACTCCCAGCTCATGGGCCCATTCCCTTGGGCGTCTTCTCATTTCAAGGACATGCCCTCCTGAGTCTCCGACCCCGGAAGTCTCGTCAAGGCCGAAGACCTTCAGGAAAAGCTCAGCGTCCTGCCCCAGCACCGATCTGAACTCATCAACGGTCCAAAGGTAGAACTTCCCCTCCGAACCCTCGCTATCGGCATCCTCCGACGAGCAGAATCCTCCCTCCGCGCTCTTCATCCTTCCCAAGAGATAGCGCAGCGTATCATCGACGACCCCAGCATAGCTTTCATTCTTGGTCGCCTGAAATGCCTCCGAATATGCCGCCACCATCATGGCTTGGTCGTAGAGCATCTTCTCGAAATGAGGTATCAACCATCTTCTGTCAGTGGAGTACCTGTGGAATCCCCCTTCGAGGTGGTCCCAAATCCCGCCAGATTGCATCCGATCTAGGGAGCGCTCTGTCATCTCCAAGGCCCTCGCATCGCCTCTGTCCTTCCAGTATCGCAAGAGGAACATGTAGTTGTGCGGAGAGGGGAACTTCGGCGCTTCTCCAAAGCCGCCAAATTCGGGATCGAAGTTCCCGTTCAGCTCCCCAAATGCGAGCTTCATCACACTTGGGTCCGGGTCGCCGGGCACCGATGAGGAGATGGAGGTCATCAATGCGTCTGTCACCTGTTTCCCGTAGACCAAGAGCTCCTTCCTGTCATCGGCCCACATCCGCCTGACCTTGGGCACAAGCTGCAACATGCCCATCTTCCCGAACTGGTTCTGCTTTGGTATGTAAGTGGCTGCGAGGAAGGGCATCTTGTCAGGGGTCATGATGATGGTCAGGGGCCATCCCCCGCTGCCGGTCATCATCTGGCATACGGCCATGTAGACCATGTCTACATCAGGACGCTCTTCGCGGTCGACCTTTATGTTGACGAAGGTCTCGTTCATCAGCTGCGCGACCCTCCGGTCCTCAAACGATTCCTCCCTCATTACGTGACACCAGTGGCAGCTGGAATAGCCAATGGAAAGGAAGACGGGCTTGTCCTCGGCCAAAGCCCTCGCGAACGCTTCTTCGCCCCAGGGGTACCAATCGACAGGATTGAAGGAATGCTCCAGGAGGTAGGGGCTCGATTCTTTGGCTAGGTGGTTAGGGCGTGCCAATGTCCGACGGCGAGAGGAGGGCAACGGGATGTGTGGCCCACCATGCTTCATAACGCTATTGCCATAAACCCTGCGTCCCGCGCCGGCACCCGGATAGAGAAGATGTTCTGGTCTGAAGTAAGTATTATATAACGAAAACTCGTCCGGAAGGGCAAGGTCGGATTGACAGCAAACAAGGAGGAGATCCTGTTTCAGATTGAGATCCTCTACGATTTCGCTGACGAAACCACGAACCTGGACGAATTCGTGGCCAAGAAGATCTCCAGCAACTTCGGAATCTCATTGGACGAAGCAAGGAAATACGTCCAAGAGTACAAGTCCGCCGGCAAATGACCCTTCCTTACTTTGTCTGCCTAACCCTTTGGAGCTGACTAGGATCCGCCGTCATCGCCCACCTAAGGAACTCCATCCTGCCAGCAGTCGTGGGATCCACCATCGTGGCCAGGAAAGAGAGAAGCGTTATCTCACGGTTGAGCGTCTCAAGCAGCGCCTCAGAGACCTTGGCGAGCTCCGACTTGCCCTGCTCGGTGGCGATGTAGGCCTTCCTATGGGGATCCTTCCCCTTCACTAGAACCAGCAGGCTCATTTCCTTTAGCTCGTTCATCAGGAAGTAAACTGAGCCAGGGCTGGGGTTCCAGATGCCGCCAGTCCTGGACTTGATATCGGCAGTGAGCTCCGCGCCTGTCACGGGATACCTCGACGCATAGGCGAGCACTGCAGACCTCAACAGGCCCTGGGGGGCTTTGAACCTCGAAGCTGGGCGCATGGCGACCTACGGTTGGTCCCACCCCAGGATATATATGATTGGCATGTTGGCGGGCTGGATACACTCGGACGCTTAGCGCTGCCAGCCACCGGGCGC
>CAYYVT010000116.1:0-12219 GCA_964475215.1 uncultured Nitrososphaerales archaeon
GAGGTATGTTCCATAGTTCTGGTGATTACATAGAGGTCCTGTGATAGATGGAGGGGTCAGATTGGAATTGAAGCTTGCTCAAGGCCGACGATCATAATGGACATCTTCTGCTGTCCAAGTCGAAATGTTCCACCCACCGAAACCTAGAAACGCATAAAACCTCCCAAATTACCACCGCTTCGAAAAGAAGGATTGGTTTCGAGCGGGGTTCCATCTGTGGACCAGCTATTGGGGGATGGGTACCCCGAAAGGTCCACCATCCTTGTGATCGGACCTCCCGGGATTGGGAAGGAGGTGCTCGGTTATTGGTTCATTCGCTCCGGCCTGATTCAGGGGGACTACTGCCTCTACGCCACCCACCGCCCCGTGTCGGACGTCCTGAGGGACATGAAGGGGGTGGGCATAAGCACCGAACGGGTTCCGGAGTGGATCGCTAGCTCCGGCTCCCCGATCCGCTGCGACCTCAAGGACGCCACTTCGATAAGCTTCAACATAAAGGAGGCAGCCCATAGGAACAGAGAAAGGCGCTCCAGGGTCGCCACCGACGTGCTTTCGCCACTTCTCGTCCTGAACCCGCTGGAGTCGATGTACTCGTACTGGTCCCAGCTCCTAGCGGACCTGAAGCAGCAGGACCTGGTCACGTTCGCCCTAGCCGAGGAGGGAATGCACCCGCCCAACACTCTGACGACCATGGAACAGCTCTTCGACGGAGTGATAGAGATGAGGCTCTTCGAGGAGGGACTCTCGATCACTCCGCTCCTCCGGGTGAAGAAGATGCTGGGGCTTCCCCCGCTTCACGGCTACTTTCGCTTCTCAGTCACAGGCACAGGAATGGAGGTCGTTCCACATGTCCATTGACCTATACTCATTGGTCCGATCTGTTGCGATTCTAGTCACACTGGGGATTGTTGCCCTCGGACTGGTTCGGGCCGTCCAAATGGGGAGAGGCTTCGTGAACCGATTGTACCGGGGCCGCGCCTACTGGACCGCCGCCGTAATGCTGCTAGTCATGATCTCCCTGTCAATGTCTTACATCTTAGGGAACGGATTAGGACTCGTCTCGGTGGTTCCCTTAGGCGTGTTGATCTTGGTGTTGTTCGTGTTCTCTGACAGGACGATTCAGGTGGCCGTCGAAATGGACTTCTTTCACAGGAACACGTTCCACTGGCGACAGGTCAGGAAGCTGTTGTACGTCGTCTTGCTAACTGACATTCTATTAATCTCAATCGAAGCAGCCTACCCCGGACTCGAGCAGAACTCAACCGGGGCTGTCTACTTCCCGCTTTTCGCCTTCGGTTGGGCCACATTTTTCGGCCTTTTCGGTGCAACGATTGTTTTCGTGGCCTTCAGCGCGGCAAGAACTCCCGACAGAACGCTCAAAAGGCACGTTAGGCTCTTCGGGGTCTTCCTCGTCACCTTCCTTGTCGCCCTTTTTACGGGCCAACCTGGAGTTGGTCTCGCAGTGAACCTCGCCGGCGACCTAGTCCTCGTGGCCGCAGCCTATTCGCTGTATCTGATGGCCATGTCACTGTCTCCGGTGGGCAAGGTACAGAAGGTCATTCAACCGTAGACCTCCCCGCAGTACGTCCGAACTAGGTGCGCCCACCTGCCCGTCGGAGCCTTCCAATTCCATAGGAAGTCCTTCTGCGCACCCATATAGGATGAGGCCCGCCCCACCCTAATTAGGACTGCAATCATCGCCGAAGCCCCTAGCGCACGCAGGCTTAGGGCAAAGGCCATCCATGTTTTCCCGATTGGGCCATCAGGCAAGGCGTAAGAGACCGCGCGACATGAACCTACTGGGCTTGAGGGCGATCCTCGCTTTGGCGCTGGCCTTTTCCATGTTGCTGCCTACGGGGACGCCTTTCGTTGCCACCCAGGGTCTGACAGTCACGACGAATCTGAGCACCTATTTGGTAGGTGTCGGGGAGAGGGTCAACGTTTCCGTGCAGGTTAGCTTCCAAGGCGCCTCGGTGTCCGACGCGGCGGTTTCGCTTTGGGAGGAGTATACGGTGCAACCTGCGGGGCCCGCGCCGATTGGAGCGAGCCCCTATAATGTAACGACCGTCTTCGACAACGAAACCACGGACTCATCGGGGCGAGCGGTGCTTACCTATTCCGATACGTTCCTGACTGGGACGACCCCCTTGAACGTGGGATGCTACGCCCTCCAGACGACGGCCACCACGACGGTCATGGTGGAGGTCGTGGACTTCACCACGTCCCTTGCCCTCACCGCACCCGCCACCGCAACGATGGGAAATGGCTCCATCATGGTGGCCGCATTGAACGATAGCCTGGGGCCCGTTTCATGGGCGACCTTGTCCTTCTTCGCTAACGACATCTGGATAGGCAATGCTACCACCGGAAACAGTGGCATGGCTTCAATGGAGTTCACGCCCAACGCCACAGGGCCCCTGGCGGTTCGGGCGGCCTACGCGGGGGAAGGATATCTCTTTGGCCAGTCGTCTAATCAGGGTACCATCAACGTAGTATCTCCCGGCGTGCAGACGAGCCAGTTGGAGCTCTTGGCGCTCTTGGTGGTGATCTTGGTCGCTCTCCTCATGGTAGCTTTCCGACTGAGGGGAAGAACAGACAAGAGCGGCAATTAGGTGGATTTCTTCCCCAGCCCCAAGCCTGCGCCCAGCATCGTATAAGAACGGGTTAACTCTCCTGAGGGGATAGGTGTCTGCCAGCAGAAAGGATGAAGGTGGAAAGACCGCCGGCCCGGGATGGAAGAGGGCATCCGAGGCGATAATAGTGATCTTGGTCGTAATGCTGGCGGGCCTCGCCTACCAGATCTTGGAGCTGTCCTCTACAATATCCCGCGGCAATTCGGAGGTCGGCGCACTCAAGTCCGAGGTCGCCGACCTGACGGCGGAAGTGGGGAACCTTACAACCACTGTGAATTCCCTCTACAGTCAGCTCAACTCGGTTGAAGTGAGCAACTCTAGTGCGTTGGAGGTCATCGCCACGTTGGTCGTAAATCCTCCCTCCCAGGGAGGGAACCTCAGCGTCATGATCTACGCCGCCGTCTACAACACGCTGAACGCGTTCAACGTCATGACCGCGCAGTCCACCGTAAATCCCGCGCTGGGCCCCTGTCAGCAGCAGGTTGCCGCGATCGTCAACGTATATGCAGGATTCTATTCAAAGTACAACGTCTCTTACGCGTACCCTCTGCTCCTCTACAACCCCACATGGCAGTACGTGTGCCCTGGCTTCGGGACGTTCCAGTACATCTTCCTTCCAGACAGCGACATGGCCGCCATAGGCGAAGGCCAGGCCACGCTCTCCTTTACTCAGGCCGTCAACGAGTCCGTCCCGCTGTCGGGCTACTGGACAGGCTCCGGGGAGTCTCTCGCCTTTCAGAACTTCCCGACCGGCGTCTACACGGTGGGGGTTTCGGACGTCTGGGGGTCGACCGCTCTTGTCTACTTCACCGTGCCCTGAAACCTGCCTTCGAAATTGGGTGGGGCACTGTCGATTGTCCACAAGTGTGGTGTTATATCAAGCGTCGCCGGCCTCTAGAGACGTGGACGGACGCCGGCCGGTCGGACCATCGGTGTCGGACAAGCCTAGAGAATGTCCTATGGCTGCTGCGATCTACTCGCCTTTAGCCAGGCGACCGGCAGTGGGAAGGGCGGCGCTCTTGGCCATGGTGCTCGCCTTAGCCGTCATCGCGGTCGTCGGCGCTTCTCTTCTAGTTGCCCAGATGAGCCCCCGGCCTGAGAAGGCGGCATCCACCGTCTCCTCCCTGGCGGGGATCGAACTGGAGGTCTCTGTGAACACCAGCGCCCTTTCGTACTACGGGCTCCTGGGAATCTCAGTCTCTATCTTCAACACTCAGTCCGAAACGAACGTCCTGGCGACGGCAAATAATTGGACCATTCAGGGTTTTCCCATCGCCGTCTGGTATCCTTGCGACGCCGCGCTGCCCCTGGAGTTCGACGTCGTCAGCGGCAACTACAGCCTTTCGGAGCTGCAGGCCATGGCGGGCAACTCCACCCAGGGAAGCGTAGTCGGATACGTGTGCATGGAGGGCTACATGGTCGAGCACGTCAGCTTCCTGCCGAGCAGCGACCTAGCCAACATCACCGGGACAGGCATGATGGGTTCAGGACCCAACGGCGCCGGCACGGGCTACCCCCTCGGCTCCTTCCCGGTGTCCTCGAACTTCACGGTAAACGGTTACTGGGACTATCCCCTGACGTCGGCGGAGGGCGAGGACCTGATGACCCACTACGACATAGGAAGCACCTTCGCCTATCCTGAGGTAGGCCCCTACCCCGCTCACTTTTTCGTGCCAGGCGTCTACACCCTTGTGGTAGCGGACGAGTGGGGACAGCTGGCAGTCCTTCATTTCATGGATGGATGAAATCTGCTTGTTGAAGGAGGGCCATATGCCGAAGAGGAATTGGAGGACGCCCGCCAAGTGCGGCCTAGAATCTGGGATTCGAATGGTCTGGGCCGCAGCTCGATGAGGCGTCAAAAGGAGATCCCATTATGCGAAGATCATTTGGTCCTCGTAACGGCGATGACGATCTTTCCCCCGCGGTCCTCGCTGCTCGTCACAAAGTGATTCGACTTGACGGCCCATGTTTCAATGTCCTCCCGCGCTGCCTCCGAACTGACGAGCACTCTGAGGGAGCCTCCGACGAACAGTCCATCGGCCGCTGCGATCGTCTTCAGGAGGGGCTCGGGACAATTCACGCTTGTACAGTCAAGCTCCTTCGGGGTACTCACGCCCTGGGTTACGGATTAGTTTCACTTAAGTTGCTACTATGCCGCTTATGATGAGGCAGTAGGCCATTGGTTCTTGCGGGATTGATACTAGCCCGCCAGGGCTCCTAAAGGATGCGTTCAATCTTGCAGTCGTCAGCCTAGTTGTCTTTCCCCTCCGGGCGTCGGAGCAGCTCCTGTGAAACCTCGGGGTCCTACCTAACCACGAGGACGCAGCAACTAGCGGAACCCGTTACGCCGCTCGCGACGCTGCCCACAACGAGCTTCCTTATGCCGCCCAGACCCCTCGTCCCGACGACGATAAGGTCGATGTCGTTGCTCTTCGCATAGGCCGTTATCCCCTCCGCAGCGGAGCCCATGTGCCTGACGACCCTCTGGACCGTCTTTACCCCCCTCTCTTCGGCGAGCGAAGCGGCTCCAGGGACTGCCCTTTCCCCGTCGGTCCTCATGGCCTCGACTGGTTCGTTGACGTCCATCTCGACCGGCTTGTCAGATGCGTACGGGGTGACGGGGGTCTCCAGTATGTTCAGAACGGTGAGCTCCGCCGAAAGGGACTTCGCGAGCTCGATCGCGACCTCCACGGCCCTTCGGGCGCTTTCAGAACCATCGACGGCGACGAGGATCTTCCCGAACCTGCGTGCGGGGCTCAACTTCCCACTCCCTATATGGAGGTGATGAGGAGCACTATGTTAAGGATTACAATCGTGGCGGCCACCGCCAGTGCCACGATGGTGGTGCTGTGCCTGTTGACGAACTGCCCCATGACCTTCCGCCGAGAGGTATAGTAAATGAGCGGGATGAGCGGCAGGGGTATGAGCAGGCTCAGCACGACCTGGCTGTAGACCAGGAGGAGGAGCGGGTCGTAGCCGAGTGTGATCATGATGCTCGTGGGAATCACGTTGATCACCCTGAGGACCACCCTCCTGAACCACGGGTTCGTCTTCGTCCCCAGCAGTCCCTCGAGTATCGTCTGACCCGCCAGCACGCCGACCGTGGAAGACGACCATCCGGAGAACAACAGCGTCATCGCGAAGACGACGCTGGCCGAAAGGCCGAAGAGTGGCACGAGGGTCTTGTAGGCGTCATTGATGGTGGCCACGTTGAGCCCGGCCACGTGGAAGGCGGCCGCCGCCATTATCAGGATCGCCATGTTGATCAGCCCGGCAGCTGTCAGGTTCCCAATGGTGTCCCACTTGTGAAGCCTCAGGAGCTTCTTTCTCTGATCTTCGTCCAGACCTATGGCCCTGGCCTTGGTAAGTGCGGAATGAAGCACGAGGACGTGAGGCATGACCGTCGCCCCGATGATCCCTACCACCAGGAACAGTTGAGTGCTGTTCGCCATCGTGGGTATCACCAACCCGGCAGCGATAGAGGCGGGGTTTGGCTTGGTCAGGAAGATTTCGTAGACGTAGCCCAGCCCGATGCCGAAAACGAGGGTCGTTATCATGATTTCGATCCTGCGGAACCTCTTGCCCGCGATGGCGAAGACCACGATCACGTCAAAGGCTGAGATCCATGCCGCTACGAGCAGAGGGATCCTCCCGTTTGAGAGCAGGTATATCGCCGAGGTCACCCCCAGGAACTCCGCCAGGTCCGTGAACAGGGCGAACACCTCGCTCGCGAGCCAGTATGGAATCACCCTAGAACGACTGCCGAGGCTTTGCCTGGTCAGCTCCGCCAGCGACCTCCCCGTTGCCAGGCCCAGCTTCCCGGAGAGATACTGGAGCATCATGCCCATCAGGTTGGCCAGCAGGACCGCCCACAGGAGCACATAGCCGAACTGAGCCCCAGCGGAGATGTCCGTCCCAAAGTTGCCCGGGTCGATATACGCGACCGCCGCCAGGATGGCAGGCCCGAAGTACTTGACGTAGTCTCGTAGCCCAGGCCATCTCCTTTCGTTCTTGCTCCCTACTGTCACGCTCACCAAGAGGGGCTCACCATCCTTCCTGAACGCGTGCTCCCCTAGGAGGCCTGGCCCAGCCATTCCGTGAGGAACTGCTTCATCGGCAGCCCCATGTCGCTCTTTATCGCAGAGAGCTTGCTCAGGCCCTCCTCCGTCGTCCTGTAGTACTTGTGCACCTTGCCATGCTCGTTCCTCTCCTCCATCCTGAGGTAGCCCGCCGCCGCCAGCTCGGCCAGCACCGGATAGAGCCTCCCGGCGCTCAGTTCGTGGCCGTGCTGTATCTCAAGGTTGATGAAGTCGTCCCCGCTGAGCGCTTCCTTGTTGCACATCCAGAGGACGTAGACCCGAAAGAGGCCTCTTTCGAGGAGCAATGTCAGCCGCATCATGCCGCCTACAGATATCGGTCTCCGATATTAAAACTCAATATCGGAACCTCAGGCTCAATCGAGAGTGTTGGACGTCGTGGCTACTGCTTCCGCCATGGGAGAGCGACGATCCAAAGCTGGCACTGAGCAAATTGGTGGAAAATGGCCCCTCCGGGAAGGTATCGAAAGGATAAGTTCGATTATATGTTGATTATCCTTGATCAGGACGGATTGCAATAGGCCCTGGTTCGCTGGCCACAAAGGACCCTCTGTCGAATTGAGGCCGCCAGTAATAGCTATCAAAAGTCTTCAAGTTGTTGAGGGCAATAGGTTAATCAAACGATAGCAGAACGGGGCGTGGGCTTGGGGCTGAGGATGAATGGACTTCTATCGTTCGTTCATCTTTGGGATACTGAAATCCACATGCTGGTTGAACGAAAAATCTTGACTTGAACAAAGGCTCAAGTCCACTGGTGCCACAAGAATTCTGTGTTTGGTCTCGTCTGCCATGACCTTATATAGGAAAGGAAGGCGAGTAAAGAAGAAGGCATTCAAATGACAGAACCGGCAAAGACTGCTGGCACGCTCAACATGCATGCAATCATTCTGGCTCTGCTAGGGATAATCCTATTGGTCGTCGGCCTCTACATAGTGTTGGTTCATGGCGCCCCTATGCGCGGCTCAGGTATAGGCACCTTGGCAGCCTTAGCAGGATTCATACTGCTATTCATCGCTTTCTTGAGATTCAGAGCAAAGCGCGCTTAGCGAGCTCTCTTTTTCTGGACTCGCTCGTTTTTCTTTTTGCCCAGAAGAGACTAGTCCTCCCGCTAATGATGGCTTATCTGTTTTCGCGAAATCAGGATTGCGGAAAGGTCCTGCTTAGTCGAAGCGTTTGGCAGGCATTTGGGAGAGCGACCCGCCACCCCTAACCAGCTGTTCCAGTTGGAGAACCAAATCGTGAGCCGGGATTCCCTACCCACTGGGCTTGGGGCTGCTATAATGAATCGGACCGCTCTAGGGTGCAACTCCTTGGCACGCGCTCACCCAGTTTTCAGGAGTTAAGCGCTGTTGGACGGGTTTCCGATCCCAATCGTGAGCGTCGAATGGGACTGGTCGAGCCTTTGGGCCCAGCTTGAAAGGACAGCGGCGTCCCTTTTAGCATCCACCATACGATAATTGCATAATTTGCCATCACTTCTTGCAAAGAGATAGCCCGGGAAGGCATCGAAGTCTAAACTTCGATCATTACGCTGACTATCCTGATGTTGGAATGCATTGCAATCGAATGACTGCCCCTCAGCCGCTCGGGTTTATCCACCTCGTACGGACTGTTGAATCGGTCAATACGATTCGCGCCATGAACTGCCAAGATATCGGCTGCTGTCGAACGAAAGTCTCCGGCTCAGCGACTCTATGGCCCCGACAACACCCTGCGGCGTAGAAGGGAACCTTCGAAGGTCCTATCCAGGTCTTCCCCCGTTCATCTTATGTGAGACGCGAATCTCCAGCCCGGTCGGTGGCATGTAAACTTAAATACTTACCATGGCATACATGCCATAGGAAGCGTGTCGCTTGACCGAGCAGGAAGAGGAGAAGCTGTTCGCGAGGAAGTCTTCAGGCCTAGTGAAGGAAGCCAACTCCGTTAGGGCTTTGTTCTTTAACTGGATCGACACGATGGGGACGAAGTTCGGCTGGTCCGTAGCCTATCTTGGCCTCATCTCCGCGCCGTTGATCTTGGGGTTCCCGTCCCTTCTTTGGTTCTTTGTGATAATGATAGCCGTTGACGTAGTCCTGGGCATCGTATACGTGCAGGTCGTGACGCCGATGCCCCGAAGCGGCGCGGACTACGTCGTCCCCTCAAGGGTCATGGGGCCGTTCTGGGGTTGGATCAACTCATGGATGATAATCTGGGGATGGATGCCCCTGTGGGGCTACATGGGTTCTATTATGATAAGGAACCTCCAGCTCATCGTGGGGATGCTGAACGTGGCAGGGGTGACGGGAAGCGCGGCTTGGATCGCATCCTCTCCGTGGACTTGGATAATAGGCATGCTGACCGTCATCCTCGGGATGATTTTCTGCCTCATCCCACCCAAGAGGATGTACGCTCTGTTCGTCGCCATCGGCGTCCTGGGGATCATCGGCTTCGCAGGGGTGCTGGTGGGTGCAGCTGTGGGGGCCTCCAACTTCGCGGCCAACCTGCAGAGCATTACGGGCATGTCTGTCAGCCAGATTGAACAGACCGCGGCGGCGGACGGTTTCAGCCTCAGCGGGACCTTGACATACGCCGCCATCGCCGGGCTGATGGGCTACGTCGTGTTCGCCGCTTTAGGCGGAACGTACCCTGGCTCTATCGCCGGAGAGCTGCGTGGCGATATCAAGAAGACGCTCGCCATTTCGATCTTCGGGATGTTGGCAGTGTACTTCGTCTACCAGATACTCTACGTCTGGGGGCTGGCGAAGATGTTGGGGTATGAGGCTGTGGCGAGTTGGAGCTACCTCTACTGGAACACTAACAGCGCCCCTCTAGGCCTTCCACCCATCAATGGCCTGCTGGCCCAGATCGCGATTCCGAGCCTTTGGCCCCTCTGGGTGGTGATGGCCTTAGCAGGGCTGGCTGCGGTGTGGGCCATAGTCCCTGCGAGCATGCTCTACATCAACAGGCAGATGCTCTACTGGGGAATGGATAGGATGCTCCCGAAGTCGATTACGACCATGTGGCGCGGCGTTCCTTGGAAGATCTTCGTGATAGAGGGGGTCGGGGCGGCCATATTCTTCTACTTCACCATAGAAGGGCTGAACCCCGTCGTATACTTCTGGTGGAGCGACCTGCTCTCCTTCACGGCGCTGCTCTTCCCCGCCGTCTGCGGCATCATCATCGCATTGAAGAGGAAGCAGATACTTGAAGCGGTTCCGTGGAAGAGGTGGCTTCTCCCCATGAGCATCCTGCTCATCTGCCTGATCGTCCCCATATACTTCTTCGGCTGCTTCGCAGGAGGTTTCGGCAATACGCCGGGCCAAAGCGTCTGGTCCTATGCGGTTGACAGTGGCCTCGTGATTACGGCCGGCGTGATTGTCGCAGGGGTGGTCGTCTACTATGCGGTCCGCGCGTACAACACAAAAAGGGGCGTCTTGGTCAACCAGATATTCAAGGAGATCCCGCCGGAATAGGCAGTCTTTGCACGCCTCTGCGAAGGAGCCGGATGGCGCTCGGGAGGGGATCAACGGTCGCCTTGACTAGGATCTACTTCTGTTGCGATGTCCATGGGTCAGAGATCTGCTTCAGGAAGGCTCTTAGCGTTGCCAGGCGCAGGATATACGAGGAGGACGTGGTCCTCGTGAGCGGGGATCTGACCGGCAAGAAGATCATCCCCATCGCGCGCCGGGATGGCGTCTACAAGGGCAATCTCCTCGGCTCGGACATAGTCGCCAAGTCCGAAGTCGAGCTGGAGGCGGCCAAGAGGCGAGTCGCGGACGCCGGCTGCTATCCCTTCGTCGCCGAGCCTGAGGAAATCGCCAAGATCGGCAGTGACTCCGAAGGGACCTCAAAGCTCTTCACGCAGCTCGTCGTCGAAAGGATGCGGGACTGGATGCGACGGGCCGACCAAAGCCTTAGTGAATCGAGGGTGCCCTTTTACATGATGCCCGGGAACGACGATGACCCCCAGATAGCGTCTATTCTGGGAGAATCCAAGTCGGTCATCAATCCAACCTCAAGGGTCGTTCCGATCGACGAAGACCATGAGATGATAAGCATGGGCGCATCAAACCGTACCCCCTGGCACACCTTCGACGAGCGCTCCGAAGAGGAGCTCAAGGAGATGATCGAATCCATGATCTCCAGGGCGCGAGGTTCAAGGGGGCTCATATTCAACTTCCACTGCCCTCCATACGGCTCGGGGCTTGACGTCTGCCCGAGGCTGGACGAAGAGCTGAGGCCTATAAGAGTCGGATCGAGCATCCTTATGGGCCCGGCGGGCAGCACCGCGGTCCGGGCGGCCATAGAGGGGCACCAGCCGAAGCTCGGCCTCTTCGGACACATTCATGAGTCCGCGGGAGAGACCACTATAGGGAGGACGGTCTGCCTCAACCCGGGAAGCGAATATAGCCAAGGCATCCTCAGGGGCTACGTGGTGGACGTCGACAGGGATAGTGTGGTCCGTTACTTTCGAGTCGAGGGGTGATGCTCCTTCTGATTCTGGCGCGGAGCGTGCAGGGGAGAATGAAACGAAATAGGTCCTACGGGTCGAAGGCGGCCCTAGGGGAGCCCGTCAGGTGAATTTGCCCATATGAGCCGTCCTTCTAAGGAGGTGTTCGTAGAGGAGGCGCTGGCGTGCGTCCGGGATGCGGCCAAGGAAGACATACCCCTGAGGATCTTAGGAGGGGTATCGATCTACATCTTGAGCAGGGAGTTCGACTCGCTTTGGGACTCCCTTGACAGGGAGATCTTCTCCGACATAGACTTCATGACCTATTCACGCTTCGCCTCTAAGATACCCGACTTCTTCCAGAGGAGGGGTTACACCTACGCGGAGAGCCCCCTGGGGATGGTGAGAAAGCGCCTCGTCTTCAGTGCCGGCCCCGTCCCTGAAGTGGACGTCTTCTTCGATAAGCTGGAGATGTGCCACTCGATAGACTTCCGGGGCAGGCTCCCTACAGACTCTCCGACCGTGCAGCTGGCGGACCTGCTCCTGCAGAAGCTCCAAATCATGCAGATCAACGAGAAGGACATCAAGGACGTCCTGGTCCTTCTGCGGGCCCACCCTTTGAGCGCCAACGGCAAGGACGGAATAGATTCAGGATATATCATCCGCCTGCTCTCCGGAGACTGGGGCTTCTATCATACGGTCACTTCGAACCTGAGCAAGGTCAGGCGTTATCTGGATGGATGTAAGGCCATAGCCAACGGAGATCGCAAGGACATCTCGGAGAAGCTCAGTGCGCTTGAGGTGGCCCTCGACAATTCTCCCAAGAGCACACGTTGGAATATGCGAGCGAGGATTGGCACTCATATGAAGTGGTACGAAGAGGTAGAAGAACTCCGATAGGTGCGCTCACCTCTTTTCGTTACAAACTTTGGGATCGTCATCAGGTCTTCGGATGGTTACCCGTGACTCCCTAGCCTTCTATCTCGACCATTTCAAGCCAAGGGGAAATGCACCAATCGAAGCGCAAGGCCTCCCGACATAGATGCAAAGGGATGATCTC
>CAYYVT010000117.1:0-5683 GCA_964475215.1 uncultured Nitrososphaerales archaeon
CTGCACAGGGTCGACCTGCAGCACAGGCCTCGTGAAGTTCCTCAACAACCCATCCTGTCAGCTGAACACTCCCAACCCCACTTCGGCCGCTTCGTGCACCCCAGTCGGATATGGCGGAGAGCAGGTCTGGAATGAGAAGGCGTTTGACGCTGCGACGGGCGGAGCCCCGAGCCTTCTATTCAAGACGCCCATCTACCAGTTAGGCCTCGGACTCACCAACAGGACCACGCCGGACGTCTCCTACAATGCGGCGATCTCCGGAGGGGTGTTCGGCTACTGGAGCGCGATTCCTACGGCGGCCGGCTTCTACCTATTCGGAGGAACCAGCGCTGGTTCGCCTCAGTGGTCAGCCATCGCCGCTCTTGCAGATCAGCTAGCAGCTACCTATCATAGAGGGACCATCGGCTTCATCAACCCTGCCCTATACCTGATCGGACACGTGCCGTTCCTGTACAACCAAGACTTCCATGACATCACCGTCGGCAACAACATCCTCGCAAGCTCGCCAGACCACGTAGGGTTCAGCGCCCAACCAGGCTGGGACGATGCCAGTGGGTGGGGAACCCCGAACGTCTCACACCTCATCTCCGATTTAGCGCTCTTCGGCTAAAGCACAGGCAGCGGGCAAAGCTGGCGTGCGAAAGCGCGCCTCCCTACGTTTTTGTTAAGTCAGTTTCTCCCAGCGAGAGCTAGCCTCGCGGGCGCGGGGCCTCCGACAGTCAGGCGTTCCAGCGCCTTGGCATACCCGTCGCGAACGGAGATGACGTCCAGGACGACCTCGACGAAAGCATCCCTGACTCCAGGCCTGACCCTGATCCAGGCCGCTATCTCGTCGATTCGGCCAGCGTTAGCGACGTTCACAGCGTAGACTCCGTAGGCCTGCCACGACGGAACCATTCCACAGGGATTCGGCGATGCACGGGAGGCCCTTAACGTCTGCAACCTAGTCCTTTTTCGCCGTCGAATTCGGCTGAAAAGACAGGAGGGAAGACCGTCGGAACTTTTTCTACAGAGGATGCCTGGGGATTAGTTTACTTGTGACAAGTCGCAGCGATTTTCCGCTGCATGACGTTTTTATCTTTGATTCCTGTACGATTCCTTTGGTGGGACGCAGTCGAAGTTCTGCCCGGAGTGCGGTAAGGAGCTCGTCAGCTCGACCGCCAAGTTCTGTCCGGAGTGCGGGGCCAGCCTCCAGGTCTCCGCCTCGGTGTTACAGCAACCCTCGGTCGCACAGGGTGCTGCACCTGAGGCACCAGCCTATCAGTTTCCTCAGGCGGGAGTGGCGCCCGTATCGAGGGAGGTGGCACCCCCTTCCAAACCCGCGCCGGGATACGTGAAGAGACCGCTGTCTTCAGATGAGAGGAGTCTTGCCTGGGGTTACGTCAGGCCCGGCTTGGCCAGAGGCCGCGGAGACGCCATCGCCGCTTTCATCCTCGGCGCAGGACTACTCTTTGTGCCCTCCTACGTGAACCTGGGACAGATTACGGGCCTCGGTTCGGCTATGAATTCAATCTTGGAGGTCATCTTCCTCCCTGTGGCGATCCTCCTGCCGATAGGAGCAATCGTGACGATACTGCTTGCCCGTAGGGCCGCGGGCTCCATCGCCTCTCAGGAATCCGCCTACGTGATAACTGGGTTCACAGAGTATCACAGGCGCAAGCTCGGCGGGGGGTTCTCAGCCGTCGTCGGTGGGATGAACATCAGGAGCTCACGGCCCTTCCCGCCCTTCGGGGTAGAGCCTGAGGACGGGAAGACGAACTCCCTGACGTTGATCAAGGCTCGAATCAGAGGGTTTAACGCCGTGCTCATCTCCGTCAACGGGAGGGCCCTCCCGATGCCAGTCCCGGCTGTAGTCGAAATGGGGCTTGATTGACAATGAGAAGGACTCGAATCGCCGTTGGATTTGTCTTGGCCGCAATCTTCGTCTTGGCCCTGTTTCCTACGCTTCATGCCAGCTCCTTCGAGATGGGCCAGTGGACGCTCTCCTCTACGTTGACGACCTCCATGGGCGGGGGCGGGGTGAGTGTGACCAATTCGGGATCGGGCTCCGGGGACATATATGTGTCCGCCAGTGGAAGCCTCACCGGGAGCGGGACCTTTCAGGACACCGAGGTGGTCACGATTTCCGGGGCCTGCTCTGGCGGAGGGACCTTCTACATCACGGAGAGCGACCAGTACTCGGGGGTGGTGAACTCAACCGGCTGGGCGGACGTCACGATAGCCAGCACCTCTTCCAACGCCCCGGCGACAGCGACGGTCACGTGCCCGGACCCTCCCAACCCTCCGATAACGGAGAGCGAGGAGATTCCAGGTAACGCCGTCTCCGGTGGAGGAGTATACCTGCTCCAGCTCAGCGCTTCCCCCTACACCTATGACTTCCCGTTCTCTGGAGGAGACTTCAAATTCACGATCACCCCCTCGTCGATTGGGCCCACCTCTACGGCCCCGACGACTACGACCTCTCCGCCCACTACGACTGCCGTTTCAAATACCACGGCCACCGCAAATTCCTTGGGAGTAGCGGTCTACAGTGGAGGCCTCACCGCGGTGAACGGAGAGACGGGGTCCCCAACGTCCACAAGCTCACTCTCGCCCGGGGACATCGTTCAGACGAGCGCCAATGGCGTCGTAGCCATAGGCTGTCCCAACCCCTCTAACTGCCCTGCCGGGACCGCCCCTGTTACGATAGGGGCCGGAACCACCGTGGCCCTGCTGAGAGCTGAGGGGACCACTGACGACGTCGTTATTACGCCAGACGACTCCACATTCTGCGCATCGGTCAACACCGCCGCCCAGGACGCTGGATCATCGTTCCTCATGTCCGTCAAAGAGGCGCTGGGCTTCGGGGACACCATGTCGGACATCATCAGCAAAGGGCTCGCCCAGCCGCCCCTGGAAGAGGTCGCTCAGGAGCATATAGTGGGCCTCGTCGACGACCTGCTCATCGAAGGGGCCATCCACTCCATAAAGACCCAGTCGAGCGTTCTGATCAACTATATGACGGGCACCCCTGACGCCGTCGTAGCGGATCCGGTGGGCGAGTACACTGTCTACGTATCGAACCTCGGCACGTCGGTCGAAGTCTACTCGGGTTCCATACCTGTGGAGAGCCTAACCACTGGCCAGCTCGTCCTGGTGAACGCCAGCGAAGACGTCTTCATACCAAGGGATCCGACGGAGGCGAGCGTGCAGAACCTCACCCAGAGCGTGGAGCCCTTCAACACCGCTTCCTTGAGCCAGTGGTGGATGACCGCCACTACCAGCGCCCAGACCAGCTCGACGGCGAGTTCGACGGGCCCTCCCTTCACGCTGAACCTTCCAGGCTGGCTCACAACGACGAACGAGGGCCTTATCCTCCTGGTCTCCTCCATCGTAATCCTGGTCGTTTCCGTCCCCCTGGGAAGAAAGCGCGGCCTCCCATAGTCATTGGGGAGCCGGGCATTCGGGGCCTAGAGATATGGCGTCAAGGGTCAACGCCAGTCTCAGTAGAGAAGGAGGCGTCCGGCAGTTCGGGAGGGCAGGAGTGCGCAACTTCAAATACAAAGCCAAGGTTAGTATTCACAGATGGGTAAGCTCTCCGAAATCACCCTAGGCCGAAGGGAGCTTCCTGCCCGTTGTCTGATCCTCGGGGGAGTCTACGTTCCCTCCAGAGCGGAGGTCATTGCCAAGCAGTTTGACACCTGGAGCGAGCCTCGGGGAGAATGGGTCAAGCACGCCTATGCGAAGAAGGGCGGCAAGGAGTACCTCATCTGTTTCAACGTATATGGGGCCGCCACAACCCTTGAACTGCTGCACCTCCTAAGCGACGGAAGGGCAAGATCCGCCTTCTTCGTGGGTTCGATGGGCTCAGGAAGGTTGGAGATTGGGACGCTCGTGCTCCCCGACAGAGTGGTCGACAGGGCTGGGATCGTACAACTGGACGACCCCAGCCGCCCTTACGTCGAACCGGACCCGAAGTCCATAAGCAAGATCGAACGTGTTCTGAAGGCCCATGATGTGCCGTTCGTCAGAGGGACCACGTGCTCGGTGCCAGCGGTGCTCCACAACTTGAAGCCTGTCAAGAGGTTCCTGGCCAGTCACAGGGGAATCCTGGGCGTAGAACTAGAGCTCTCCACCTTTCACTACTTTGGCCCGAAGCTCGGACTCAAGACCATGGGGCTACTCTACGTCTGGGACAATCCCAAACATGGCATAGTCAGCGGTCCTCGAACGGTGTGGAAGGTCCGCCTTGACACATTAGGATTGGCAACGGAAATAGCGTTGGCTGTACTCTAACCTGTTTAGGCATCCCGACAGGCCCTGGCCGACAGCTAGGACGTGGGCTTGGACAGAGGACCTTTCTGAAACGCGAACCCTCATCTGTAGTGGTGGACGTACAGATACCCTATGCCTTGGGCATACACCGCCCCCGACCCGGTCATAGCAAAGGCCACTGATGCGAACACCATATGCGACGGCACGTTCCCCATCGAGATGGAATACGGGGTACAATGGAAGAGGGGGAGGTAATGGTAGAAGGTCATGTTCCCGAAGTCCAGATAGGGCGTTGAGACCTCCGTCAGGTTCCCAACGTAGGAAATGTTCCCGTAGGGGACGTCGACGGAGAGCACATCGGTGACCTCCTGGTAGACGTAGGAGTTGCAGGCGACTTCGACGTGGTCCCCAAGGCTTTGAAAGTCGTACTGCACCGCGGGACTACCCGCGACCTCTCCCACGTACACGTAGGTTCTTCCTTGGGTTTGAGCTGCGAAGGCGGCGCTCTGGGTGATGTCAGCAGGTGCAGCTCCGACGCTCGGGCTCTTCATCTCGTTCGTCAGGAGCAGCCCTCCGTCCAAACTCTCGGCGGTGACCTCCTCCGGGAAAGTCGGAGCGAAGGCCACAAGAACGATGGCTGCCGCCAGTACCGTCACCGCCAAGGTCGCCCTAACTTTCTTCACCGACTCGACTTCCCTATTCTCCTTCATTAATCGTTCGAGGAGGCATTTTCACCCGGCCCGAGGCGACGAGGAAAACCCCCGGTTGAGAATTCGGCAACGCTTCAGAACGGGCTGACCGACCATCGTGAGACGCAAGGTAACGCCGTTGGATTTGAAAGGCTCTGGAGCTGGTGGCAATGCGCCGCCGGCGATAACAAACTGGCATCAGGCGATCTTCTTTCAGGTCTTCATGGTCCTTTTCTACGCCATGCTTGCCGTTTGGTACTACGTGGTGAGCGCGGCTCCTAGCTCGATCTCCGAGTATGTGCCCGGAGAGTCGCCCGCCAACTCCTCCACCATCGCGCTCTACGCCGTGTTCGCCCTAATCTGGCTTGCGGTGCTGTACCTCAGTTGGCTGGGCAAGCGGGTGGCCCTCCTCGGGGCGTCCGTCTGGGCCCTTATCGGAGTAGTGCTCGCGACCTTGGGGTTCGCGACCGGAATGTTCGCCGCGCCGGACTTCTCGGACTTCCTGTTCTTCCCCACGTCGATCTGGGGGATAATAGTCTGCGCGCTGGCTTGGAGATCCTTTCGATAGTACTGGCCGATGGAATACAGGCTTCCTGACTAGCCTGCCTATCCTCTAGCTAGGCCCCTGGCCCTATGACTATAGGCTGTGGCTTCTTTCTCATGACCAGGAAGTAGAAGGCGGCGCCCAGGGCCACCACCACGACGACGGCGGCTCCGACCAGGGTATTGGTCATACCTCC
>CAYYVT010000118.1:0-12256 GCA_964475215.1 uncultured Nitrososphaerales archaeon
GAGGCTGCCGTCCCTTCAGAAGCTCAGGCAGAGCTGGGCCTTTAGCATCCTCTTCCTGATCTCAGCCCTCGGGGTTACGGCGAATTCGCTGGCCAGGGTCGCCGGGTCGATTCCTTCGTCCCTGAGCGACTCCTCCTCCACGAGGAACTTCTTCCCCTGCTCCTCAGGGAAGTATTCGAGGAATTTTGTAGCGTAGCTGCGGTCCACTCCCTTGACAGCACAGCGGACTCCTTTGCCCACGAAGGCGGCCGTGACCTTGTGATTCTGTTCACCGCTGAACATTCCCGCAGAGACTCGTAGCCCTTCAACGAAGTAGGCAGAGCTTACGGGAGAACGCAGGAAGGTGACGAAGATCTCTTTTTCCATGCACTATCCCCTCTAGAGGAAGTTCACGACCTTCTCCGCCTCCATCATGGCCACTAGGGCGTCGTAGTCGATGGGATGCGATCCGGGAGGGAAGGAGTCGCCAAGGCCCCTGGACAGGGCATCCTCTTTCATGTAGTAGACATCACCCTTGAACGCTCCCCGTTTGGCCAGGTAGACTCCATCCTGCAGGAGGACGACCTTTGCCGAGCTGTCCTCGGCGGCATAGGCGAAGGCTGCGTGTGCGAACGCCTCGTCAGTAAGATAGACTGTCAATCTTCTTCTCCTCCTAGATCGTAATCATCCTGTCGCACTCGCTCGCCAGGCCAGCGACAAATGCGACGCTGACGATCTTAACCCCCTTGTAGTAGTCCTTGCCCTCGTCCAAGCCCCTGTTATAGCTACAGACTTCGCAGGCGAAGATCTGTGCACCCTTGGCCACGAGCGCCTTGAAGGAGTCCATGGGAAGCTTCTGAAGCACGGGGAAGACCTGCGTTCCGAGCGCGTTGTAGACACCGTCCAAGAAGAGAAAAAAGGTGACCTTGTCCGATCTGTTCAACGCGGCGTCGGCGATTCGGCAGGCCGTGTCCCACCGCTGCGTCTGGTAGGGTCCACCCGTCAATATGATGCCGAACGTGGTCATTACGAAGGTCTCGACGGAGAGGTGTGAATTAAACCTTTTCGATTACCTATAGTGGACGCCGTCACTAGCGCGATGATGGTGCGAGGCGCGGGATTTGGACCCGCGTTGCCACCTTGGGAGGGTGACGTCCTAGACTAGGCTAGACCAGCCTCGCCCATCCGAGCTATCGATTCGACGTATTTTACCTTTAGCGCCTGCCCGAAGAAAATGCGACTCAGGGGGTACCTTCGGACGACCCCTTGGTCTCGCCGCTCTCCTGAGAATCCATTCCAGAGACCACCTCTTCGACGTATTCCATTGTAATCACCCCTGAGTTAATCAGGTTCGTCAGAGCGTTGGCCGAAGCGACACCGGTGACCCTCCCGGAGCTTCCCCTGATCTGCCTCCATCGGAGCTTCGTGTTGCCGCTCTTCGATTCGTAGATGATGCCGAGGACGTCCCGAGCGTCTACAAATCCGATCTCCCTGATCTTCTTGAGGCTGGCCTTGTCGGTGGCCTCGATGTAGATGGCCCCCTGGCCGCTTTCCCTCTCAGGGAAGACGTCGGGATCGTGATAATAGCTCTCCGGGATGTACGATCGGCATGTGCTGTAGATCAGGAACATCCTGAACCTTTCAAGAGTGGCTTCAATGCTAATTTCAACCATGTAAGTGCCACTTACAGCCAGTAGGCTACGTTGGCGCGGTAAATAATGCCTATGCCGTCATGCGGAAAGAGGAAGTCCGACGCGGCCGACCTCAGCGGTCAAGCTCGAAGTACCGGAGCAGGGAGACCCCCCCTTCGTCGATGGCCATGTTGATCTGCCAGCTCTCGACCCCTTTGGCGGAGGCCGATTCCACCGCGTCGATGATCCTCGAATTAAAGCGGTCCCTGGGAGGCCTTTCGAAGGCAGGAGCGTCATAAAGGTAGCAGAGGGCGACGATCGCCCTTCCGCCCTTATTGAGGGACGAAGAAAGCTCCGAAAAATGCTTGATCAACCTGTCGAACGAATCAAATCGCGAATGCTGAACAGTCGGTCCGCCGCGAGGGTCGAGGGTGATCAGAGGGGTCTTTACCTCTAGGTAAGTCTTCCCGACCTTGAAATCGATCCTCGACTGGCCCAACTTCACTTCTCGCCTGATTTCGCCGGACACCATCCGGGATAGCTGACCCGTCAGCAGGAAGTGGTGGACGTAGCCGTTGACGGCCGTTTGATTGATGCCTATCCAGCTTCCCTCTTCTTTTGAAATGCCGGGGGATATGGCCTCGACGGTGTAGGCGGTCTTTCTGTCTCTCTTTAGGCTCTTCGAAAGCAGGCAGCGAAGGCCAGGCAGCTGGAGGTTCCCAAGCCTTCCCGTCGTAGGGCAATGGCACCGCGAGACCTTCCGCCCAACCTTCACTAGCATGACGAAACGGTTCGGCCGAGAGACGATAACACCCTCGACCAGCCGGAAGGGAAAGACGAACCTTGCTTCGCGATGAACGGACTTCAGAGATTAACCCCCACGCGAGCGGGGCCCCTCCCCGTATGTAAGGTTCTCTTCCGATTGTGAAACCCGGCCACCATTCAGGATACCGTTAATAGGAGAGTGCTGAGGCTCTAGAATTGGCGATGAAGACTCTAGCCCATGCGACTTCGGGATGAGCTGGATCTTGAGTTCTGAGCCAACATATAGCCCCATCCTTAGCATCGAAATCCCTGATCGAGGGGCCGCCCCTAGGAACATCTCGACGGGAGATCGCAACGTATCTTCTTCCTTTGGCCCAATGTTCAGGAGATATGATGGAGAAAGGGCTTTGTGACCGTCTTACCGGTGAGACGGGTTAAAAGTTCATAAGGTCTGGCGGAAACCACCACTGCTAGAGGTTAATGGGGACGAAGGAAGAGCAGGAGCAGAACACGAAGCTCTTGAGCAGGACCAAGAGCATCTGTCCCGACTGCAATAGGACCATCCCTGCTGACATTTTCGCCAGGGACGACAAGGTGTACATTTCGAAGACCTGCCCGGAGCATGGCTTCTTCGAAGATCTTTACTTCGGTGACTATGATATGTACGTCAGGTTCTCGAAGTATGCCAAGGACGGAAGGGGTATCGAGAATCCCGACGTCATCGCCCAGGCGATCAACTGCCCCATGAGCTGTGGCCTCTGCTCCAATCATCTAAGCCATACAGCCCTGGCCAATATCATCGTGACCAACCGCTGCGACCTCAACTGCTGGTACTGCTTCTTCTTTGCCGAGAAGGCGGGCTACGTCTATGAGCCCTCTCTGGATGAAATCCGGGCCATGGTCAAGAAGATGCGGAACGAAAAGCCCATTCCCGGTGCAGCCCTTCAGCTCACAGGAGGCGAGCCCACCCTCCGAGAAGACCTGGTCGACATAATCAAGATCGCCAGAGAGGAGGGGGTCGAGCACGTTCAACTTAACACGGACGGAATCAACCTTGCGAACGATTCGACGCTCGCCAAGCGGGTAAGGGAGGCGGGCGTGAACACCGTCTACCTGAGCTTCGACGGAGTCACCCCCAAGACCAACCCCAAGAACTTCTGGGAGATTCCGGCAGTCCTCCGGAACGCCAGGTCGGCAGGGCTCGGCCTCGTCCTCGTCCCGGTCGTCATCAAGGGCGTCAACGACCACGAAGTGGGGGACATGATCCGGTTCGGGTTCAACAACATCGACGTGATCCGGGGCGTTAACTTCCAGCCTGTCTCCATGGTAGGGCGCGTCCCAAGACGGGACCTCGCCAAGCTCAGGATTACGATACCCGACGTAATCAAGCGGGTGGAGGAGCAGACCGACGGCGCGGTTACGAAGGACGACTGGTTCCCCGTTCCGGCCTCGATGCCGTTCTCGTCCTTTGTGGAGGCGTGGGTGGGCCGCCCCCAGTACGAACTCACCACTCACTTCGCCTGTGGCGCGGCAACATATCTCTTCAAGAAGGACGACAGGATGATCCCCCTGACCAGGTTCATAGATATCCCCGGATTCCTCGAGTTCCTCAACTCCGAATCGGAGGCCCTCGAGCGCGGGCGGCCGCGGCTTGTGTCAGGTGCGAAGCTGCTCCTGAACTTGAGGAAGTACGTGGATTCGAGCAAGGCACCGGATGGCATGAGGATTGGTGACATACTCTACAACGCCATCGTGAAGCACGACTACACATCCCTGGGCGAATTCCACAAGCGCTCCCTCTTCGTGGGGATGATGCACTTCATGGACAAGTACAACCATGACGAAGAGAGGGTCCGGCGCTGCGACGTTCACTACCTCACGCCTGACGGCCGCATCATACCGTTCTGTAGCTTCAACGTCATACCGGAGTGGTACAGGGACGCCATCCAGAGGAAGTACTCCGTCCCCATCGAAGAGTGGGAAAGGCGGACCGGGAAGTCTCTGAAGGAAGGCTACTACAGGCGGAAGCACGCCCCGACGGGCGAAGACCAGAACCTTCTGACCATCGTCCAGCCGTCTTAGTTACCTTCGTTCACTTTCGAAGGGTCGTAGAGGAAGAAACGGATAATACTTTCATGGAGCTCCTCAGATATAATCTACTGCAAACCATGATAAATGTTATAACCGGTAAAACTGTATTTGCGACGCGGATGGGATCATCGGTCTTCAAGGAAGAGTACAAGCTCCTCCCGGACTACCTCCCCGGGAAGATCCCCCACCGGGAGAAGGAGCTTGAGCAGCTCGGGAGGGCATATGCTTCAGTGCTCTCCCCGGTCCCGACCCCGGCCACCTCGTTCCTGCTGGGACCCGTAGGGACGGGCAAGACCATGCTGGCCCGCAAGCTCTGTGGGAGGCTGGAGGAGGACGGCAGGAGGGACGGAATCATCGTCAAGGCCGTTACGGTCAACTGCAGAATCGATAGGGGGCCATCCTCCGTCCTGAACCGGATGGTGGAGTCGCTGGGCCTCTCCTTCCCAAAGCGCGGCTACGAAGTGCAGGAGACGCTGCGCTTCCTCATGGACGAACTGCTGCAGATGAAGGCCAGGCTCATCCTGGTGCTAGACGAGGTGGACAGCCTCGTATCTGCCAGCGGAGCGGCCTTCCTCTATTCCCTCGCCAGGATAAACGAGACCGTGAGCTCCCCCGTCCTCTCTCTCCTCATGATCTCCAAGGACCTCAGGTTCTTCTGGGAGGTGGACGCGAGCACCAGAAGCTCCCTCCAGAAGGCTGTGGTGAAGCTGTCTCCCTATTCTGCAGATCAGCTCCTTTCGATAGTATTGAGCAGGAGCGAAGAGGCCCTCAACGCCGGGGTGCTGGACGAGGACACCGCCCGCCTGATTGCGGGGGCCGCCGCGGACTCGGGCGACGCCCGGTACGCCATCGAGCTACTCTACAGATCTGCAAAGATGGCCGACTACAACGGCGCGGAGAAGGTGAGGGCGGCCGACGTGCAGGAGGCGAGGAACAGCCTTCCTCCCCAGGTCAGCCTCGAAGAACTAAACTACCTGAGCCGCCATGAACGACTCCTCCTGTTGGCGGCGGCGCACCTCCTAAAGCCTGCCGACAGGGCCTTCGTCTCGACCGGGGAGCTGGAGGGGGAGTATGGCTCCATATGCTCCTCCTTGGAGCTCAAGCCTCGACGGCACACGATGGTGTGGATGTCCATACAGAACCTGAAGGCGAGGGGGTTCTTCGTGGCCTCCCAATCGGGGAAGGGAAGGAGGGGGAGGACGACGCTGATCGGCCTTAACATCTCCCCGCAAGAAGTGATCAGGACATGCTCGGGGGAGGAATGATTCGCTGTGGAACCCCTTAGGCTCGAAGACGTCCTGGGGACGGCGGGTAGGGTGAAGGTCCTGCTCCTGCTCATAGACCAAGAGGAGATGAACATCTCCCAAATAGTGAAGCTTTCGGGGCTCGAACACTCCTCCGTGCAAAAGCATCTGGGATCGCTGTGCGAGCAGCACCTAGTCCGAGAGAAGAGGTACGGAAGGATACGAATCTTCGCCCTCGAAGAGAAGAATCCATACGTCGCGCTTCTTAAGAGGTTCTTCGCTGACTGGCGCAGGATGGGCGCGGGCCAGGGAGCGGGCTACGGCTGATGCGGGCGATAGCGTTTTAACCAGTGCAGAGGATATCCGAGGACGTGGTTCGGGTTGGCTAGAATGGTCGACGTGTCGGCCAAGCCTGTTGTGCGCAGAGAGGCCGTCGCGGAGGGCTTCATCGCGCTCAACAGCCGCACCCTGCGGGCCATCAGGGAGAAAAGCCTCGAGAAGGGGGACGCGGAAGAGATCGCCAAGCTGGGCGCCATCACGGCTGCCAAGCGGACTTCTGACATCTTGATGCTTTGTCACCCGATACCTATCGAGTCTGTCGAAGTCGACGTCACCGTTGAGAAGAAGGGTGTCCGCGTCACAAGCCACGTCATCGCTCAAGCGAAGACCGGCGTTGAAATGGAGGCCCTCACTGCCGTCGCCATGGGGCTCCTGAACGTATGGGACGTGACCAAGAAATACGAAAAGGACGCCCAGGGACAGTACCCCTCCACAGCAATACGCGATGTGCACGTCGTGCGCAAGGTGAAGAAGCTTGAGCCGTAACCCGGAGCACCACCATCGAGATAGTAAGGACCTTCGCTTCGGGGTGGTCACGGTGAGCTCCTCGAGGTCTGCGGCTGCGAAGGACGGGAGAGAGATTCAGGACGAGTCGGGCGACGGCGTGTGCGGGCTTGTGAGCTCAAGGGGGTTCCGGGTGACCTTCAGAAAGCTGGTCGGCGACGATATGATCGAAATAAGGAGAGCGTTCACCGAGGGGCTGGCGACGGGCCTGGTTGACGCGTTGATATTCGTTGGTGGCACGGGGGCTGCTGCTTCGGATGTAACGCCGGAAGCCATCGAGCCGATGCTCAAGCGATCACTTCCCGGCTTCGGCGAGATATTCCGTCAAAGAAGCAGCCAGAGGATCGGCGCCATGGCTGCGTTGAGCAGGGCCATGGCCGGAACCGTCGACGAAGTCGCCGTCTTCTGCCTTCCGGGTTCACCTGACGGCTCAGCCCTGGGGATGGAGATGGTCCTCGAGATGCTCCCCCATCTCAAGGCCCTCCTAGGGCCCACCTAGGGAGCTCTTCCATTTGGCGGAGTAGGCCGACAGGCCCTCCCTGGAGCATTTCGAGCATATGCACTTTCCTCCAACTAGCTCCACCGAGCAGACGGCGTTGTAGGGGCATTCAGCGCACGATGACGATTCTCCACAAATGAAGCACTTGAAGACGAAGAAGACCTCCCCTCCTGCCGCGGCCGCCACTATGGCCTTGACCGACCGCAGGTCGGCACTGGACCTGATGAAGAAACCCTTGCCGGTCGAATACTCCACTCCAGTCTTCATCAGATCTTTGAACGCGTCCTTGCCCAGCCTGGGCAGGCTGACCCAAGAGTCGAGCACTATTCGCGTGTCTCCCAAGTTCAGATCACCCTGAAAGAAAGTAGGACCCCCGCCCATGCCGCGGCGGTGACCACCAGGCCCGCATAGTCGCGCGAAGCGAACCTCAAGGCGTACAGTGAAGTGGGCTTCTTGACGGCCCCGTAGCCCCTGGACTCCATCGCTTCGGCTAGCTCACCGCTTCGGACCAGCGCGTTGACGATGAGGGGAATGAGGACAGGGATCATGTTCCTAAGTCTCTTTACAGGGCCGCCCTTGTCAAGCTCGAGCCCACGAGACTTCTGGGCGTCTATGATCTGTGTCAGATCCAACATCAGCACGGGTACGAATCTCACGGCCGTGACAAAGGCGAAGACGAAGTCCCTGGGGAGGTGGAACCACCTCATTACATATTCCAACTCGTCGGGGGAGGTCGTGACGAAGAATAGGGAGGTGGAGGCGACGATGGCCAGGAACCTCAGGGTCAAGACTGAGCTCCGTATCAGGCCATAGCCGAACACCAGGTTGATGACGAAGATGAGGGCGGCGAAGCTCAAGGAGACGACCATCACCCTGCTGAGCCTGCGCAGAGATTTCGCCAGAATGGCTGGCACGGCGATGGCGCAGAAGGCCAGCGCGAGCTGGAATAGGTCCGCGGTCAGCAGCGCAACGGAGAAGAGGGCGATGGATATGAGCAGCTTAAGACGAGGATCCAGCCTGTGGATGATGGTGTTCTGCTGCCTGAATCGAAGCCCCTCCGCGAGCAGGTGTGCCAACCCCACTACCTCCTGGCCATCCACTCCACCGCGTCCGCGACATCCCTGAAGGATCGTTCGTTTCCGAACATCTTTGATATGGTGACTAGCTGAGGCTGCCGCAAGCCTGCCCCTTCAAGGAGGGACGAATCGGCGTAGATGCTCTGGGGATCGCCATCTCTTAGCACCTTGCCCTTGCTCATCACCACGGTTCGGGCGCCGAGCGGCCAGAGGAACTCGAGGTCATGGGAGACGACGATGACCGTCTTCTTTGCATCGATTAGCCGGCCTATCGTCCCCAGGATCCGGCCCTTGCTGGGATAGTCCTGGCCCACCGTGGGCTCGTCGAGGACTAGCACGTCCGGATTCCAGGCCGTCACGGCTGCTATGCACAGCCGCTTCTTCTCCCCGCCGCTGAGCGTCAGGGGAGCTCTCAATCTCAGAGAGTCAAGTTCAAAGTAGGAGAAGACCTCGCTCGATCGCCGCGCCGCCTCATCCTCCGAAAAACCGAAGTTCCTGAGGCCGAAGAGCACTTCGGACTCAGCTGTTTCGGAGAAGAGCTGATGGTCCGAGTTCTGGAAGACGAGGCCTATCCTACGTGAAAGCTGGGCGACGCTTTGCTCCTTGGTCTCCTTTCCGAAGACCTTGACCGAGCCAGAAGAAGGCTTCAGGAGGCCATTAAGATGTTTCAGAAGGGTCGTCTTGCCAGCTCCGTTTCCGCCGACGATGGCTAGGACCTCCCCCTCATTTACGTCCAAGGTGACGTCGTCCAGGGCTACCACTCCGTTGGGCTGCCTGAAGGTGACGTTACGAAGCTCGATTATCGCCAAATCCCCTTGGCCTCCGCAAAGAAGGCGTCAACGCTTAGGTCGATGCTGCCCGGCCAGCGGCCCATGGACCTGAGCCTCCTCTGAACCTCGACCACGGTGGGAGGAGAAATTCCGACCTCATGGATCCCCTCCGAAGACAGCACCTCCTCGGGAGGGCCGGACTTCCAGACCTTGCCTCCTGAAAGGATGATCAGCTGGTCCGCGATGGGGGCGACGAGCTCGAGCCTGTGCTCGACCAGAAGCACGCTTAGGCCCAGTTCGGAGTTCAGCTCCTTGACCAGTGAGACTACGCCGTCCGCCGTCCTGGGGTCGAGAAGGGACGTCGGCTCGTCTAGCACGAGCAGTTCCGGTCCCATGGCAAGGGCGCCTGCGATGGCCACCCTCTGTTTCTGGCCATCGGAGAGCTCGCTTGGAGACCTATCGCGAAGGTCCTCTATGTTGAGAAGCTTCAGAGATTCGTCCACCCTGCGGGCGATCTCCAAGCGTGGCACCCCTAGGTTCTCCAGGCCGAAGGCGATGTCGCGCTCGACCGTAAACATGAAGATTTGGTTCTCCGGGTTCTGAAAGAGGAAGCCGATCTTCTTCGCCAGCTCATAGGTGGGGGTTTCCTGGGCATTCAAGCCGTCGGCGATCACCGTTCCAGAGTATTCGCCAGGGTAGATGTGAGGTATGAGGCCATTGATGCTCCTGAGGAGGGTCGTCTTGCCGCTTCCGCTGGCCCCGGCGAGGACGGCGATCTCTCCCTTCTTCAGGGTCAGAGTGACATTCTGCAAAGTGGGGAGGTCGGTTCCCATGTACTTGAACGAGAAATCCTCAAACCTCAGAATCTCGTCTGCCGTCCTCCCAACTCCTTCGCGAAAGGGGATGCGCCCGGAGTGGCTTATTAAACTACTGCGCGACGTTAGACCTCTTTCAGCGTCACGCCGAGCCTGGCCCCGACGAAGTCCTTGAAGGCCTGGACCACGGCGTCGGGCTTGGCGGGGACGTTCATCGAGGCCGCGGTGGGGTGCCCGCCCCCTGCTCCTCCCGACCTGTCGGCGAATGCCTTGCAGAAGTCGGTGCCAAGATGGATGGAGGTCTTCTCTTTGAAAATCTGAGTTGACCTAAGGCTGGCCCGGGTCTCTCCTTCGACCTCCCCGAGGGCCAAAGAAACGTCGGCCCCGACCTCCACCAAGGAGCGGGCGACCGATGCTTGAAAGGAACCAACAGTGGTAAATGCTACGAGCCACTCTCCCGCCCTGAAATACGAGGCCCTCTTGGAGGCCTTGATCCTGGCTATGGATTCGGATACGTCCCTTCTTGTCCGCAGAAGGCTCCTTGCTTCCTCCAAGTTCGCCCCCAGCCCGCAGAGCTTCTTCACGGTGTCGATGGTCCTGTTGGAGGCCAGAGTGAGGAACTGGGAGTCAGCCATGAGGCCCAGCAGGAGCACTTTGGCGGCCCTCCTTCCCATCTTTATGCCTGCGCCTTCGGCCAAGAGGAAGACCATCTCGCTCGCTGAGGAGGCCCCTATGTCGACCAGGGCGGAATCCACGACCTCCTTCATGCTCTCATCCAGGGGATGGTGGTCGATGAGCACACGGTAGGATTTCATCGACTTGATCGCGTCCAGCTGCGCGCTAAGCAGGGCGGAATGGCCGGTGTCCGTCACGAACACAAGATCATAGTCCCGGGACGGGATTTCCTCCCTGAAGCGAGCACCGAAGGTCGAAAGCACCTTCTTGGACTGAAGGGTGACGCCCTCAGGGGAGACCATTGTGACATCCTTCCGTGGGCCCGCGGCAGACGCAAGGAGCTTCATGGCGTACGCAGAGGCGACCGCGTCTACGTCCGCGTTCCTGTGGGTTACGACGAGGATCCGTCTGGCTTCAGCAAGCCTTCTAAGCGGGTTTCTCGCCGAAGAATATCTCAACGTTCAGCCGGCAGGGGGCTCCTGCTTGCTCTTTAAAGCTTCGTTGACCTTGTTCTGCACTTCTTGGAGGCTGGCGCGCACCCTCTCCTCCTGTTTGGTGAGCACGAGAATGCGTGTGTTGGTGAGGTCCGTCTTCTCCAGAAGCTCCTTGATGAGGTCGTCCTTGTCGGCCTTGACAAGTACCGAACCGGCGTTCTTGTAGACCACAGCGTCGGGTGCGGCCTTCTTCAGCTCCTCTGACGCCCTGTCAGCCTCAGCTTTCTCGGCTTCAAGCAACTGCTTTTGGCTGACGATCGCCTGAAGGTTCTGCTGAAGCTGGTCGTAGCGGGCTAGCTGCTCCTTAAGCCATGGGGGGATTTCGGTGCTCACTTCATTCCACCGCCTGAATGCTCTCCCTCGCTGCCTTTAAAAGTCTTAGAACCGAATTCGCGAAAGCCCTCGCATCGCGGAGCGACCTCCTTGAAACCTTCAGGGTGAGGCCCTTCCGAGTAACGATGATCTTGAAGGGAGCGCGGCCATACTTCGACTCGGGGCCCAGGGCATCGGCGATGGCTCTGGCTTCCTCCTTGGTGGCCTCCATCTCGATTTCGACGGACGCTTCACTCAAAGGAGTAGGCCCCGCCCGCAGCCTTGAACCCGCACTTCTCGCACCTCCACACTCCCGCAGCGGCGCGACGGAACTTCAAGGAACCACAGCTGGGGCACTTCCTCTTGGCCTTAAGGAGCCTGTTCACCCTGCTGTACCTCTTCCTTACGGTGGCCCCGTACTTCTGGCCCAGGCCCTTAAGGGCTTGATCCTTCCTTGGCAAATCCCACTGCCTCCCTGATCTTTGCCTCTATCTCCGGCGACTTCATCATTGCCAAGTCCAGCACCTTTAAGACTTGCTCTGGAGAGAAGCTCCCCTGGCCCCCCTTCTGGGCGGCGCAGGCTTTCCCGTCGGATATGGCGAAGGTCAACCGCGCCTCCTGAATGGCTTCCTCTTCGGTAGTCGCGTCGGATAGAAGGAAATCGCCGACCTTTGACGTGGTGATGGACACGGGGATAGCCTGTATCGGAAGAGGCGAGAGCTCCTCCAGCTCAACGACCTGATCCTCCTTCAGAGTCATCTTCTTGAACTTCGTGTTGACGAGGGCGGCGACCACCGCGTATGAGGTCGCGTCGAGGAGGTTCCCATCCACGTTGACGATGGCTACGTCGACGAAGATCGAGTACACCTTCTTGCCCGCTTCAATCACCATCTGGCTGAGGTCGATCATGTGCGATTCCCTCACACCCCTATCCACGACACGGGCCAGCTCGATGGAATCCTCGTCCGGCGGGCCGGGTTCGGCATAGGCGGATGCTATGGGGAGCACCTCGGCGCCCACCATTATGATGCCTTCATCCGGAGTGTCAGGGAAGGGCGTCCC
>CAYYVT010000119.1:0-21018 GCA_964475215.1 uncultured Nitrososphaerales archaeon
ACGCCCAGGATGGTGAATAGTATCGCGCCGAGCACGACGGCATACGAAGCGGCATCGAGCCACCAATAGTAGCCCTCCGTCGAGAAGGAGGCGTTGTAGATTATGTCACTATACACGGCAATGACGATGAAGAAGACGAGCACCCACTGGAAGGCCCCTAGGTACAGGGTCCACTTTGCGTATCTCGTAGCCCCCTGGCCCGACGCCCCCCAGCCCATCATGTATCCTGAGTACGCGATGCCGAGCGTCGTCAGGACGACGAGCCCGGCCAAAAGGTCCGTATCGGTGTTCTTCAGGGCAAAGGCACCGTAGCCGTAGAACTTGAACCATGCGAATGGCGTCGTAAGCACGAGGATCACGCTGACGATGGCCAAAAAGACCTGTAGGCCGGGCAGGAACTTCCCGAATTGCGTCATCTCTCTCAAGCTTCTCCAGTGGACCTCGATCCACTATTCGTTATTCAGCGGGGATGGGATTTAAGGATTCCAAGGTGATTAGGCAGGGCGCGACCCGACTTCGGTTAGAATCGATCGAAGTGAGCACGCTTCTTGCGAGGACCACCTTTCGGGCAGGGGTGCAGGCCCGACCCGCAATGAGCACCCTCAGACGAGTCCTCGCTCGAGGATGACTGAGAGCCTGCGTTCGCCATGAAACAAGATGCTATTCGCCTTTGAGGGAAGAATATGGACCAAAGCCGTACGATCGGAAGTAGTCAGAGAAGAGAACCCTTATCATCATCGAAGCCGAATTGAAACCTCGGCGGCGTGAAGATGAACCATCGTGTTGCGCTGACGGTCTTCCTTATCGCCGTCCTGACCGCGGCCGTCCCCGGCCAGACGTCTTCAGCCTGGTTGGTCAGCGTCAGCGCCACTGTGGCCGTGGGCTTCTCTCCGAAGGACATCGCGCTCGACCCTGCCAATGGGGACATCTACGTAGCGGACAGCGGCTCGGCCATGGTCTCGGTCATCTCTGGATTGACCAACGCCGTAGTCGCCAACGTTTCGGTGGGCATCGAACCTGACTCCATCGGGCTGGATCCAGCCAACGGAGGCATCTACGTGACGAATGGGGGCTCGGACACGGTCTCGGTGATTTCAGGGTCGAACAATAACTTGGTGGCCACCGTGCCTGTGGGCAGTGGCCCGGCTGAAATCGAATTCGACCCCGCCAACGGGAATCTCTACGTGGGGAACTATCAGACCGACTCGGTCTCCGTGATCTCGGGGTCAACCAATACGGTCGTCGCTAACGTGACCGTGGGAGCCAACCCGGTGGGGGTGGTGTACGACTCGGCCAACGGAAACGTCTACGTAGTGAACAGCGGTTCGGACACGGTATCGGTCGTATCTGGGTCGAACAACAGCGTGGTGGCGACGATTACCGTAGGCATCGGCGCCGACAGGATAGAATTCGACCCGGGGAACGGAGACATCTATGTGGGGAACTACGATTCGGACACGGTCTCCATTATTTCGGGATCGAACAACAGCGTGGTGGCGACCGTGAGGGTGGGCGCCGAGCCCCATGTGATAGAGTACGACCCTGCCGACGGAGACATCTACGTGGCGAACTTCGGCTCCTACTCGATCTCAGTCATATCTGGGACCAACAACAGCGTAATCGCCACGGTGACGGTGGGGAGTGGCGCCGACAGGATCGCCTTCGACACCGCCGATGGAATCATCTACGTGACCAACCTGAATTCCAACACTACCTCCGTCATCTCAAGCACGAACGACTCGGTGCTGGCGACGGTGGGGGTGGGCACGACCCCCGTGGGGGTAGCGTTCGACCCTGCCAATGGGGATGCCTATGTGGCGAACTTTGGCTCCGACACGGTCTCAGTGCTGTCGATCGGTCCTGCCAGTACGCAGAGCAGCTCGGCGAGCCCGCAGGCTCCGGGATATCCCTGGTACGCGGTTGGGGCTGTCCTGGTCGCATTGGTGGCCGTTGCAATCTTCGTAGGCTGGAGGCGGCAGACGCCCAGAACGAGGGCTTCGGGGCCTACGAGCGTTACACGCCGAGCACCTTTCCCGAATCCATGCTAAAGCACCTATGAAATCATCGAGTTCCATCACTCCGCCAAGGGTGTCATCGTCTTCATTTGTGGCGCCCGCCCATCGGGGCTGGAGGCCTGCTAGGCTAGCGCCTGGAGCTGGATAGCCTGGTGACCAGGATGAGCAAAAGTATCGCGGCGACACAGATCGCGAGAAGCCAGAATGGGCCCAGGCCCCCCACCAGACCTTCGGACGTGGAGCCGTCCAGCCAGGCCCAGAGCGCAGCCGAGGCGACGGTGACGATGGCTATCCCGATTACCACCGACCACCAATCCCTTCCCCTCTCCCCAGCCATTGTCTTCGATAGTGGGCCGTTTCGAGTTATATGGTTTTGCCGGGCGGCTATCGCGCCGTGAAACGGCCATCTGGATTAGGTTACTCGAGCTCCGACCTTCTCAGCCTGAAGGCTGGCATCGCCCCAGACCGGACTGCCACGTCCCTTTGAGCCGCGAGAGCCGAAGCCCTCCAATAGCTGGCGCGGGAGAAGACCATGTTCGTCTCACTCCCCGATGAGGTACTCCCCCTTCCTCGACCCTGAGTCTGCGGCCAAACGGCTTTGAGCACGACATAGAAGCGGCTGGAGTGTTCATCGAGGAATCAATCAACGGTGTCAGGTTTGAGCGCTGTCACACAGGCTCGCGTAGTCCTTCCTCGAGAGGAGATAGGAAGGATGCATCAGTCCGGTTGGAGCATAGCGTTGGTCACCGATGTAGCGAAATCCAAGCCTGAGCAGAACCCGCCTCGAGGCTACGTTCTTGGGGTGATGACCAGCGTAAAGGGCTTGGACGCCTAATTCGTCAAACGCGTACCGCGTGACCGCCCTGGAGGCCTCGGTGGCGTACCCCTTCCCCCAGTGGGCTGGCAACAGGTGGAAGCCTAGCTCGTAGATGCCCTTCGAAGCGTCATGGTTCCGCAGCCCACAACACCCCACGTGCTCCCCTGTGGCCAGAAGGAAGAAGGGCCAGTACTGAACCCCAAATCTGGCCTGGCTTTCCAGCTCCAGGCCGAGCTTCCTACGGACCTGTCCGTCGGTCAGATGGCCACGCGAGTCCAGGAGCTCCATCACCTTCGGATCCCCCCACAGCCCTCTAGCCAACGCGAAGTCGTCGCCTCGCCAGGTACGGAAGCCCAGCCTCCTCGTCTTCAGGAAGTAGTTCGCTCCGCTCACCGCCACTTGCTGGCCTTCCTCCTACACCTCCAACCTAGCGAACCCGGATGATAATGATTTCTTACGTCGTTATGTTATCCCAGAGAGATGCTCCTATTCCGCCGGTCCTCTATCAAGCTGCCCTCGGCTCTTGGTGGGATAGGCAGGAGAGGGTTGACCTCGGGCGAGGGAATCGTGATGAGGTTAAGAGATCATGAGAGAACCCAATCTCTCATCTGTCGACTCCCTCCCCCTGAGACAACTAGCGCCATGATCAAGTCCAGCGACCTGACGTATGCCGGAGGGAGTCACACTGACTTCGCTGACGCAGCGTAAGAGCTACAGAATGATCTGGCGAGCCCGGAGGACCGATTCAACCGCCGCAGGAGGGAGTGAGCAGGGCCACGCTGTCCCCCTCTAGGATCGAATGATCCAGGTCGACCAACTTGTTGTTGACGAGGACACGCATCTGCTTCGCGACAGATGCCATCCTTGGGTGAAGCTTGAGGGCCGTCGATATTACATCTTTGGCCCGGGAGCCCGAGACAAGCTCGACGCTTTCACTTTGAAGGCCCGCAACTTCTCTCATTTGGGCGAAGTACATGACATCGACCCTTATGCCACCAACCCTGCTAAGCGGTGCCTGTAGCACTTGAGTCTGAGCCAGGGTCCTCATGGCACTAACGCCCCCCGGGAAGCCAGCCGGATGGGCCTCCAGGAATTCTCATCCGAAACGGCCAGGAGAAGTGGTGGCGTGGCAGGGAGTGTGTAGTCCTGCCACGCCAGGAGACGACTTATGTCAGAGGGGGCGCCAGGACCAACAGACGGGTGACTCCTCGAAAATCGTTCGTCCAGAGTCACCAATTGCCAGTGAGGCCTCCTCTGTAGGAAATGCAGGATGCTCAAGATTAAGTTCATATTGCTGAATTCTATGCTACTGTTGGCCCGTCGTGCTATCAAAAAAACCAGAATGTGTCCATATCGCTATGGATTAGAACCAAAATGTCCTAGAGTTGAAAGCGGATACGGAATAACCCCTTTCATAAAATGAACGCAGTGCCGACCAAGATATGTCAATTCCGCTGCCGAGAGAGAAGGCAATCGAGGATAGAATCCACCCAGGACAACTCATGCTCAGAACCGACGACGAAGAAAGCATGAGTCGAACGATCTTGCATTCTGACCAATCGGCAATAAGGGCGAGGGCTCCTCCAGGAGGTCGCCAGGACAAATGGTTTATATGAAAAGTTGCTCATCTTCACTTGATTGACTTCGCTCACCCTGGTGGAGTCGCAGGCCAACATCTGCACCGGCTGCATGCTGGAGACAGGCCGATGCATCGACCTAGAGTGCTTCGAGTGCGGACCAGACTTGGGCGTGGCAAGCCTCGTGGCCTCCTGCCAGGGCGACCAAATCAAGACGCGTCTTGTAAGGGGCTCAACCCGATACCTAAAGGACGTTTTGGTGACAGATAGCGAGGACATCATCGAAACCCTGGCTCAAGGCGAAGTCAAGACTCCGGACTGCCTGAGCTCCACCGTCGGAAATCTTCGGGGGTTGATGCGGGAGTACGGGGAGGGGTGGCTTAAGGACCATCTGAAGAACGCGTATGGGAGTCTTCGGTCTGGCGAATTGGCGGACTCCCTTAACATCCCTCGTCTCAAGTATTCGAAGGACGTTGCCGACTGCGTTGTCAGCATCCTCGGTTCCTCCGTTATTCAGAATGGTGGAAGGGAGCTGTCCATCGTAAAGAGGCTCCACGAAGAGATCGTGAAGTCCAAGCCCGATATCGTCGGCTTTTCAGTCAAGGGTCAATACGGCGTCCTCTCAGACCCATTCTTCCGAGCTGCAGCCCGGATGGTTAGGGAAAGGCTCGACGTTCCGGTGGTGGTCGGCGGCCAGTTCACGAGCGGGCAGCCTCTCCAAATGCTGCATTCCACGCTTACGCTTTCCCTGAAGGACACGGATTACCTCGTTCAGGGCAACGCCGACCTGAGCTTGCCCCAACTCGTCCATGCAGTAGAGCGAGGCGACAGCCCGGCGGCCGTCCCCGGCGTCTCATATCGTGAGGGCGGAAGGATTGTGGGCACCCCGGGGAGGCCCATAAGAGACTTGGACGCACTTCCCTTGCCCGACTTCGCGCAGTTCGACCTCGACGCCTACGCTCCAGTGCGCATCCTCCCGATGCTCACTGCCAGGGGCTGTCCATGGAGGAGGTGCACATTCTGCAGCCACTACAAGAGCTATGGAGACGACTACGTCTCTATGAGCATCGACAGGGTCATAGAAACGATCGGAGAGTATAGGGAAAGGTACGGCACACACTTCGTGGTCTTCAACGACGAAACTCTCCCTTCGGCCAGGGCGCGGGAGATAAGCCTCGCCATGAAGAGGGAGGGGATTGATGACGTCTACATCAACACCTACGGGAGGATGGACGACGGATACACGAAAGAGGTCCTGGACCTAATGTCCAAGGTCGGCTTCAGGGTCATCTTCTGGGGGCTCGAATCGGGCTGCCAGCGTATCTTGGACAGCATGGACAAGGGCATAAGGACATCCACCATGGAAAGGGTCCTGAAGGACTCGCACGGTTCCGGCATCGCCAACTTCTGTTTCATAATGTTCGGCTTTCCGGGCGAGGAGAGGTCCGAGGCGATGGAGACGTATTCGTTCTTGAACAGGAACAAGGACTGCGTGGACCTCATCGCCCCCAATGTGTTCTCTCTTTCGGAAACATCGCCCATCGGCAGGGAGCCGAGCAGGTGGGGGGTCATCCTGGACGACTCCAAATATGGGTATCATGTCACGACGGGGATGCAGCCGGCAGAGGTAGAGCTGCTGGCCGGAGAGATGTATCTGCGGGTCGAATCGATGGTGTCCGATCGCTTCCTGGACTGGTGGAGGTCGGGCGTTCTTCCAGACCCCTACTGGCGAAATCTCCTGTTCATATTCCACAGCCTGGGTCTGCTGTGTGGCAGAAACCTTGAAGAGAGGCTTTCCGAGGCGAATGAGTGGCCCAACGTGTATCCTGTCTTCACGGGGCATTTCATGAGCCTTGGGCCCAGGGGAGTCGCTGCCACCAACTTTTGGCAGGACAGTCGCTCAAGCAACTTCGTTCTAAGCGCCTTCGACCGCAAGTTCTGTTCACTGGCGGATGGAGCAAACTCGCTGGCTGCAATAGTGGAGTCGCTCGGGAAGGACGAGCCGTCCCCGGAGCAGGGGAATTCGGCCAAGGGAGTGCTTCGGACCATCAGGTCCTTGAAGGATAGCTACTCGGTGGCGTTCTTCTCCAAGCCCATTCCGGATCGGACCGCCAGTGGGAAGGCATCTCAGCAGAGGAGTTCTCCCTGAGGGCTCACGTCGCCACCACCGGAGCGGATGCATGGGCTTGGTCTTCCGCGGTTGGAATTTGAAATGAATAGAAGGCGTTTCATTTGCCGTGACGTCACAGGTCTTCGATCGTATGCTCGTATCCCAACGACTATACTGAATGCTGGAACTCGAGCGCCGCTTTCAGGGTCAAGTGTAGAATTGGTGGTTGACAAGGCTTGGGACAGCCTTGTGAAGTAGTGCCGCGACCGCACTAGTCCGAGCTCACCTGCTAGGCAGGCGCGAGATGTCCGAGGCCAACGTAGACAAGGAACCATACTTAAGGGGGGCTTCTAGGTCCGGATACCTCCGGTTCATGACGTCAGAGTACTTCACTCTGACCTTCCAAGATTCAAAGCTGAACAGGTCGTACTCGACACGCATTCTGACCTCTCCGTTGCTCTTGAGGGATTGTGCAGAAGAAGAGGCCACCTGTTCACCATCCTCGTTGAACACGCCCAAGTTCACCTTCGTGGCTTTGCCAGGCCCTGAATTGTGTGTGACGATCTCCCAGTAGAAACTGCGTGGCTGGGAAGTCGGCGTGCGACTCCTCCATTTCACCCCCGCAAAAACGCTCAAAGTCGGCGTAGACTCATCAATCGGACGCTCACCGGCCTTCGCAAGCTTCAACTCGTCGCGTTTTCCAAGCTTCTCCTCCTCAGCTTGGTGGGCGTAGCAGGTGGGGCATAATGCCTGCACATCGTGCCTCGTAGGGGGCCAATTGGGAGCGAAAGAGGCCGCTCGGTAGAAAACTGGTTTCATCGATCCGTGGGAACCTAGCTGTCCACCGCATCGCGCGCACCTGTAGCTCTGCCTCCTCAACACGGCCGCCTTCTTTGACTTGCTCAATCGGGCCCGAGTCAAGCATCCCTTCGTAAGACGGCCCCCCTCTTTTGGCTTACCATAGGAGCCTCCGATTTCAGTGGAACGGTCATCATCAGGGACAGTGAAACGTACTGGGACAGACCCTCGCCTCTAATCCACATCGCCAATCCGGCCTGAACCCCTGGAAGCACCATCAGGCCATTACCCACTTGTCTTCAAAATGAGCCCCAGACGTTCCGTCCACAGCATACGACCGCTACGGCTTCGAGGCCATTGGCAGCCAGGACGGCGACCCACGCGCGCCCTACACCGCAGGTGGTGGTTCGACGGTTACCAGATATGTCGCGCTGGCCTCGGCGCCCTTGCTATCCGTGACGGTGGCCAAGGCGTTGTAGATGCCAGCCTGCATGTATGTGTGCGGGCCGTTGGCCGTGAGCGTGGCCCCATCACCACAATCTATGCTTATGGTATACGGAGGGGTCCCGCCGATGGGGGTAGCGGTGAACATCACGGGGTCACCGCTGTATGGGTATGCGGGCACCGCTATCAGCGTGACGTCGAAGGACGTCTTCGAGCTGGTCGTCGAAGGTGTCTTGGTAGTGGTGGTTGGTGGGGGCGTCGTAGTGGTCGCCGAGGAAGTCGTCGTGGGCGTCACAGACTGCGCTGATGATGCGGTCTGCGAAGGCGTTGTCGCAGGCGTCGACGTTGTGGCAGTCGAAGGTGTCCTCTTCGGAAGGGGAAGGATGTTCATTTCCTCCGCACCTATTAGCACGATGGCGCCAACCACGAGGGTTGCACCTAAGCCCTTCAGGAGGTTCCTTCGCGACACCTTCTTTGCTTCGTCCGACCTGCTATTGCTCAATGATTATTCCAACCCACCGGAACTTTTTCATTCTCTCCTTTATTTTAGATTATCGTCAGGCGAGCTTAGGACACTTCAGTTTGGTTTTATGCAAAAAAGTAGCCACTTGCCTCTTGCACAGGAAACGAGTCGGCCCTATCTGCTTATGAATCAGACCAGATGATCCCGTCAGGTCTTTCGCTTCCCCTCATGCTAACAGCCTCCGCTGGGAAGGAGTAGGATGGCGCCGGCAACAGGGACATCCGAAGAGACTCCCTCACTCCTCAACGTTTGCCGCCTTCTGTGCACGGCGATCTTCCCAATAGAAGGGCTCGAGAGGGCCCCAGTCGTCATCCCGCCGGAGAGACCGGAGCTGACATCCGACGACTGGAAAATGATGGCCAGGTAATGATTCCGCTACATTCAGCTGGGCTCGAGGCTAGACCTGAGGAAGACCTAGCAGCACACCAATAAGGTTCAGGAGAAACACGGCTCCGATTAGGATCGAGGCATAGCCGCATATCCTCCTTATCCTGGTCAGGTTCCTGAGAGAGGACGCCAGCTTTGCCACCCCTCCTGCGAATGTCCCCACGGCCGTCATGTAGACGGCCGTGCCCACCCAGAAGGCCGTCATAAACTGCAGTCCGACGTAGAGGTCGGCCAGCTCCATCACGTAAGTCAGCGCCACTATGAGTGGCACACAAAAGGAGAAGCTGCTCACGAATCCCAGCAGCAGGGTTGTCCTCTGGGTCCCAAAGTACTGACAGTACTTCGAAATCCCAATCCTTAGATTGCCCAATAACGAAATGCCATACGCCACCATGATCAAGCCCAAGATGAAGACCGCTACCGGGTAGAGGTCCGCCCTGACGGCTTGATTGAAGAGCGTGCTACCCAGCAAAGAGGCGCCGATTCCGAGGAGCATATATGAGAAGAACCTACCGGCGGAGAAGATTGCCGATGTGAAGAGAGCTCCGCGCACGTACGGCGTGCTGCCTGCAATGCGAGGAACCAGGATGGGGAGACAGGTAAGAGCGCACCCTACCCCCGACGTGACGCCAAGGGTGAAGCCGACAACGAAGTACTCTATGGTCAATACTCTTTGCCTCTCCAAATGGCCCAAACCCAGTGGCGTAGCAGAACCGTGCTCAACGGCTATTCCCCGTGAGGTCTCTGGCCGTTCATATTGAGGTGTGCCGTAGTATATAACGCCTACATAGAGCTACGTCTGGGCCTTTGAAGCCCCTAGGTCCGCCCCCCTCCGACGCGCATGATTATTATCCATACCCGCCATAAATGTGGCGATGGCCTCGCGAAGGACTCTCGTGGTCTCAACGGCGTTGATGCTTCTTCTGGTAGCTGCAATCGCCCTGTACTCCCAGGGCGGAACTAGCCTCGGGCAGAAGTTAAGCGTCGGGGAACTTGCGCTCATTCATGGCACCACGGGGCAGGTCTCCTTCACGTTGCTTGACGAGAGCAACGAGCCAATCGTCAGCGTGAACGTCACCGTGAACTAGACAAGAACGGTCTGGGGATGCAGCCACGCATTAACCGGATTCACCTGCAACTGCTATCCTCTGGAGCCATCCAGCGAGTATCCCATTTCGTCTGGACATTCGATACCCTGCAGCTATACTTCGCTCTCGCAGGTAATCGAGGGCCAGAGCTATGTTGTGAACATAAGCCTGAGCTTCGGGGATGGCAGCAACGCTTCCTGTTCAAGGACCATCACGGCAGCGTAGCGCTCCATCCACAGAGGCCCTGCCTTTTACTACGGTTCCGAGCGGACTCCGAAGTCGGCTCGATATGACCTGTGGCACTACTCTTGCCGTCCAACGCGGTGCCATCTCCCCACCGAACGGGGGGACCCTACATCCCTGGCAGGAGGCCGTGGAGGAGCAGCATGAGGGCGACTCCGACTGTGTAGAAGTACAGTATGCCGACGTAGAACCCCAAGAGGTAGGCAAGGGCGTAGTGTCTCCCCATTGCAGCCCTGACATGTTGTCTGAGAGGACATCCGTCGGCCATGATTGAGTAGAACCCTATCCCAAGCCCCGCGATCACCGTCAGGCAGATGGTCACCACGGAAGTGTATCCAGGGCTGCTGGCCATCAGGGGGAACCCAGGCATCTGAAATCCCAGCCTACTGAGGATGACAAAGCTGCCGAGGGCACCTACGAAGATGCCCGGCAACGCGTAGGCCAGATATGTGTCATTGAAAAGGAAATAGTCTCTTATCCCGCTGACGCTGCAGAACCGTGAACGTTCAGCCCCATAGCCTATGAGAGTTGACGCGACGAGGACGATTACGAATATGTCCACGTTCACTTTGTTGCCCTCCTCTTCACATAAAGCGACGCCACTACGGCTCCCCCTATTACGGCCGCAATGCCCAGGATCATTATCAAATTCCCATAGGCCGCTTGGGTCGCCGCCATTATGGGGCAACCACCAAGGAGCATTACAAAGAATGAAACCAGGAAGCCGTTCCTTGCAGCCTCGAAGGAGAACCTCCCTGGACCAGGCCCACGTTCCTTGTGCACGACCGACGCGATCAACGCACCAAAGACCAGCCCCAGGATCGCGGGAACGGGAACCTCAAGCGAAATCTGGCTGACGTAGAAGCCGGTGCCCAGCAGCCGGTTGAGCGTCCAATCCAGGAGGTCGGCAGAGTCTCCGCCCATCGAAATTGCGTAATTGAGCAATATAGCCGGGTGGAAGAGCGCCTCGCCTAGGCCGGCCCACGCCCCGATCCCCAAGCCAACCAGAAGGGGGGTGAATTTGAGCTTCATCGCCCCCAGCCGCGAGCTATGGCGCACTCGTTTTCCCCTCCAGGAGAGCAAAGATCCAGGCAAACAATGTGATCTTGCCCGTTCCGCCGCACAAGGGACATGGAATGACACCCTGGGCCACCTGTAATGAGCTTTCGAACTGCGGGGCGCCCCAGAACCCCTGGTTTCTCAGGCTAGTTATGTCAGCCATTACCGCGACGACGTAGGATTCGGTGGAGCCCGGCTTCAGGTCCACCTTGACGTACGCGGGGGAGCTCCATCCCGCCTGGCCGGCCACCGTCACGTTGGCTTGAATCCATCCACTCCAATCTGTCTTTCCCTCGTTCGACAGGGTCAAGTTCACCTTGACCTGGAAGAGATCGCTCCTGCTACATCCCAACTGGATCCCCTCAGTCGTAATCACTGGCCTCCCGAATACCAACTCCTGCGAGTTCAGTCCGCCGTTCAACTGGATCGTCCCCGTCCCATGGCACTCCGGGCAGGGAATCTCGAAGGTGGCCCCGAAGGCCAGGAAAGATACGATGACCACGAAGCAAACGTCCACCAGCAGGCCATACCTGTTCGCAAACATCTGCCTTCATCCCCGCCATTCGGATTCATGAGGCGCGTGATCGACGCGAATCGGAGGAGACGGCCGTTCTCCATGAATCAGTTCCCTAGTCAACAAGGGGCTGCGCAAAAGCAGAGCTCCTCCTCGCCGCTCATGATATCACTTCCTAATATCGAGAAGGTTTATTTAAGACTTGGGCTGTGGCGCCAAAAAACTATAAAATATCAGTGCAGGGAAAGGCATAAATTCACATGACGACCCTCAGGCATTGAAGACACCAAGTTGGTGGCGCTTTTTGCAGGAGTGGACATCGGCAGTACAACGGCAAAGGCTGTTGTAATCAATGAGGGAGGCGCCATCAGAAGCTGGCTCCTTCCTACTGGCGCAAAGCCCACGGAAGCCGGGGAGAACGCGCTGAAAGCAACTCTCCATGGCTTGGGAAGTGACATGAAGGATGTCAGGTACGTGGTCGCTACTGGATACGGCAGGGTACTGGCCCCCTTCGCAAACGAAACGGTGACCGAGATAACCTGCCATGCCCTTGGCGCGAGGCAGATCATGCCCGGAACCAGGACAGTAATAGACTTGGGCGGACAGGATGCCAAGGCGATCTCCCTCGACGAAAGCGGCAAGGTGATTGACTTCGTTATAAACGATAAGTGCGCCGCGGGAACTGGAAGGTTCCTTGAATTCGCTGCCAAACTCGTCCTCGATGTCCCACTCGAAGAGATGGGCCCCCTGTCCCTGAAGTCGACGGCTCCGGTGAAGATCACCAGCACCTGCACTGTGTTCGCCCAGACGGAGATCGTTTCGCTTTTGGCATCCGGCGCAACGAAGGAGGACATACTCGCCGGGCTCCATAGGGCCATAGCCAAGCGTGTCGGTGCCCTGGCGAAGCATGTGGGAGTCAGGCCCGTGGTGCTGATGACCGGAGGGGTCTCGAAGAACATCGGCGTGAAGAAGGCCCTCGGAGACGAATTGGGCGTCGAAGTCGTCACTCCGGAAACGATGGACCCCCAGCTGGTGGGAGCTTTGGGCGCCTCGCTCATCGCTAGGAATCGCTCCTTGGGGATTGAACTCAGGCCTGGGATAATGCGATGATCGGATCGTTGGCTGAGCTGCTGAGAGAGCGCCCCGAGAGCATCAAGAAGGCGAAGGAAAGAGGCGCCAAGGTGGTCGGCTACTTCTGTCCATACGTTCCGGTGGAACTGATTCATGCGGCTGGCATGATTCCATTGCGGCTGGTATTCGGGGGGGAAGCTGAAGCATCCGAAGCCGGAGAGCAGTTCCTTGGCTCCTACAGCTGCCCCTACGCGAGAGCCTGCATTGGCTATCGGGCACTTGGCAAGGACCCGTATTACGCCGCCGTCGACGCCCTGTGCGTCGCCTCGACCTGCGATGCAATGAAAAGGATCCAAGACTACTGGCAGTACTACTTCAAGGTCCCAGTGTTCGCGCTCGGCGTCCCCCGCACGTACGACAGGTTCAGGCTGAGGCCGTATGCGATGGAGTACTTTGAGAAGGAACTGGAGCTGTTGAAGTCGAGGCTGGAGAAGCTTAGTGGGAATGAGGTCACTGACAGACGGCTCAGGGACAGCATCAAGCTGTACAACTCGATCAGGCTCCTCATGAGGGAGCTCTACGAACGTCCCTCAGGTGGCGCCCAGTGGATTAGCTGGAGTGAAGCCCTTCATATCTCTCAAACGGGGCTCCTGTTGGACCCGTCCGAGTTCCTAGAGGAACTCCAAAGGATCTACTCACGGTTGCGGAGTTCCAACACGCTTCGAGCGATGGCTGGAAGAGAAGCGGGAGCCGAGGAAAGGCACGAGCCCCGATTGATGGTCTACGGCAGCCTCGTGTCGCTTGGTGATCGCAAGGTGCTTGATATCATCGAACAGGCTGGCGGCGATATCGTGGCAGACGCGACCTGTACTGGATTGAGGCTCTGGAGGAAGGACGTGTCTGAGAGCGACCGGCCACTCAGCGCCCTTGCGGAGAGGTATCTCACCAACGTGAGCTGCCCTTACATGATGGACATGGGCATGAGGGTGAGCTACGTTACGAAGGTGGCCCGTGAGAATCAGGTTGACGGCCTGATCTACTACAACTTGAGGTACTGCGAAAGCTTCAGGGGAGAGCTGGGGCTCTTCGAAGACGCGTTGAAGAAGGAAATGAAGATCCCCGTGCTCCTAATCGAAACGGAGTACTCTCCATCGGATGTGGGGACTATCAGGACCAAGGTCGAGGCCTTTCTTGAGATGATCAGGGGTGTCTACGCGTGACGGTGGCGCCCGGCCTCAGGAGGTTGCGATTGGACGGTGGACTTACGGGCTTCAACCAGGTGCTGAGCCTTCTCCTATCATCCAGGGAAAGGGTCTCCGCGTCAGGCAAGAAGGTTGTGGCCAAATGGGCGTTCCTGCCCGTTGAGCCCATCTTTGCCGCAGGGGCGCTCCCCTACGACCCCCACATAGGCGAAGGTCTGAGGCATGTAATCTTCGAAGAGGATACGTCCTCCATCAACTACGCAGTGGAGTCAGGCCTGCCTCCTGACTTCTGCCCATGGAACCTTTCAATGGTGGGCTCCTTGACCAAGGGCGAGAACGTAGTGCCTATCGACCTTTTCGTTGTCGCCTGTGGCTGCTGGTGCGACAGCATGTCCAAGAGCTGGCACTTGGCATCACAGAAGCTGGGAAGACCCTTTCATTACTTCGACGTCCCGAGGTTCGACGCCGATATCGAAGAGCGTGCTGTAGACTACCTTGTAGCCGAGCTGCGATCGCTCTTCAGATGGCTGGAGGATAACCTGGGAAAGGAGGTCAGCGATGCAGCATTGAAGGAAGGAATACGATCGACGAACAGGCTAAGACAGACGATGGCCGACCTCACCGACCTCCTGCAGGCAGATGGGGTGGCCGTTCCGGCCCTTGAGTACTATCTTTTGCAGATGACCATGAGCGACTGCCTTGAGGCCCCAGACGCTCTCAATCAGGCGCTCCAGGTGCTATTGCAGGAATCGAAGGATCGGCTAAGGGCTGGGACCTCGGCTTCAAGGCGCGAGCATCCGCTGAGGGTCTATTACAGCGGGGTTGAAACTCAGGAGCTTTCGCTCTTCAACACGATCGAGGATTCAGGCGGCGCCCTGGTGGGATGTGACACCTATCTCCCTCTCTTCCGAGGGCTCGTCCCCGTAAATGGCTCGCCGGTCGAAGCCCTTGCAGAGTGGATCTGGAGGACTCCGTACAATTTCCCCACTCCAGAGAGGATCAGGGCGATCATACCTCACTTGAAGAAGCAGAAGGCCGAATGCGTCATAATAAACAACGCCACCGGCTGCAGATACTTCACGGAAACGAGCAGGTTGGCCAAGGACTTGATAAGGGAGGAGCTGGGGCTTCCTGTGCTTACGGTGGAGACGAGCTTGCCAGGGGAGAATGTCGAGCTCACGGAGTCGCGGATAAAGGCGTTCATAGGAACTTATAGCTGAACGTCGAACCTGGCTAGAGCTTGCTGAGGAACTCCGGCAGGAGCTGAGCCACCTCCATGGCGAACCACGAATACCACAGTGCCGTGGCTCCTATGGCAAGCGGGATGAACCAACCCCGGGCCTTCCGGTCCGTGTCACGCCAGTATAGGTCGATCGCCTCGTCGGGGCAGGACTCTATGCACAGCCCGCATTTGTCGCAATCAGCGTTTGGCTTGAAGGTCGCCTCTATGGTTTCGGGGGTTATCGCATATGTGTGACAGTCATGCATGCAGTCGTAGCACTTGGTGCACTTTGTCGAGTCGATCTTCACCCTGAACGGAGAGAGGTGATTCCCCAGTTCGGCGAGCGTTCCCACAGGACAGATCAGGCACCACCACCTCTTCTTCGTCATGAATGGAAGGATGGCCACGAAAGCGACGAAGACGAAGAACATGGCGAGCAGCAGCATTGGGAACTGGAACCATACCGCCCAACAGACTATGCAGAAGACGGGGGTGAGGAGAGCGGTCAGAAGCAAGAGCGTCCCGAAAAGGAACCCGTACTTGACGTCCCGCACCTCCTCCTTCAGCCCCCCCAGCGCGATTGAGTTGCCTTCGGCGGGAAAGCCCTGCCTTAGTGCGGCCAGCTTCCACCTCTCCTTTGATCCTCCCGCGCAGGCCTCGACCGTACCGCCGAAGTAGCACATCCATCCGCACCAGCCTCTGCCAAACAGTATGAGCGTAACGATATAGGGTACCATGAGCACGATCAGGGATTCGAGCGTCGCAGGGAAGTAAACCGTTGAGCCCACGGCGTTATACTGGCCGAAGATCGCGGTCCCGTAGATCATCTGAGCTAGGAAGCGGGTGCAGGGCACGTACGCGAAGCCGACGCTTGCCGTCGAAGGAATATAGTAGAACCTCTGATGGAGGGCGACCCATTCGAGGAAGACCGAAATCCCCATGTGCTCTATGGAAAGGAAGAGGTCGAGCCAGGTTACTGCTGCGATGGAGACGATGAAGATGCGTCGGGCCATCCTTATCTTGCGTGATGAAAGGAGAAAGAAGGTCACCGACCCGAAGCCGGCTCCCGCCAGGGCACCCAACAGGAGGTAGGGCCTAGAGTACATGTAAAACGAGATGATGCCGATCAACGCCGCGATGATCGCGGCGTTCTGCCGAGAAGTTGGGGGTTGCACTCTTTACGCCCTCCCTCCGGTGGCTTCAAAATCGAACGGAACAGTAGTCAACCCGTATGCCGTCTCCACCTGAAAAGAACCCACAACCCTGCATGAGGACCGACAGGCCGCCATCAAATCGACCTTGGGATGCCTCCCCTTCAGAGACAGGTCCAAGGTCCTCGCTATGGTGATGGTCGGCCCTGGGGGGATGCTCATTTCCGCCGCTTGAAAGGACCTTCCCATCAGGTTTCCATCGGCGTATAATGAATACTCAACCTTCCTCAGAAGCGTCGGGATGGAACTCCGGTTGCGCGCCATCAACCGCGCCTGAATTGCGATGTGGTCGGGCTCCAGTTCGACGATCCTGCCTTCGCTCTCCTCCAGCTTCACGGTGCCCCTTGCGGAGTTCCTCTTGGTGATCTCCTTATGGAGTATGGCGAGGAACACAAGGAGCATTATTGCGCTCAGTATTATTATGTTGAGCAGCACGGTCGTGGCATTCAGCTGGGACTTGGATGCAGGTGTTGCCTGCATGGCGGGCAGCTTTCGGACGAGCATCGAACCATCCAGCATGCTGCATCAGATGCTCCTGAGGCCCCACCCTACGAGTAGAACGATGAGTCCAAGCAGGATTATCAGCGCGAGCCTGCTTGTGTATTGATGGAGCGCCCTTAGCCCCACAGCTACCAGGGCAACTAGGAAGGTGGTCACGGCCAGAGCGCTGTAGGTGCCGACGTCGTTGAGCTCCGTGATCGACTCTCCCAGGCGAGTCGAGAAGAAGGCTACGATGAGACCAAGGACTACGAACGTGACCACCACCAACAGGATTTGGGGGCCCGCTTGGACGACTTTGCTCCTGAATCTTTCGGCGGACACGCGCTTGACGTTGCTTCCTTCTCCTCCTCCCATTGGGCGGCCTTCATGGCGGATTACAGACGAGACACCACGGGAGGGCGGCGTGGGTGGCCTTCTCCTCAGGGAATTCCACGACCTCTGACTATTTAAGTCCAAGATGGCCACCAGCATGTCGGTTCAGGCCAACCCTTGGTGCGGAGGATGTCGGGCTTCATGACGAAAGTGACCTGCGCGCTTTCTTGGACCCAGAAAGAGCCTCGACGATAGGCCTAAGCTTCGTCCTGTCGAAACCGACCGCGAGGAGCCGTATTCCGTCTCCCAATTCCGTGCCTTCCTTCTTCGAGACTAGTCCCCTAGACACTATAAATGTCCCTAACTTCGGCTTGAGTACCCTGTGCTCGAGCTTCGCCTTCTCTATGTCTTGCTCGCGTCTCTCCTCCAGCTCGTTGCATTCTATGATCAGGTCAGGCCTGGCAACACTTATTGTATCAGTTACAAGGGAGAGGTCCGACGCCCACCTACTTACGTAGACGCTTATGTCCGGCCATCCGCCTGATGCGGCAAGCTCCGCTCTGATGGGCGCGACCTGATACCACTTCCTCCTCCTGCTCGCGTTGGAGGCCCCCCAGGCGGGATCGACGATCTCTGTTGCCAAGGAGGCGAATTTGCGCAGTCTGGCCGAATGGACTATGAAATCCGGGGTCGTGAATATCGGAAACACTTCGCGCTCGAGGATCAGGTCGCTCTTGTCCTTTGGACGAGGGACCTTGTGCTTCAATGGGGACATCGTCTTGAATTTCTTCACAATGGAGATCTTGGGGAGAGGGACACAGAGGACTCTGTCGGGGTCGAGCAGCCCTGTCACCGACATTTCGACCCACTTCTCGTATCCCATTCGGTAGAACCTCTGGGAAAAGGCATCCGCTTTTCGAGAGGCCGCATCTTCGAACGCCTCCGGCGAAGCCCTTCCCTTCACAAGATCCAAGGTGAGGTCGAAGAGCTCCGCCATCAGGCTCGCCTGGGGGTCGTCCAAGAATCTCTCCAGGCCGTGTGACGCGGAGATCTGAACCATGCCCAGCCGAGTCGACAATTCTCCTTTAGCTTCGCTGAAGCTCTTGGCGAGGCGCGCGGTCTCAGGAAAAATGTCGGGGAGATCTTGATGCAGTAGCGCTGACCCGATCTTGTCGAAGAGCACATAGAATTGAGCGCGAGGAGCCTCGGGTATCCTGACGATCTTCTCCCCGATCTCGATTTCGGGGTGTTCCGATACGAATTCCTTCAGCTGGGCATAGGGTTGGCGCCATCCACTTGTCATTGCATTATCATCTCTGGGCTTGACTCATATAAATAACAAGTGTAGAGGGAAATCAGGATTGGATGGCTTGCTGGATGAGCGCCTGCAGAATCAGTACCTTGAACTTGTTCTTGGTCATTGGATATGTTCCAGATATGACCGCCGAAGCCGCAGCAGCTGCCGTCGTAGAGCTTATCGCCTGTCCCACCAACGACTTCTCAGCGGCCGTCGCCCTTATCGGCGTGGGCGCCACTGCGCCAAGTGCGATCCTGGCTGCGCTGACGTTCCCTGATGTCACTGTGATCAGGTCTGCGACGCTCACGATGGGGAAGTCTATGGTCTTCCTGAGCCTGAACTTGATGTAGGTCTGCTTACTGCCCGCCGGAGGCGCTGGGATGTCGACCTCGGTGACCATCTCGGTGTTTGAAAGGACATTGCCCTTGAGATTGTCGAAGAACGAATCAATGGGGATGGTCCTCGAGTTGGTGATTACGCTAGCGTTCAGCGCCAGGAGGGCCGCAGCCGTATCCGACGGGTACACCGAGTAGCAGCCCGCCGGCCCGCCGAATATGCTGTGGAACCGGTTGTCTCCTGCCTGGGCGTAGCACATCAGTCCACCCTTCCTTACGCAGTTGAAGAAGTTCTGCTCAGCCCTGTAGTACCAGCACCTGACCTCCTGACAGAGGTTCCCGCCCAAGGTCCCCATCTCTCTGATATGGGTCGACGCCACAGAAGCGGCTGCCTGAGCCAAGGCAGGCCAGGTCGTAGAGACCGTGCTGCTGTTCGCGATGTCCGATAGCTTGGCCAGAGCTCCTACGTGGAGCGTCCCTGACGAATCTGTCGTTATGGTGTTCAGATTAGGGATGTTCTTGATGTCCACCAGTACCTGGGGGTACGTGGGCCATATCTCGTCCTTCATCGTGCCGAGGAGATCGGTACCGCCTGCGATTATCCTGGCGTTCCCTTTGTTCTGGGTGAGGGCCGCAACGGCAGCGTTCACTGTATTGACGCTTTGATAGGTGAAAGCCTTCATGCTCACTTACCTCCTATACCTTCCCCAAGGCCTTCAGGACGTTCTCAGGTGTAAGTGGTGGGTTGACCCACTTGCCCGTAGCGTTGTGGACTGCGCTGATCAATCCGCAGAGGGTTGCTATCTCTTGTTCTCCGCAGCCAGTGTTCCCATAGGCCCCCTCCGAATGGGCCACCTCCATGTACTGAGCGTTGACGGTCCCGATGTCGAGGGTCGTTGCCAACTGGGTGTTTATGAAGTCGGCGTTAAGCCTGTGTCCTGTCTGGGGGTCGAAGGCTATGTCGCTCTCGAGTGCGCCCCTCCACATGCCCATGTAGATGTTCCCGTTCAACTCGCTCGTGACCGTGGACGGCCTCAATGCCTTGCCGACATCGTAGGCCTGAACTACGTTGGTTACAGTCACCTGTCCGGTGTTGGGGTTTACTTCGACCTCCGGGAAGGTAGCCTGATAGCAGGAGACGGGCGTGAATATGGTGAACATGTTCTCCTCCGCCCAACTGAAGCCCAATGCTTGAGTGCCGATTATGATTGGATTCGTCGTGAGCGCGCTCATGGCCAAAGTCGTCGTCGGCGTGGCCGTGACGAATATCACGCTGTTAGCAATGCTTAGCTGGGCCGCTGTCGTCTTGAGCGTAGCCGCGGCGAGCGCCAGAACCTGGGCCTTGGCCGCTAGTGCGAGCTTGGCGAATAGCCAGGAATTGCCATGAAGACCTGCAGATCCCCCTGAGTTCTGTGGGTTGTATCCGCTGTTCGAGTCGCAGTACTCCGAGTAGTAGACATCATTTATGTTCAATCCCATCTCTTCCGCGACTATCGCCGCGTATTGCGTCTGCTCGTTGCAACCGATGCTTTCCTTGGCGCCCAAGAGGGTCACCGTGCCGTCGGTGTTGATTCTAAGGCCCGCGCTGATGGCCGCTGGATAGCCAGTTGTGTCTTCATTGCCGCCAAGGTAGTTCCCCCATGAGTGCAAGACGCAGCAGCCAATTCCGTAGAGGTTCCCGTCCGGAAGGGTGACCGGGCTGGAGGCCAAGTGCCACTTTTGGCTCCATCCGACCATCTGCTTGCCCTGGTTTATGACTGCAGCGGCGCTGGTTGGAGGCTGAGTTCTCATGTTCTTCAGCATGACCTGGGTGGGGTCCATCCCCAATGCGTCAGCCACATGGTCGATTACGGTCTGCAGGAACCGCGCGTTTTGGTTCTGTTCAGAGCGGGTCCACCACTTGGGCTGAGTGTTCGTCTGATACGCAGAGTAATTGGCCGTGTACGGAGCAATGAGGTCCATCCTGACCCAGTTCATGCAGTGGTTTACTTCAGGCCAGAGCAGTCCCGCGCCCCCTGGCGCTCCCGACCCTATGGTGAAATTGCCCTGCACCGCAGTGATCGTTCCGTCCTTCTTCGCTCCGATTGTGAACGAGTGGATGGTGTCAGGCTCTCCCCCGAAGAGGTAGTCCTTCCTGCTCATCTCCATCTTGACAGGGCGTCCCAACTTGGCCGACATGACGGCGGCGGCTTGGAACAGCCTGGAACTCGCCGAGGAGTACAACTGTCCCTGGCCGAACTGGCCTCCTTGGTAGACGAGGTTCAAGGTGAGTGAGCTGGTCGGTATGCCGAT
>CAYYVT010000120.1:0-3624 GCA_964475215.1 uncultured Nitrososphaerales archaeon
TGAGGCTTCCTGAAATCGAAGCGGCCATCGGCATAGGCCAACTCAAGAGGCTCGAGGGATTCATCAGGTCGCGAAGGAAGAACGCCACGGCACTTACGGAAGGTCTGGGATCCCTCAAGAGCGTGAGGGTCGTGCGCGAGAAGCCGGGCCAGAGGTTCAACTGGTACCTGTACACGATATATGTGAAGGGGAATCGAGACAAGCTCATGAAGAGGCTTAGAGAGAGGGGCTTTGGTGCGACCGTATACTACGACCCTCCGGTGCATCGCACTCCCTACTATGCAAAGGAATTCTCTGGTTCCCTCCCCAACACCGACGACGCCGCCGCTCACGTGCTATCCATCCCTGTGCATCCGTTCGTCCTCGAAAGCGACATTGACGAAATGGTTACGCTGATCAAGGCTGACGAAGGCGCAGGAGCGAGCCCAGCTTAGCCTTGTTCCTGATTCGAGCGTCATTTGGGGAGCCTATGCCTCGCCCTCGAAAGCGACTGCTCCCTCATCTGGCGGAACCTCCATATCATCTATTCCTCCCATCATCCAATTTGAAAGGAGAAGAGCGAAGGCGAAGAGGCTGAAGAAAGCTTAAAGGTGTGCCTCTCGGGGAGAGGTTCGAACACGCATGAGCGAGGAGCCAGCTGAAGAAGTCAAGACGGGCGCCATAATGTACGAGTGCCTGCGCTGCGGCACAAGGGTCAGCAGCGAAGACCTGGCATCCCTTCCGGAGATCAAATGCATCTGCGGGTACAGGGTGTTCAAGAAGAGCCGGCCGCCCGTCGTCAAGCAGCTCAAGTCCTACTAGGCCCCATGCGCTTTTTGACGGATTTTCCCGGTATAACTGTGACAAAGGTTTTTAATGCCCGTGGACGAGCACGTCAAAGAATTTCGTTGGAACTAGATAACCCCCTAGGTATCCTAGGGAGCTTCGTCATCAGGTGAACAGATCTTGCACCAAGGACGGTTGGGGAATTTCGCGTTACAGCCGATTTCTACGCCACAGAGTTGCCCAGCTCCAGCCCACAGCTCAAGGAAACATGGGGATTGCCAATGGCGATGACCAAGGCCGAGAAAGAGTTTCACAGGAAGACGGCGGTTCGGGCGTTCAACGAGGCTTGGGAGCTTCTGGATATGAAGGCGAGGAGCGCGCAGGATGATCGACAGATGCTTCACCTGGTTCATGCTTCGAGGTACCATTGGGGACTCGTGGGCAACCCTGGAAATATCGCCGTTGCCGACTGGCAGATTTCCCGGGCATACGCCTCCCTCGGACAGGCCGATCTCTCGCTCCGGTTCGCCGAATCCTGCCTTGAAACGTGCGAAAAGGAGGGACTTGTGCAGATCGTCCACACGGCCCACGAAGCGATGGCAAGGGCCTACGCCGTCGGCAGGGACTCGAGATCGGCGAGGAGACATCTCGAAAGGGCGCGCGCCCTCCTCGAGAAGCTACCACTGAGCTCGGAAGACAGACGGACATATCTTGAGCAGATACGCGAGACAGAGTCCATGCTGTAGCCAGACCATCGCTTTCCCCACGACGGAAGTGGCCATAACATTGCGACCTCCGAAGGCCCATCACCGCCGATGCGGCAGATGGCAGGATTCTTTGAGGTTCGGGCGCGCCAGTTGGCAGGAAGTCGAAAAGATATATTACCCCTAGAAGACCATCGGGGCAATGATTCCGTAATGTCGGACGCCTCTAATGATGACCTCTACGACGTCATCGTCATCGGCGGGGGGCCCATCGGTCTCTTCGCCGTATACTACGCCGGGTTCAGAGACTTGAGAGTGAAGATGTTGGAGGCTACGGAAGCCTTGGGTGGGCAGGTCTCTCTACTCTACCCCGACAAATTCATTTACGACATGCCGGGCTTCAGGTCCGTCAACGGGAAGGAGATGATCGGGAACCTCGTCGCCCAGGCCACTCAGTTCAACCCCACCATATGCCTGGGCGAGCGTGTCCTCCACATCGAGAGGATGAGCTCCCAGCAGTTCGAGATCATCACCGACAGGGGAAGGCACCTTGGCAAGGCCGTGATAATCGCCACCGGCATAGGCGCGTTCTCCCCCAACAAGCTCAACGTGCCTGGAGTCCCCGAATTCGAGGGGAAGGGCCTCTACTACTATGTGCGAGAACCCCTTGATTTCAAGGGCCAGCGAATCGTCATAATTGGCGGTGGCGACACGGCCGTCGACTGGGCCCTCCATCTCAAGGACATCGCCTCGAAGACCTACCTTGTGCACAGGAGGGATGTCTTTCGGGCGCATGAAAGGTCAGTCGAGGCCTTGATGGCATCGAACATCGAGAGGAGGCTCTGGTCTGAACTCGTCGAGGTCGAGGGAGACGATCGCGTCCGGAAGGTGGTCCTCAAGAACTCCCAGACCAACGCCGTGGAGACCATAGATTGCGACTCCCTGCTGGTGCTGATAGGATACAAGGCCGACCTCTCAATCGTGAAGCAATGGGGGATCGCCATGGACGGGAGGGGTATCTCGGTGGACTCGAACTATGAGACGAGCGTCCCTGGCATCTACTCCGCCGGGGACGTGGCTTCCCCTAGAGACACGCTGAAGCAGAACCTTCTTGTCGTCGGATTTGCTCAGGGCACCACCTGCGTCAACAGGATAAAGAAGATACTTTCGCCCGGCGCCGCAGCCTTCGAGCACAGTACCCTGAAGGAGACTTCTTCGGTTCCTCAGCCCGCCTGAGACAGGATTTCCGGGCTGGCCAGTGCCATATGAAGCATAAGGGCTGACTTCCCGTCAAACGCCTTTCCCTCCTCGACGAGCTTGAGCGCTTCGGTGGGGGTGTGGAGGGTGATGGAAATTGCTTCGTCGTCCTCGAGCCTCTGTTTCCCTTGCTTCTCCGCCCTCGCGACGAAAAGATGAAGCACTTCGGACGAATAGCCTGGAGCCGGATAGATGGCCCCGACCTTCTTGATGGAGGTCGCGCGATAGCCGGTCTCCTCGAGAAGCTCCCTTGATGCGCAGGAAGCGGGATCCTCGCCGGGCTCGAGGGTTCCCGCAGGGATTTCGTAGAGGTAGCCCCTTACCGAATGGCGATACTGTCTTTCCATGAGGACCTTTCCATCCTTGGTGATGCCCAAGATTGCGACGGCACCGGGATGTATGATGGTTTCGACGACGGATTTCCTCCCACTCCCCCATGAGATGCCCTCACGCACGACCTCAAGCTTCTTCCCCTTGAATGGCACTTCGGAGGTGATGACCTTCGGCGCCCTCTCCTTCATGTGGCCACGAATGAGGCCCAGGCCGGTTAAAGCATTTGCGCTTCAGCCGTTGAGGGCCCTGAGGAGGTCCTCCATCCCCCCGTCGGTCAAGGTGGGATCCATGCGAAGGGGCGTCACCGAAACTTTTCCGTCCTCTATGACGGCCTTGGCGTCCGTCCCTTCCTCATACTTGGCGAGGCGGCTCCCCCACACCCAATAGTAGGGCCTCCCCCTCGGGTCGAGCCTCTCCACTATGTAGTTGTCGTACTTGTGGAGGGCCAGCTTTGTGAAGACCGCCTTGGTGTTGAGGGCGGCCGCGCTGGGGAAGTTTACGTTGAGGAGGTTCACGTCCGCAGGGAGCTTGTGGTCCACTAGCCAGTGCATAACCTTCCTCGCGT
>CAYYVT010000121.1:0-7279 GCA_964475215.1 uncultured Nitrososphaerales archaeon
CTTCAGTGCGGAACCTGCAAGCCTCTTCCACTTCCCCCAGCTCTGCGCCGGAAGGGTGTGAAGAAAACCGCGGTCGTGCACCAGGTCGAATGAGCCTACGACGGGTTCAAAATCTAATGCATCCTCGTTTACGAACCGAACGGATACCCCCGCCGCAGCTGCAGATTCCCTCGCCATGGAGATGGCCCCCGGCGCTACATCTAGAGCCGTGACGTGCCATCCACGGCAGGCTAGGGCGATGGAGTGCGTCCCCGGCCCACATCCCACGTCCAGGGCCGTTCCTGGCTTGCTTGCGAAGCGATCCAACGCCTCGAGGAAGTCGGAATCAGGATAGGGGGAAAACCACGGAAGGTCCTCCGGCCTGGCGCCTGAATAGAGCTCCTTCCACCAGCTGAGCGACCTGCCCCCACTCATCGAGCCATCTTGGCGCGGCCCCACTTTTGGCAGTTGTCATAGTTTCCGATCTCGAAGGCCGACGGGCCTAATCAGGCTCGGAGCTCCATCCCGTTGCTTGGCGCCCTGGCATCCATGCAGTCGTCTTGCCGACAGGAATCTACTGGCCGGACTAAACCGTCGCCTTTGTTTCGCCAGATGTGGGAATAGCAGATCCTTCCTTCTTGGATCTCCGAACCACCCAGCCGAGGTGCTCGTCATCAATCAAAGCGACGAGGATGACGGTACCCACCCAAAAGGCGGATACTATGGCTACGGCTTTCAGGTCTCTGACATTTGCGGCAGCGTAAATGACAACGAAGACGAACGTAAGGGCGAGGATGAAGATGCCTGCAGCGCTGTCTGAGACCTTCATGTGCGATATCTCCCGACGTGCTTGCTGCGCCAGACGCCCAAATAGGTGTTGCGTCCACCGCCCTTCTGCGATTCGGCGGCCCGCTCGGCGCGCTGATGAAACCCTCCGAAGAGCGTCAGAGTGAATCGCTGTCAGTCGCTGGCGTCGGCATCATTATCTACGCGGTGCACGAGATAACGTCTGTTGACTAAGAAGGGGGTGCGCGGGCAAGACAAGGGAGGGCTTCTTGCTACCCTATTGGTCCTGTTCGCTTTGTCGTTCACCCCTTCACTTCAAGTTGTGGCCGTGGCGCCTGCCAGGGCCTCTTCTACGTTCTCGGTGGACATCGCCGAGTTCCAGCCGACCTTGTTCTCTCCGAAGGGGGTAACCATCAGCGCAGGAGACACGGTCTGCTGGACTAGCCTTGTCGGTGACCATACCACAACCGCAGACCCGGGCCAAGCCGAATACTGGGACTCCGGAGACTTGAACGATGGGATGACCTTCTGCTTCACGTTCACCCAGTCTGGCAACTTCACGTATCATAGCTCATTCCCCGAAGATGCAGGCCAGACCGGCTGGGTGGGTGTCCAGCAAGCCGCGCCGGAGTTCCCAGGATCCATGGTTTACGTGTGCGTATTGGCAGCGATCTTCATAGGCCTTTTTGTCGAAAGGAAGATGAAATCTAAGGGGCTACGACGATCGCCAACTCAATCTCGCTAGCGCACTATGCTCAGCGGGAACCGCTGGCCATCGTGGGGGACGAAGCAGATCCGTGGCACGGCGAGGTCCAGGACCAGGAGATCTTATCCAACGAGGCCTTTTCGCAGGGCAGATCAGATAAGAGTGTTCGTCGTCGCCATCACCTAATCCGCCACCTTCCTTCCATTTGCATCGGCCCTAGGCAGACAAGAATGATGCCTACAAGGCTTAAATCAGCGGATTTGAAATCCCAAAAACATGCAGTCTTGCTTGTCATGCGGCGCGACCCTCTCGGACGACGACACGGCCTGCCCCCAATGCGGTGCCAAGGTCGAGGCGCGGCCAAATCCGGAGCTTGTGGAGAGCCTCGCCTTCGAGATGATATTCATAGACCAGCGTGGGTTCACGCTCCGCGTAAGGAACTCCGGGACGGCCCCTCTGACCGTGGTGAGGGTGACCTATGCGGGCCAGCCCACCGAAATCACAAACCTCAGCTCGGAGAAGGGTACGGTCAAGGATGGGAGGCTGACCCTCGAGCCCGGTGACCTCGGCGAGCTGACGTTCAGGACCTCCTACTCGGGGAGCAGCGGAGTCACCTACGATGCGGACGTACTTACGGCGTCTGGCAAGAGCTATCGAACATTGGTAGGGTTTCCTTGAAGCGCTTCTGCGCTCACGAGTTGAGCACCACCATCTCGACAGCCGCCTGATCTAAGACCACCTTACAACCTTCACAGTTGTGGAATTACGGGAGCCTTATAGTCCGCAGACGAATCCCCGACAGCTACGGAGCCAGGACCCCGGTCCTGTAGAGGATGTATTCAAGGAGGGACACCCTCTGCTGTGGGATTCCCGTGGACAGATCCGCAGCGGTTGGGAAGGTTACGGTTATCAGATAGATGGGGTTCGGGTCAGTCCCCATGATGTCGAAGTTCGCGACCCCGGATGCTGTCTGACCTGGCTTGAAGTCCAGGGTCAGGATGTCCGTTGCAAGCTTCAAGCCGTTCCTATCATCGAACACGGTCACGTTCACCGAGCCCTTCACTGCGTAAGGGAGCTGGTTTGCCGTCGAGAACGTAACACCCATCGTCGTTTCATACTGTGATTCGCACCCAGAGGACGACACCTGGGGTGAGACTACAATGGTGTTGCTGCTCGGTTGCCACGTGTCGACGCCCACCAGCTCAGGGGCAGAGTCGCCCGCGGTGGAAGGATCAGTCACCGTCTGCACTCCTCCGTCAATCGCGGTGACTACCACTTCTCCCCTCAAATCGCTTGGCAGCGGCGCAGCTCCCTTCGGCAGGGGATCGTAGGCGACGGTGAACCTGGTCAGAAGCAGGAGAAGGAAGATGACTGCGACAAAAGCCACCGGCTTGGCCAGCCGCTTTATCCTCGTGGGCCCCATCCTCCTACGATATTCAAAAAGGCGTTACGTCCTAATCAATCTTTCGTACTTGGAGACACCAAGCGGTTGCGTTGAGACAGCCGGGAAATCACCGGTTCATCGCCCCACGTCAGATTTCGCCATAGTAGACAGGGCTGGGTCCAGATGGGGGCGAAAGACAGAGGATAGTAGGCTGCAAGGACGCGCACCCGTCATCCTATCCACTGGCCGAGCGCGGAATTCCTTGTCTGGCCATCGGTTCGCTGACGTTTTGCAACTTGACCCGGCGTGCGGATCTGGTACGTCGGCACAAAATTGTTGATGCCGGGGATATAAAGGTTAAATTAATACGCCGAATTACACTAAATAATCTAAGTTCGCAATCCTTAAACGAGTCTAAACGAGAATATACTTCGACGAATTATGTCAAAGGAAGAAGACGACAAACAGAAGAGTAAAGTATCTCGAAGAAACTTCATCATTGGCGTCGGTGCAGGGGCGGTAGTAGCTGCCGTCGCTGTGGCTGGCGCCGAGACTCTGATCAAGTCCAGTGCTCCAACCGTAACTACAACTGTTACGACGGGCGGTTCGACCGTTACTGCGACTACCACCGCGACCGCCACGGCGACGAAGACTGTTACAACCACGGCTCAGGGCGGAACATCCACGGTCACCCAGACGGTGACTAACACCGTGACCGCCACGACCCCGCTGGCGACTACGACCCTCATGACGTTGAACATCAACGGCGTTCAGAGGGCTGCGTTGGTGGACAACAGGTGGTCCTTGATGGAAGTCATTAGGTACAAGTTCGACCTCATTGGAACAAAGCATGGCTGCGAAAGAGGAGAATGTGGGGCGTGTGCTGTCCTGATGGACGGCACCCCGGTCCTCAGCTGCATGACCCTCGCCGTTTCAGCCGTGGGCCATGCGATTACCACCATCGAAGGGATCGGCATGCCGGAGCATCTCAGCGCTCTTCAGGGAGCCCTGCTGGACGCTGACGGCGTCATGTGCGGCGCCTGCGTCCCTGGGATAGTGGTGACGGCGACGGCTGTGTTGGCGGCGAATCCTCACCCGACCGACGCCCAGTGGAGGGTCGCGCTTTCAGGGAACCTCTGCAAGTGCGGCAACTGGGTGCACATACTGCAAGGTGTGGAGGCGGTGTCCTAGATGTCATCTCCATACGGGACGTTCAACTACGTAGGGAAGTGGAAGGGAAGGCGCATCGACGGTCCGCAGAAGGTCTCCGGCCAGATGAAGCTGGGGGGCGATGCCAACTTCCCCGACCAGCTCTACATGAAGATCAAGCACAGCACGATTCCGACTGGGACCATAACGGCGATGGATACGACCGCGGCAGCCGCCATCCCTGGAGTAGTGGCCATAATCACTCCGTTCGACATCAAGAACAACCCCACTTGGGCCGCTCTGAAATATGGCAATGACTACGCCCTGCCATACGACAAGATAAGGTGCACAGGTGAGGAGATCGCTGCCGTGGTCGCTGAGGACCCTTACACGGCCGAGCAGGCCTGCCAGGCGATCAAAGTGACCTACAATCCAACTCCATTCGTGCTACACCCGTTGACAGCGAAGAGCACCACCGCTCCGGTGGTCTACGACGGCACAGGGGGAAGCCTGACGACGGCGAACCTCCAGCCGGCTACCGTCTACACAATTGGGAACGCGGCTTCGGTCTTCTCTAACCTCCCGTCGGGAGCGCAGGTGATGACCGGTCAGTACGAATCGTCACATTGGCAACAGAACAACGTCTGCTCATGGGGCTTCACCATAAAGGTGGACACTACGGGAAGGACGGAGCTCTGGTGCGCTAGCCAGAACCCCAGGGGCTGGGCGTCCAGCATCGCCACATGGCTGGGAGTGCCCCAGAGCAGGGTGAGGTGCTTCAGCGAATCGGGAGACGGCGGATTCGGCGACAAGCTGAGCGCCAACAGGGCCCACCTCCTTGGTGCCCTGCTCGCTCAGAAGACGGGCCGACCAGTCCACTACGTATCGTCTAGGGAGGACAACCTGGTGAACGGCAACCACCGCGCCAAGGTGGTGTTCCAGACGCAGACCGCCTATCAGTCCGACGGGACCATACTCGCCCTTAATGTGACCATCTACGGTGCGACGGGCTTCAACGGCGCGGGAGCCACCTCAGGTCATGCCCTCTGCCTCTACGACATATACAAGATCCCCAACATCCTGATCACCACATACGATGTGTACTCCAACGTCTACCACTACGGAGCCATCAGATGCGTTGCTGATCCATATGCCTCGTGGGTCATGAACTCCATCATCGACGAGGTAGCAATGAAGCTCGGCCTCCAGCCCACGGCCGTTATCGCGAAGAACAACATGTATGTCGCCGGCGACAAGGACCAGCTGCAGGGCAACAGGATCGCGTCCTGCGGCCAGCCACAGATGTACCAAACGGCTCAGACCCTTTCAGGCTACGCGACCAAGTGGAAGGCACCACCTTCTTCGCCTTCGGGCCTGACGGGCGTCGTCCATGGCATCGGACTCGCCAACCACGGATGTGCTCACGGCTCCGGAAGCTCGACCAGCGCATGGGTCGAAATGCTTCCTGACGGGAGCGTGATGGTTCACGAGGACTCTCCCAGTATAGGCCAGGGCAGACGGGAAGAGATTGCCATCGTTGCCGCGGAGCAGATGGGGGTGCCGGTCAGCATGGTCACCGTGACCAACTACGACTCCGACGCCGGGACCAACACCGGATCGGCCGGTGGAAGCACACAGACGAAGCGCTCAACGAACGCCTGCGGCATGGCCTGCATCGATGCGAAGAACCAGATGATGACCAAGGCGGCAGCGACCCTGAGCGGAGGCGACGTCACGCAGCTCACCTACGCCCTAGACGGCTCTATGAAGATCTACCTCACTGCGACCCCAACCAAGTCCGTGACCTTTGCTTCTCTGACGGGAGAGCCCCTGATCATGGGGACAGGCCACTACATCGCTCCGACGGGGACCACTCAGCACGTATTCAACACCTGCGTCGCCGAGGTGGACGTCGACACTGCGACCGGGATCGTCAAGGTCACCAACTATACCCAGGTTCAGGACGTCGGCCAAGTGCTCTTCCCGCTAGGCATCGAAGGACAGGCCCACAGCGGGATGAACCAGGCGATCAGCGCTGCCTTGGAGGAGGAGCAGTGGCCCGACACTCAGACGGGGAACAGCATCATCATCGGCAGCCTCGACCACAAGATGATCATACCGACCCAGATGCCACCTATTGCCAACATCAACATTGGCTACGTGAACGACGCCGAGACTCCCCCAGACTCGGGAGAGACGGTCAGCGGGACCCTGATCCCCACCAACTACGGAGCAAAGGGCTGCGCAGAGCCATGGACGGGCTGCGGCATCGGGGCAATCGCGTGTGCGTTCGCGAACGCCACCGGTGTGCATCTGTATGAGCTCCCGTTCACGCCCGAGAAGGTGCTGGCAGCCTTGGGCAAGACGAACGCGCCCAACGGCCAGGAATACGGTTATGGAGGAGGCAATTAGAACTTGCTACCACTTCTATACTATCAGCCAAAGAGCCTCTCAGACGCCTCGGCATACATACTCGCCAACCCCGGCGCAAAGGTGATAGGAGGCGGCACGGAGCTCCTTCACTCCCTCAAGCAGAACAACCTTCCCTCCGAACCCACCATCATAGTGGACTTGAAGGCCATACCGAACCTGAACACCATTACTGTTTCGGGGAGCACGCTGAAGATCGGCCCCAACGCGACCCTCGCGGCCATCGCCGCCAGCTCCACTGTCCAGACCAACGCCAGGGCCCTGTCGATGGCAGCTGGTGCGGCTGCTTCACCGAACCTTCGGAACATGGGGACCATCGCAGGGAACCTAGCGCAGGACGTCTGGTGCTGGTACTACAGGGGCACTGACAACGTATACAACTGCCTCAGGAAGGGCGGTGCCATCTGCTATGCCCAGGCGGGCGACAACAGGTTCTACCACTCGATCTTCGGCGGACCCAAGGGCTGCTACTCCGTCCATCCATCCGACACAGGCGTCGCGCTGTCGGCCCTGAACGCCTCCGTGGTGACGACCAAGCAGACCCTCACGATGGACAACTTCTTCTACAATTTGGCACCCGGAAACAGCCTCGCCAACGGAGAACTTATACAGGAGATCGATGTCCCAGTCCCCGCGTCGGGATCAAACAGCGCCTTCGTCAAGCTGGCCATCCGCGACTCCATCGACTTCGCCCTGTCCAGCGCGGCCGTCTGGTACACCCCAGCGAGCGGTGCGGTGACGAGCTGCAAGATCTACCTCGGCGGCGTCTTCCAGACGCCTTACCACGCCACGACTGCAGAAACGGCACTGACGGGGCAGACCATAAGCGCCACCACCGCCGCCAC
>CAYYVT010000122.1:0-2777 GCA_964475215.1 uncultured Nitrososphaerales archaeon
CGGCCTTGGCTTGTGCACGCTAAAGTATCGCACCAAGAGGGCCGCGGCGGAGATTCCGTCAAGGTCCTTCTTGTGAGACGTAAGGAGGGAGGCCACGTACCGACCTCAAGAGGCCATCGAAATAAACCTACTGGGGGCCAACACGTCCGTAAAGCCAGCTTACAACAAGGCGGTCACACTAGGAATTCTCGGCCTTCCATCAGACCGCGAAGCCCATGATTTCGAGCGAAGCTCGATTCAGCCCTTGACTCCGCCGGAGTACAGCCCCTTAAGGAGGTAGCTCTGTGCGATGATGGAGAATATTATGACGGGGATCGAGAGAATTATCCCGGAGGCGCCCAACTGGACCCATACGTTGTTCGTGATAGTCCCGCCCGTGCTGTCCGGGTCGAAGATTATTGCGAAGGTAGTCACAGTCATCGACCCCGTCGGCGGGAACGTGAACGAGAAGGGCGTCTGCGAAAGGACTATGGGGAAGAGCAGGAGGTGCCAAGCGAATATGAAGGCCACCATTCCCGCCGCGATGAGGCCGGGCCTAGCCAGAGGCATGACCACCTCGAAGAAGGATCGAACACGAGAATACCCATCCACGAGCGCCGCCTCCTCGTAGTGTTTCGGAAGGGCGTCGTAGAAGTTGGTCATGGTCCACGTTACGAACGGGACCGTGAAGAGGGGTTCCGTCAGGATCAGCGCCAACCAGCTGTTGAGAAGACCGAGGTTTGAGATGATGTAGAAGGCCCCGAATACGAATGCGATCGAAGGGATGGAGAAGAGATATATCATGATTCCGAGAAGCCCCCTTCTTCTGTCCCTAGCTATGGTGTAGGCGGCCGGGGCGGCCAGGATTATCGTCAGCAACGTGACGGCGCCGGCCACCGCCAACGTGGTTATGATCTCTGGCATCGATTCGCTGATGGTTGACAGGAATATGTCGGTAACTATCTTGGTTGGATAGATGATGGGCGGCAGGAGGTAATCAAGCGATTGCGGCCTAAAGGCCAAGAGGAACATCCAGTAGACTGGGAACAAAATGAAGATGGACGCAAGGGCGCATATGACATAGATGAAGTATCTGAAGGGCGCGTTCGGGAGGTGTGGGAGCCGAAGAGAGGGCAAATTCACTTTGGGAAGATGAAATCTGCCCTTTCCGGTACCCTTTCCTCCCAAGGTCAGCCGCACTAGAAGCAGCCCAGGCACGCTCACCACGAGAGCGAGGACAATGGCGGTCGCTAGCCCCTGCGCCGCAAGCCCCTCGTAGAACATCTCGGCATATGCATAGACGACGAGCGTGGCGATCGTTGGAGGAGGGACTCCCCCGGCGCCGCTCAGGATGAACGGCAAATCGAAGTCCCCGAAAGCCAATATCATCGTCATTAGAAAGGCAGTTAGGATCGCACCCTTTGCGAGGGGAAGGCCCACCGAGGAGTAGTAATCCCACATTCCCATCCCGTCCACCGAAGAGGCCTCTCTCACCTGCTTAGGAACGGAGGTCAGCCCCGCGAGGATGATAAGAAAGGCGAGCGGCATCGTTGCCCATACACCGACGATTGTAAGAGAATCTATCTGCAAGGACGGGCCCATCCAGTTTATCTGTGGCAACCCGATAATCTTGAAGATCGGGTCGATGGGTCCGTATCCAGGGTTAAAGAGCGTTGCCCATACGAGGGCGCTGGCGGTGAACGGGATCATGTATGGGAGGTAGGCTATCAAAGAGATAGCCCTCTGGCCATGTCTCCTACTGTCAACCAATATCGCGAACGCCGTGCCCAGCAGGACGGAGAAGACGGCGCTCCCGACGGAGAAGAAGAACGTGTTGTAAACAACGGAGGGAAAGTCGCTCAGCTCAAACAGCCGAACATACGAGGTAAGGTTGCTGCTGGGCGCCGAAAGGCTGATGGAGATCGCCAGAGGGAGTGCCGCGAAAAGGAGGAGATAGACCACCGCCGGGATGTAAAATATCCTCTTGGAGATGACCTCTCGTATTCCAGGCATCTCTATTCGGCCTCCTTCGCAAGGCTGTGAGTCCCGCCCTGCTGGACCTCGAACCGGACCTTCCCTCCGACCTTAAGCCCGCTTGCGTCGAACACGATGGATCTAATCTCGATGTCCCCCACCTTAAGGTAGACTATGGTCTCACGACCCGCGTATTCGAAGGCTGTCACGATGGCCTCGTTCGGGCCCGATCCGATCACGATGCTCTCGGGCCGTATGCCTACACGGAATTCTCCGTCGGCCACGCTACCTAGCGGAAGGATGATGGGAGACGCAACGCCCTTGCTGACCTTGATGTTCAGGACGTTTAGAGGGGGGCTCCCTATGAAGGTGGCAGAGAACTCGTCGGATGGGGAGGAATAGATCTCCTTGGGGGTGCCAACTTGATGAATCCTGCCATTCCCCATTATGGCGACCCGGTCAGAAATAGACAGGGCCTCAGACTGGTCGTGGGTCACGTAGATGGTCGTTATCCCGAACTCCCTTTGAACTTCCTTGAGGAATTTCCTCGCCGAGAACCTCAGCTGAGCGTCCAGGTTCGAGAAAGGCTCGTCAAGTAGGAATACATCGGGATGCTTGATGAGCGCCCGTGCGAGGGCGACCCTCTGCTGCTGTCCACCGGAAATCTGACCGGGCTTTCTCAGCAGGGTTTCTCCTATCCCAAGCCTTTCGGCCATCTCCGACGCCTGCTTCAATGCGTCCGCCCTCTTCACACCCTTTACTACAAGTGGCGACATGATGTTGTCTATGACCTTCTTGTTTGGGTAGAGGGCGTAGTCCTGGAA
>CAYYVT010000123.1:0-6639 GCA_964475215.1 uncultured Nitrososphaerales archaeon
GGGTATACTTCTTCCAGAGCTTCCGGAGGAACCAGATCATTAGCACGTCGCCGGCGAGAGTGAAAGGAAGGCTGAGCTCCGCGGCCACTCCGAAGACGCAGATCGGAAGGAGGATCCCCAGAGCGAGAGCGATGAGGATCCTTTCGTTGCCCAAGCTCCCCAGGTTGCGGACGACCAGGAGCAGTAGTCCACCTTCGAGGACGTACATCAGCAGGATGGAGATGATAGGAGGGAAGTGAGCTCCAAGGGGCAGCTGCTCGGGGAAGAGTATGAAGACGAAGAAGGCCAGCCCTAGGAAGAAGGCCGTGACCTTACCTATCTTGGGCCCTCCTTCCCTAGCGTGAATGATGCCAGGTGGGACCATCCTGGCGACCAGGATGAGCGCGCCAATGGCGATCCAACTCCCTAGAAATACGGGCCAACCCATCCAGAAATGCGTTCCGAAGGTGATGAGTGAAGAAAGGAACGTCACGTCCGCTCCTAGAACACAGAAGGCGACCTTGATGCCCCTGCCGCCCACAAGGCTGACCCCCCTCGTGCCGGGGAGGGCCAATCCTAGAAGCAGGATGGGGAGGGCTATGCTGTAGACCATGTGGACCAGGAGGATTCCGGCAGTCCAAACCCACGACACGCCCAGAAAGTGGCCGAAGTAGCCTAGCTTCCCCACGGGGTGCGCCGTCGGGTTGTACAAGGTGCTAAGGGCGATCCCCTCCTCCAGTATTCCGTAGGCCGCACCGAGGAGGAGGACTGTGGCCCACCCCTTCCTCCACCTGATCATGGCCTCCCTGATGAGAAGTGCCCCCGGCAGGTACAGGGCCGCGTTGGCGGACAGCTGGAAGGCGAATTGAAGCGGGTTGAGGACGATGGCGTTCAGCGGGCTGGAGCTAGACAGGTACTCGGGGATTCCGGGCGTGAGGAGGAAGAGGCATAGTATGGGATGCCTCTTCAAGAAGTCTAGGTCTGGTCGCATGTGCAGCTGGCCCTGATTCGGCGCTCGGCCTAGTTTAGGTTTGCCGGGCCTGTTTCGACCTGGACATTGGGCGGGCATTTGTCAGCGATGGTCGTCGATTGTCGAACATCGGCCTGCCCGTCGATAGTAGGCTGATCTGCGCTCTTGAGACAGATTCGATGGAGGCGACGGAGGAGCCTACCGCCTTGGCCCGGCGTGCCGTCATCGACCTGCGATGTGCCTCTGAGGAAAGCTTATACCCGCTGCGGGGCTGTCGCTTCGCTGATGTCGGAAGTAAAGGACGTCTTACCCACCGACCAACGGTTCCATCCCAGCATCCAAATCCTGAGGGAGGCCCGGAACAGGAGCTTTGAGAACCCGGACTCCTTCTGGCGGGCGGTTGCCGATGAGCTTTTTTGGTACCAGAAGGCTGGCGCCGTCTTTGTTCCTCTCGATGAGCCTCCGTTTGGCAAGTGGTTCCCTGAATGGGAGACCAACCTTTCCTACAACTGCCTCGACAGGCAGGTGAAAAGCTGGAGGAAGAACAAGGTCGCATTCTACTGGGAGGGGGAGAACGGCGACAAGCGCATCCTCACCTACTACGACCTCTTCAAGGAGGTCAACCGGTTCGCCTGGGTCCTAACCCAGTTGGGCGTGAGAAAGAAGGACAGGGTAACGATCTACCTGCCGATGATACCTGAGCTCCCCATCAGCATGCTCGCCTGCCTTCGGATAGGGGCCATCCATTCTGTCATCTTCTCGGGCTTCAGCGCTCATTCGGTGGCCGAGAGGATCAACGACTCCGGCAGCAAGCTGGTGATTACCTCCGACGGGTTCTACAGGAGGGGGAAGGTCGTGGACCTCAAGCCCGTCGTGGACGAGGCCCTCAAGGAGACCTCTACGGTCGAGAAGGTGATAGTGATTCGGCGCGCGGGAAAGGAGGTGGAGATGATCGAGGACAGGGATGTCTGGTACGACGACGTGGAGAAGCCCGCAAAGGCCTACGTGGAGCCCGAGAGGCTCATGGGCACCCATCCCAGCTTCATGCTTTACACTTCCGGCACGACAGGGACGCCCAAGGGCATAATTCACAGCACCGCAGGCTATATGATCTGGCTCTACTTCACACAGCACGCGGTCTTCGACGTCAAGGACGACGACATATACTGGTGCACTGGCGACTGTGGGTGGATAACGGGGCACTCTTACGTCGTATATGGACCCCTTCTGAGGGGGCTTACATCGCTGATTTACGAAGGCGCCCCTGACCATCCGGCTCCGGACAGGTGGTGGGAGATGATCGAGAGGTACGGCGTGACCATCCTCTACTCGACTCCCACTTCCATACGGATGCATATGAAGAACGGGGAGGATTGGGTGAGGAAGCACAACCTGTCGACCCTGAGGCTCCTTGGCTCCGTAGGCGAGCCCATCAACCCTGAGGCCTGGCAGTGGTACTACACAGAGGTAGGTGGCCAGAGGTGCCCCATAGTCGACACATGGTGGCAGACGGAGACGGGCGGGATAATGGTGAGCCCTCAGCCCGGCATAGCACATATTCCCCTCAAGTCGGGCTCGGCTACGCTCCCTCTCCCTGGCGTGGACGCTGACGTGATAAACGAGGAGGGGAAGTCCGCCAAACCCAACGAGAAGGGCCTCTTCGTGATAAAGAGGCCCTGGCCAGGCGAGCTGATGGCCATCTGGGAGAACCCGAAGAGGTTCCGAGAGGCCTATTTCAAGAAGTTCCCTGGCCTGTACGTCGCTTCGGACTACGCCATGAAGGATGAAGACGGGTACTTCTGGTTCCTGGGCAGAGCCGACGAGGTGCTGAAGATAGCGGGCCATCGGATTTCCACCACAGAGCTGGAGGACGTCCTCATAGATCACCCCGCCGTCGCGGAATCAGCGGTGATCGGCAAGGCCGACCCCATCAAGATGCAGATCCCCGTGGCGTTCGTGACGCTCCGACCCGACTACAAGAGTTCTCCTCAGCTGCGCGTCGAGCTGATCAACCACATCCGCCACAACATGGGCTCGATAGCTGCCCCCGAGAACATCTACTTCGTCAGCAAGCTGCCGAAGACTAGGAGCGGGAAGATCATGCGTCGCCTGCTCGGGGCCATAGTGGAGGAGCGGCCGCTGGGCGATGTCACTACTCTCGAGGACGGCACCAGCATCGACGAAGCAAGGCAGAGCTACGAAGAGCTGAAGACGGAGATCAAGGAGATACTCGCCAACAGCTAGCCAGTAGCTTGGTCACGACTTCGGCTCCGCAATCGATTGCCATCTTCATCCCGTGAAGTTGTACACCGACGGATAGGTCTGAATCAGCTCGAGGTTCAGGCGCAGCACGTTGACATACGGATCGCCGAGGCCAAGGAACGTCCCCTCCACGTTGGCATCCACCACCGCCTTCAAGGCCGGATAGCTCAATCCGGTGGCGTTCCCTATCGTAGGTATCTGGGAGTAGGCGTCATCGAGCGGTATGTCAGGGTCCACCCCCGAAGCGGAATCGTTCCTCGCGTGGAAGTACATCGGGAGGGTGAAGTTATTGTCAATCAGGTAGGAGCCCACGCTCTTTCCCCCCAGTGTGGCAATCTCGCCGTTCGCCTGGTACGGGAAGAAGACCTGGGCGAGTCCAGTCACCAATAACGGAAAGAAGAGGCCGCATATCAGCATCGAAGCCAACGCCAATGTGAGCAGCGGCCTCAGGTTCCCGCGTCCCTTCCTCTCTCCTGTCAAGTCAAATCCTCTCCATCATATCCTCAGCGACGTGATGGCCAAGTCGATGAGCTTTATCCCTACGAATGGGACGATCACCCCTCCCACCCCGTATATGAGAGTGTTCTTCAGGAAGAGCGACATGGTGCTCGACGGCCTAAAGGGAGCCCCCCGCATTGCCAGCGGGATCAGCAGGGGGATTATGACAGCGTTGAATATGAGCGCTGAAAGCACGGCGCTGTGCAGGTTCAGCTGGAGTATGTTGAGCGCCTGCAGCTCCGGGAGCGAGGCAGCGAAAAGCACCGGGATTATGGCAAAGTACTTGGCTACATCGTTGGCGATGCTGAATGTGGTCACGGCCCCTCTTGTCATCAACAGCTGCTTGCCCAGCATCACCACGTCGATGATCTTGGCCGGGTTCGACTCTAGGTCCACCATGTTCGCCGCCTCCTTTGCCGCCTGAGTTCCCGTGTTCATGGCCAGGCCCACGTCGGCGACAGCGAGGGCGGGGGCATCGTTGGTTCCGTCTCCTATCATCGCGATTATCCTCGTCTGCGCCTGCTCGTTCTTGGCTATCTTGTACTTGTCCTCCGGCCTGGCCTGGGACACGAACTCGTCTATCCCCACCTCCTTGGCGATGCTCCTCGCCGTCAGGGGCTGGTCTCCCGTTATCATCACGCTCTTTATTCCCATCATGTTGACGGCTTGGATCTTCTCCTTGATCCCCTGCTTGAGCACGTCCCTTAGCCTGATGGCTCCGAGGGCCACTCCGTTCCTCGAGATTACGATGGGGGTGTCCCCTGCCTCGGAGATCTTCTCCACCACGGAGTCGTAGCCCTGAGGAACCGTGGCCAAGGACTCCCTTATGGAGTCAGGCGCTCCCTTCAGGATCTCCACTTCTCCAGTCGAGCCGTTCGGGGTCCCCTTCCTCCTGAACCTCTCCCTCGAGAAGAGGACCCCCTTGGTTCCCTTGGGGAGCAGGAAGCCGTTTCCGCCCGAGAGCTTGACCCCGCTCGTCCGCGTCACGGCGGAGAATTCCTGAAACTCGGAGAGAGCTAGGCTGTTCAGCTCGTCGGGGATGAACCCCTCTTCATAGGCCAGCCTGATGATGCTGCGCCCCTCCGGCGTGTCGTCATGCCAGGAGGAAAGGAAGGAGGCCTCGCCGATCTCCCTCTCTGTGTGCCCTTCGAATGGCACAAAGCCTACTGCCTGCCTGTTTCCCACCGTAATTGTTCCCGTCTTGTCAAGAAGCACGGTGTCGGTGTCCCCAGCGGTTTCGACGGACTTCCCGGATTTCGCTACCACCTTCTTCGAGTAGAGTCGCGATATCCCGGATAAGCCGATGGCCGGAAGGAGGGCCCCGATGGTGGTCGGCAGGAGGCATACGTAGAGGGCGATGAGCACGGACAGATCGGCCCCCAGGCCGAGCACAAGAGAAAGTCCAAGCAGGGTAAACAGTATGATCGAGAATATCGCCGTGAGCCCGATGAGCACTATGGTGACGGCCTGCTCGTTGGGGGTCTTCGGCCTCTTCGACGATTCTACCAGCTTGATCATCTGGCTGATGAAGGTCTCGTCGGGGTTGACGGTTACCTTGGCCACCAGGGTGTCCGTGATGACCTTCGAGCCTCCGATCAAGGTGTCGGATGGGGCCTTTCTGACAGGAGCCGACTCTCCCGTAAGGAGGGACTCGTCGACCATGGCTATTCCCTCAAGCACGGTCGAATCGATGGGGACAAGGTCCCCCTTCTCGATTAGCACCAAGTCTCCCCGCCTCAACGAAGAAGAGGGCGTGGGCTCCACTTTCCTCCCCTGGCCGGCGACCTCGGTGATCTTCTTGGCCACCACTTCGGCCTCGAGCTTCCTAAGGCTGCTCGCCGTGTTCCTCATCTGGGACTCCGCCAGGGAGTCCGAAAGGGTGCTGAACCACACGGTGATCAGGAGTATCAGGGCCACCTCCACGTAGAAGAGCCTCTCGCCAGGTGAAGCTACCTGGGGGAACCCCTGGGGGTAGGCTGCCATCGCCGCGACTATGAAGAACGTCACTTCAACTATCAGCATCACGGGGTTCGAGGCCAGCCTCAGAGGGCTCAGCCTCAGAGCCGACTCCCTCAACACCTCCTTCGTCATCGTGTTCCTTAGTGCGGCGAACCGCCCCGATGAAGGTCCCCTCTGGGGGCTTGGCTGAGTCACTCCAGGGTTCGTCTTTTCGGTAGTCATCTTGCTCCCCCACCTCACCCTAGAAAGTTCTTCATCCCCTGGAACAGGGCCAGGAGCGGCCCCAACACCAGGAATGGGAAGAAGGTCAGCACCACTAGTATCAGGATGCTCCCGATGAGTATTACGGAGAACACCACACTGTCGGTCTTCAGCCCTGACTCGGGGGACCTCTTCCTTCCGATCATCGAGCCACCCAAGGCGAGAAGTATCCCTATGGGGGCGTATCTCCCTATGAATATCACGAGGGCCGTGGCTACGTTGAAGAATACGGTGTTGGCCGAAGCCCCGAAGAAGTCCGATCCGTTGTTCGCGGCCGCAGAAGTGAATTCGTAGAGCACCTCTGTGAAGCCCGCGGACCCGCTGCCCGCCCCGATGGCCGCGGCTGCTCCTGTCGCGTAGGCTATGACGGTGGGCACTAGGATGATCAGGGGGTGAATTAGGAAGGCCACCATCACCAGCTTCACGTCTCTCCCGGTGATCTTGATCCCCAGGTACTCAGGGGTCCTTCCGGTCATCAGCCCCACGATAAAGACCGTTATCACGATGTACATCACCATGTACATCAGGCCCACCCCCTTCCCTCCCGGCGTGGACTGTATGAGCATCCCCATGAAGGCAGCCAGTATCGTCAGCGGATGCATCGCCGCCAGCGACGTGTTCACAGACCCTGTGGTGACGGCGGTGGTCACCACGGTCCAGAAGGCCGAGAAGAAGCCTCCTATCCTCGTCTCGATGCCTGGGCCGAGCGG
>CAYYVT010000124.1:0-2458 GCA_964475215.1 uncultured Nitrososphaerales archaeon
TCCTATTTTGCCTACTCTTTTCTCGGTTTCAGTCTCAGGATGGAGGAGTGGTTTGACAGCCGTTTCGCGACCAAACCTTCCGAGTGGGAGGTAAGAAGCCTTGGTGATTTCAGCATGAAGCACGCACTTCTTGACGAGTGCGTAGAGGCCACCCGAGAGCCCCACCACTAGGACCAGGGAGACCTCGATGTCGGGAGGCCCTGACGCGATGGAGACGTTCTCCGCGATGGCGGCCACGGACAGGGCGCTCACGATGACGACCAGAGCAGTGACAGCCTTCCAGAGCTCCCTCCTTGCCGTCTTCTTGATGAGCCATAACGTCAGGTAGAGGTCCTCCACAAGGGCGCAGGCGTAGGCCGTGAGCTCAAGCCACGCGTCCGCCTTGACTAGTAGCATTGTGGCCGCCGTCAAGGTCGTGGACAGGGTCTTGGTCTGCGACACTGGACCTACGGGCCAGGAGGCTGCGGTGGCGAGGAAGGCTGGGGCCTTCGTCGTCGACCACGTTTCAGGCCGAGAGAAGGAGGAGGTCATGGCTCAGCTCCTCAACGAGGCGCTCTACTACGATCCCTCATTCGTCGTCGTGATGGACCTCAACAGGAGCAACGACCCGTCATTCATCCCGAAGTTGATATCTCCCCTGCAGAGGGGGGAGGCGGACATCACCGTCGGCGTCCACGAAGAGAAGGGCGTCCTGGCCCTCCATGCGAACCTCTTCGCGCTGAACGCGAGGGCCCTTTCGACTGCGGCGGGGGCGGACTTCCTCAAGTCGATGGCGGGAGGGGACGACCGGGAGATCGCGGATGCGGGATTGAAGCTGATGGCGGTCTTCTTCGACGCCACCAAGCTCCCGAAGAGGCCTATGACAGGACCGAAGCAGGCCGTCCAGCCGACGAGGATGGCTGGTGGCTTCTCTGAGCTTTTCAACACCGACAGGCCGGACGCACTGGCCATGATAGCGGGCATAATAATCGGGGGAGTGGGGGTCGGCCTCATGAGTTGGATACTGTGGTGGTTCCTGAAGCAGAACTACACCAACACGACCCTTCTGGTCGTCTCCTCGACTCTGGTGCTGGTTGGTGTGATGGTCATCGTCTCCGCCTCCCTGCACTCGTATGTAAGGCGTATCGTACGCTAGCGCCATACGGCTGCGCGGCATCTTAAAACCCTGGCTCCCGAGCTATGGGCGGGCGCGAGGGTTGGCCCTTCCCTAATTCAGAGGGGCGCTTCTCTCAAGGGGTTCGGGGGCTGGCTGTCGAGCTATCTACTTCCATTTCGTCAGTATCTCTTCTCTGCGAAAGGTGGCTACGCTCAGGCGGAACAGGAACAGGTCGATAACCGCGACGATTGCTCCGATGATCAGCAGGTTGTCAGTCGTGAGAGATATTGCGCCTATCTCACTTGCCAGGTAGATGCCCATGAAGGGGAGAAACATGAGGCCCCCCAGCTGGGAGGCGGATCGCACGTCGTTGACGTGCGCCGACGCTATCACGTTCAGCTCAATGCTCAGTATCGCTGAGAGTGGGGCGAGGATTAGCAGGACCACCGCCATGCTCCAGCTGGGGAAGTAGAGGTAGCCGAAGGTCTTGTAGGTCACGCTGTCCATTAGCGTCATGAAGATTCCAGCGCCCACGTAGGTGGCGACCATGGCGGGGAGAAAGGCTGCTACGCTCTTCCCCAACAGGATCTCCCCGTCCCTCGCCGGCGTCGCAAGGAGGGGCTCGAGGCTCTCTTCCACCTTCTCCCCCACGATGCTGTAGGAGGCTATGGGGGTGGGTACTATCGCGGGGATGATGACGTAAAACCAAGTGAAGGCGCCGATCACCCCGGTCAGGGCTGCGGCGTGGATCCCGGGGTTCTTCCTTAAGGAATAGTCGATGATCACAGGGAACAGGACGGAGAGCAGGAGGGGAAAGGCCACCACGGTGTAGATAACGGTCCTCTTTCGAAGGAACTCCTTGAGGTCCTTGGACGCGATTATCCAGGATATCTTGAGGTCCATCTCTAATCCCTCACCAGCTTCAGGTACGCGTCCTCAAGCGAGGAGCCGAGGATAGAGATGGACTGTATGTCGCCTCCGGCAGCCACGATGGCGCGCACGATGCCCGGATTCTGTTCTTCGGGATCTGTCCCTTCTACGGTTATCCTGTTCTCGCTCCTGACGGCGTCGCCGACCGACAGCCTCTTCACGGCCGCCAAGATCGCGTCATTCGCTTCCCTTAGCTGGATCACCGTCCTCCTGCCTCTGACTGACTTCTCGAGGTCCGCAGGGGAGCCCGTCGCCATCATCTTGGTGTTCAATATCCCTATCCTATCGCAGAGCCTCTGAGCTTCGTCCAAGTTGTGGGTGTTGAGGAAGATGGTCCTCTTCTGCTTCTTCAGCTCGAGGAGGAAATCCCTGACCGTCTTCGCCGACTCTGGGTCCAGGTTGACCGTCGGCTCGTCCAGAAAGAGCACTTCC
>CAYYVT010000125.1:0-2095 GCA_964475215.1 uncultured Nitrososphaerales archaeon
CTCCACGAGCCTGCCCGCCGACAGCGGGGTCCATTCCGCCGGCTTCAGGACGCAGGTGTTGCCCGCGGCGAGGCAGGGGGCTATCTTCCATGTCTCGAGCATCAGTGGAGTATTCCATGGAGTGATGAGGCCAGCGACCCCGACTGGTTTCCTGAGGGTGTAATTGACGAACTCGCCATTGACGGGGAAGGCGCTTTCGGGGACCTTGCTTGTCATCCCAGCGAAGAAACGGAAGTTCTCAGCGGCCCGCATCACCTGAGATCTGGTCTGGGTGATGGGTATCCCGGTGTTGGTAGTCTCCAAGGTGGCCAGCTCCTCCGCATGTCGCTCTATCCCCCTCGCCACCTCCAACAGTAGGCCCTCTCTGACGGAGGGGGATGACTCTCCCCACCCATCCTCCTTGAAGGCCCTTCGCGCACTGGCGACGGCTAGGTCCACGTCCTGGGCCGTCCCGTCGCTCACTTCGGCTATCTTCTCGTTCGATGAGGGGTCGACGACCCCTATCGTCTTCCCGCCGGACGACGGCACGAACTTCCCGTCGATATAGTGGTTGACCTCCTGCAGTGAAAGTGACCGCAAACGTTTCTCAGCTTTCAGGCAGCCCTCCACTGGTGGCGCAGAAATAGGTTATCTCGAAACCGGCAGCAGGGAGGGGAAGGACCGTTCGACCCTGGGGGCAGTCCTGCAGCCCCTCCCGATGCAGAAGATGCGGTTAGCACAAATACGAAATGAAGAGAAGTCGGAACTGGTGGAACCGGGGGTCTCTTGATGAAGACCGATCGCCTGAGGGGTTCGATCGTGCCGCTTGTCACTCCTTTCACTTCGAAGGGCGAGCTGGACACGGGGGCCTTCAAGGAGCTGATCGAATGGCAGATCGTCAGCGGTAGCAATGGGATAGCGGTGACCGGGAGCACAGGTGAGCCGGGCTCGCTGAGCTTCGAAGAGAAGAAGCGGATATACCGCATCGCGGTGGACGCGGCATCGAGAAGGATCCCCGTTGTCGCCGGCACTGGGACCAACAACCTCGAAGAGACCGTCAAGCTATCCAAGACGGCTGAGGAGGAGGGGGTGGATGCGTTGCTCGTGCTAGTCCCATATTACAGCAAGCCAAACCAGTCAGGCATCCACGATTACTTCGACAAGGTTGCGCGCTCGACGGAGCTCCCCCTGATCATCTACAACATCCCCGGTCGAACCGCCGCCAACATCGAGCCCTCTACGTTGGCAAGGCTAAGGGAGGAGCTGAACAACATCGTCGGAGTCAAGGAGGCGAACAGGGATCTGGACCAGATGAGCTTCGACATAGCGAGCTGCGGAGAGGGTTTCCTCGTCTATTCGGGGATCGAATCCTACTGCTTCCCCTTGCTGGCCATCGGTGGGGCGGGCTACTTCAGCGCTACTGCGGACATACTTCCGAGCCAGCTGGCAATGCTGTACAGGCTGTGCAAGGAGGAGAGATGGAAGGAGGCTAGGGAGCTCCATTTCAGGATGCTCCCCATCAACGAGGCGCTATTCTGGGAGACCAACCCGGTCCCCGTGAAGACGGCATTGGGCATGATGGGGAAGATCACCCCCAAGGTTCGCCTCCCCTTGGCCCCCTTGGACGAAGTGAAGAAGCAGAAACTGCGCTCGGTGATGCTCGACTATGGACTGCTGGAGGGCGAGGCCGGACGGTAAAGCTAGCCAGGTTCACCTACGCCGACGCCATCCATGAAGGGACCTTCTCGGATGGCAAGTTGACGGACCTCGAAGGCGTGTCCTACGATCCGGCCGGGGTGCGCTGGCTCCCCCCTTGTCGCCCCCAGAGTGTTGTCGGGCTGGTGTTGAACTACGCCGACCATGCCGACGAGCTCGGGCTTTCGGTGACGGAGGACCCGGTGCTCTTCTTGAAGCCGACCAGCTCCCTCCTTGGACACATGGAGAGCATCGTGCGGCCGAAAGGGGTGGAGTACATGAACTATGAAGGGGAGCTGGCGGTCGTCATCGGAGCCGAGTGCCGAAGGGTGCCCGCCGAGAGGGCCATGCAGTATGTCCTTGGCTACACGCTTGCCAACGACCTGACCGTGCGGGACTACATTACAAACACCTTCAGGCC
>CAYYVT010000126.1:0-15556 GCA_964475215.1 uncultured Nitrososphaerales archaeon
AAGGTCACCCTTCAGGATCTGGAGCGGCTTACCGGCTTGAACCCCAAGAGCATCAGCTCGAGGCTCAGCGAGATGGCGAAGGCCGGTCACGCCGACCGACTGGCATCCGACAGCGGAGTCTTCTATCACATCACCACAGCCGGAGTAAACTGGCTCGCGAAATCCCTGGGCAAGCTAGGCTAGAGGGTTCTCTGGAGGCTTCTTCTGGACGTAGCGGTAGCTCCTCGGGGTCCCTTCCCTGCTGAGCACGCCCTCCCTCACGAGGTCCGTCAGGCTGTGGGAAATCGCCGTCTTGTCGTAGTGGTAGCCCATCCTTGCCAGCTCTTCATCCACGTCAGAAAGGCCCCTCAGGGAGGAGAACCACGAATCATTCCATAGCTTCTCTAAGAGTATCTTGCAGGTGACCCCCCTTTCCGGTTTATCCTGCGGAAAACCCTTCTCATCCAACGGCCCTGGGACGTTGAGGCCGGCAAGCACCTTCGAAATCACTTCGGAGACCCGGTCCTCGGGGACGTCAAGCTCGACCTCCCAACCTCCGCGCTTTAGCTTGATGTGAATTACCGTCGAGCTCAAGCCCCCACCCCTTTATTGTTGAACACAATCAAGTTGCGCAACATTTATGTAGCCCGCCAGCCTGTACTGTTGTTGGTCAAGTTGAACAAGCAATTAAATGTTATCCTCTCTTCGCCCGCCGTCAACAAGTTCGGGGAGCTCTCGGCGAACAGCTTCTCCGATCTTGACGGCAAACGCCTCGTCTTGGTCCGGAGGGGGGAGGATCTGGAGCCCATCAAGGGTTGGAGGGCTGCATGCGATTTGGCAGAGATACGTCCGATCCAGCCGAAAGGGACGAGGAGGGACGTGGCTGCCATCGACTCGAGCGTCATCCAAGTCGCCGAGACGGAAGATGGCGCCGTATACGCCGCGAAGGCCTCACTGGCCTTCAACATCGGCGGAACGAAGAACTCCGTTGTGGTCGGACCCAGTGTAATCTACGTGGGCGACGACAATGTCCACGCCCTGCTCGGGCTGCTGGAGAAACCTGTGCCCAGGAGGATCGTCCTTTCGGATACCGCGATGGCAATGAGGCTAATCCGGGTCCTAATGGAGAGGACCCTGGCGCGCGAGGTCTCCACCAGCCTTGAGCAGGGCCTCCTCCTGCTTGACGGCTCTCTGAAGCCGTCATTGTTCGAGCCCAGGGGAAGTTCCCTCAGAGGCCTAGTCGAAAGCTATGACGGAGAATTGAACCTCCTCGCAGGAGTCGCCAAGTGCACCAAGCTGAAGGTGCTACAAGGCATAGAGGGCCAGCTATACGAGGATGATGTTCCACCCTCATACGTCGACGTCACTCAGCATGTGAGGCTTTTCGTGGCCGACCTCCTCGGCAGGTCGTATCTCTCCAAGCTAGCACAGGATGGCGTCCCCTTCAGGGTGGACCTCACAAGGACCGAAGATCCGGATGTTGTGATGTCCACCACCATCGCAAGCGACGTCTTGGTCAGGGGCTACCCTGAGACGCTGAGGGCAGCCCACTTCCTTTCTAGCTTCTCCGACGCGGAGGAGGCCATAGTGAAGAGCCAGCTCTCAAGGAGGGCCCGGGTCACGGTCCTCCCGTCGGACAGCCTCAGAAAGACGGTGTTGGGGCCGTTGACCATGTCCAGGAGGCGGGGCGCCAGCTGAAGATACTGGAAAAGCAGTCAAACCAGCTGCGCATCCTCACGATGCCCGAGGAGGACTTCAAGAAGGGCGACTACGTCCGCATCGCCGATGAGAGGGAAGGGCGTTCCCTGGTCGTTCAGGTCTACGACGACTCCTACCTTGACACAATGGGCATCCAGGAAGAGATGCTAAGGGACGAGCTCTTCGCCACGACGGAGCTCGTCCACAGCGATCCTCTTCAGTTGAACAGCATCTCCTACATGATCAAGGATGCCAAGGTCCTGATGTGCAAGATCAGGTGCGTGGTGGAGGGGGGAGTCGCCCTTCCCGACATGGGCTGGCTTCCGAGCAGGAGCAACAGCAGAATCACAAAGCTTTCCGCCGAGGACCTGATCAGCCTGATGGGGCGCCGTGGCACCAGGCCCATCAGCCTAGGAAGCACCCTGTCCGGCGAGGAGTTCTTCATCAACGCCGAGGACTTGGACGGCCGCCTTACCATCATTACAGGCCGAAAGGAGGCTGGCAAGTCACACATCGCCAAGCTCCTGGCGACGGGGCTGCTTGACTATGGAGCGCATGTGCTCGTCTTCGACCTGAACAACGAATACGGGGGCCTTTCCTTCTCGAAGGACGGCTCCGCGAGCCGCTATTCCGCCAAGGTGAGGGTCCTTCAGCCGGGGCACAACATGAAGTTCACGATTCGCTACCTCGGGAGGCGCATAATGATGGACATCTTCCAAAACGTGCTCGAGGTACCGGGGGCCACCCTGAGGGAGTTCCTGAGGGTCTGGGACTATCTGGAAAGCTCCGGGCGCATAACGCTCAGGGACATGGAGGACGTAATACAGCACTGGCACTGTAACGAGCTCGTCAGGGACGCGCTTCTTGCAAGATACTACTCCTTGCTCTCTTCCGGCATCTTCACAGACTCAGAGAGATATGAGGTGCGGCTTGAGGACCTTTATTCGAGGGATGGCGACGGAGGCGCCGTCATAATTTCCATGGCAGGGGTGAACCCACTGGCGAGGAGGATGCTCGTCGAGGCCGTCCTGGCAAAGGTTGTGGAGACCCTCGAGCAGAGGATCTTGCCTCCGATGTTCCTCTTCGCGGAGGAGGCCCATCTGTACCTCAGGCAGACCTATTGGGAGGATCTCATCACGCGGATGCGCCACTACGGCGTCTTCACGGTGTTCATAACCAACCAGCCCGATGCCCTGGGAACGGGCGTCTACCGGCAGGCCGACAACGTCTTCCTCTATAACTTCACCAACGACCGGGACCTCGAAACGATTGCACAGGCCTCGATGACGGACGCAGAAACCGTCAAGAGCATAGTCAGGTCGCTCCCCCCTCGCCACTGCCTGATGCTGGGCAAGGCTGTGGGAGATCTGCCGGTCGTCCTCCGGGTCAGGGACGCGAGCTTCCAGACGCTTGGCTTCACTCGACTCTTCTTCCCCGTGCAGGAAGTGACCGCTGGGGAGAGAACGGCCTCCTAATGCTAGAGACGGAATTGAACCCGCAACGTCAAATGTACAATGTTCTTAAGGCAATCGTTATATAGAAAAGGGACGGCGCGTGAAGTTCGATGGGAGAAGCCACTGACGAACTGACCGTCAGCATCGCCGGGGAGCTCACCGTTAGCGCGACTCCCGGTCGATCCATGAAACTGTGGAGGGAGAAGGCGCGGATAAGTCAGGCGCAGCTGGCCAGGGCCATGGGGGTTTCTCCTTCGGTGCTCAGCGACTACGAGAACGGAAGGAGACATTCGCCCGGGGCTGCGTTTCTAAAGCGTTTCGTCGACTCGCTCATCTCCCTCGACAGGGAAGGGAGCCGCCTGCTGACGAGCAAGCCCGCTCAGGTGGACTCGAACGCCATCTTGGGCATCGGGGAGTACGCCCAGCCTGTTACAGTTGAAGAGATCCTCAAGGAGCTCGGAGCCGAAGTCCTCGCCGGCGGCGACCAGTCCGACAGGCTCATCTTCGGGTACACCGTGCTCGACAGCATCAGGACCATCTATTCTCTCTCGGGAGTGGAGTTCTACAAGATCTACGGCAAGAGCACCGAAAGGGTGGTCGTCTTCACCCAGGTGGGCCTCGGACGCAGCCCCATGGTCGCCATAAGGGTGTCTCAACTGAAGCCGAGGGTCGTGGTGATACACGGCCTCCGCCAGCTCGACCCGCTTGCCGTCCAGCTCGCCGAGAAGGAGCATCTGGTCCTTGCCGTTGTTCCGACGGGATCTGAGAAGCAGATCGTCGACAAGCTGGCATCCATCGGCCGGCCAAAGGCTTAAGAATCATCGAAAGGCCTCCTGATGCGTGGAGGGCGTATTCGTCCAGGCGCTGGGGACGCTTGTCCTCCTCGGGATTTCGGCCGCTTCCTTTCGCTTTCATGCGACCGACGCCTGGGGTAGCGTCTCTGGATTCTTCCTTGGCCTTCTCATCGGATTAACATCCGGGTGGGCTTGGGTAGCGGTGCTGCTCTCCTTTCTGGTCATGGGCTCGGCCGCCACCCGCTATAGATACCAGTATAAGCTTTCCATCCATGCGGCGGAGGAGAAGAGGGGGGCACGCGGATTCAAGAACGTGATCGCGAATGGAGCCGTGGCTGGCTTCATCGCCGTCCTGAACTACTTCTGGCCTGCCACGCTCTTTCCCAGACTTCTCCCATCTTTCGCGCTTGCCGTCATCTTCGTCGCCGCGATATCTTCTGCGGCTGCGGATACGCTTGCCACCGAAATAGGCCTGCTGAGCTCAGCGAAGCCCGTCCTGATAACCAAGCCCTCTTCCACCACCCCTCCCGGGATGAGCGGGGGCGTGACAATTCTGGGTGAGCTGGCCGCCCTGTTGGGAGCCTCCGCCATGGCAGTCGTGGCCGCCGCCCTCGGAGTTCTACCGGTTGTCCCGGTCTCGCTCTTCTCGGCTGCAGCGGCTGGGTTCATCGGATGCAATGTGGACAGCCTCCTCGGGGGCACGATACAGACCCTCTACGTTTGTAACGTCTGCAACGCTTTCACTGAGAAGAAGGTCCACTGCGGCCAGCCGGCCCGGAAGATGAAGGGAATCAGCAACGTTGGTAACAATGAGGTCAACCTACTCTCGGACGCGGTGGCGGCAATCGTCGCTGCCGTCTTCCTGATCGTGTAGCCCGCTTGCGTCCGAAGATCAGTCGAGGGCGCAATTGGCGGAGGTCAAAGCAGGGAGGACAGCCCCAGGACCCCTCCGATAACAATGCCCGCCGACATCGCCCAGTACAAGGCCATCTCCCGCCTTCCGTAGTGCTTTCCGTTCATCACCCTGGGGTTCGAAATGAGCCTGCCTAGGAGGTAGAGGGAGGGTATTATTATGATGGTGTAGATCACCATGAGGTTCAGCATCAGCTTCACGTAGTTGCTCACCAGCAGGACCAGGGCCAGCGCAGGCATGCTCTCCAGGACGTACACTCCGAGGAAGGCATTACGAGACGGCTTGTCGATCGCCTCGAGGACCCCCCAGGCCGACCCGAGGGAGATGACGACCAGGGCGAGGAACCCCGCACAGAGAAATCCGATGCCCAGCAGCACAGGCGCGTTCGCCCCCAGAGGGGAGAGGGCCTTGGCGAGCTCCGCGGTCCCGAGGAAGTCACCGGAGCCGGTAAGGTGGGAGCCATCGAGGACGATGACCGCCATGAGGACCTCGGATACCGCAGCGCCTACCAGCGTCTCGAGCCTTTCGAACCTTAGGTCCGCGGCCCGAAGCTTCTTCCTCGAATCGGCGCCGGAGTGGAAGTAAAGCATCCAGGGCATCACGACGGCCCCGATGCTGGCCGCATTGAGGAACTCAAATGACGGACTTCCGTACGGTTGAATCGGGCTCAGACCGACCGACAACAACCTGCCTACGTCGACGTGGAAGAGTGAAACGGAAACTAGTATGAGGACTACGACCATGAAGCTGAGAGGGAGCAGGGCCATCTCTGCCTGCCTGTACTGCCGCCCCACCACGATGACCGAGTGAATCAAGTAAGCCACCAGCAGCCCTATCACGACGGGTAGGCCAACCAGATAGAGGCCAATGGCTATCCCCGCATACTCTGCCACGTACTCAAGGAAGTCCGAAACGGCCATCGGAAGCGCCGCCGCCATAGCCGTCCTGCGTCCGAAGAACCTGGCGATCGCCTCTCCAAGGCCCAGGCCCCCCACGGTCCCGAGCCTGCCCGCCGCGTCCTGGATGACGAACAGGGGCACCGTGAGGATGAGCATGATGAAGACCATCCTGTAGCCCCAGGACGCTCCGGCCTGCAGCCCGGTGACTATCGAGGCGATGTCCACGTCCGCCATCATGACCAGCCAGGCCGGGCCGAAGACCCTCGCCCAGTTCCTCAGGGTAGTGCCATCGAAGTTCATCCGACGCTCACCCCACCCTTGCAGCACCATGCCAGGGAGTGTTCGAGGTCCCCGGAACGCGAAGCTCCTTGGATGGCACGATTCACATGATCGCGAGGCGAAAATAAGAGGTTTCCGGTGTAAAACAAATAGTTGACGGTGTGAATTTACTCGGGCGGAAAGACGGTAAAATGGGATTTTACATTGTGAAAACTTTATTTGACGGAGAGAAGGACTTTATCTCAATGGCCAAGGAGACGTTTACCGCTGAGAGGCTTGTGCCGGGCTTGAGGGCCCTAATGGTGAAGGAACTGGTCGCAAAGCGAGGGCTGAAGAAGAAGGCAGCCGCCCAGGCCCTGGGCCTCAGTCCCTCTGCGGCCACTCAATACCTCAAGGGGGGAAGGGCCTCCAAGCAGGTCAGGGCCCTTTCAAGGCCCGACGTTCTGCGGCTCGTCGACGACCTCTGCGACAGGGTCGCCCTACGAGGCGGGAGCATGATGCAGGCGGAGTTCTTTGAGCTCGTCTACACCGTGTCTGGGCTCCTGCAGAGGATGCCGGGATCTAGGGACGCACTGACGCAGGCAGGCCTTCAGGGGAGGACGAAGCTCCTGTCGACACTGAGGGGAAGGTTGCAAGCGGAGCAGGAAGCCGCGGAGCTGTTCATGGGCGTGGCGGTGTCGCTGCGGAACGACCTCACCAGGCTCCTCTTTAGGGGAGTCGCGAGCGACAGCATCAGGCACGCCGACATCGTGATGACCATCATTAGCAGCCTTGAGAAGGGTGAGTCGGTGGACGCCGACCTCCCCGACAAGGGACAACTGGAGAAGCTACTAGCTTACGAAGACACCGCCCACGTTCACAACCTTGACGCCGTCAAACAGTACTTCCCTAACAAGATAATCAGCGCCCTCCTCGCTTCAATTGAGGCCGACGAAAGGAAGCACAGCGACCTACTGAAGCGCCTCATGGCATGAGTCAGCGCACCTCCGGTATGGCGGGCTCAGGAGGAGGAAGGCGTTGATTGCGAGCGTATCGACCGCAAGAGGAATGAAAATCAAGGTCGTCAGGCGCCTGTTCGCGATTCCGCCCACATGGGAGCCTCCCACCATAGGATACTCAGGCGGGATGAGCGGCTACGGGACGAGGATGCGCAGGGGCACCTAGCTGCAGGCAGGCACGCCTAGGGACCTGCCAAAAGGCCTTTCACCATCGGAACGAGCTCCTCCTTCCCCACCGAAGTCTGACCCCATGTGTCCCTCTTTCGGACCGTGACCACACCCTTGGAGATGGTGTCGTGGTCAACGGTGACGGCCAGCGGCGCGCCGATTTCGTCCGACCGGGCGTACCTCCTTCCTATGGACCCAGACCCGTCGTAGAAGGCGGATACTCCAGCACTCTCAAGCTTGACTACGATTTCTTCAGCTTGCGTGATCATCTCCTTCTTGGTCAGAAGAGGGAAGACTCCCACTTGGACTGGGGCGATTTCTGGCGAAAGCCTCAGGATGTCCCGGTCCTCCTTCTGATAAAGTGAGCACACCATGGCAGCAAGCATGACTCGGTCAAGTCCGAAACTGGGCTCAACGACATGGGGCACCAGCTTCTTCGACGCCACCACCTCCTCTTTCGTGACCTTCTGTATCATGGATCGCTCGATGACGAACCCAGCGAGCTCGTGGGGGGTTTCCCTCTCCCGCGCGTCTTCAGCCAGAGAACCATAGGCCTTCATCAGTTCCTTCCACTTTTCGGGGTACCTCGCTTTGACGGCAGGGACGTTCAGGCTCCAAATGGTCTTGGTGGCCTTCCTTGGAGGGTCGAACTGGATGGAGACCGAGTAATCGGCGCCGGTCCGTTTCATGTGTGATTTGAGGTCGTAGTCCGTCCTGTAGGCATGCCCAGCGACTTCCGTCCATCCCCATCCATCCAGCAGCACTTCGTGATCAAAGGTCTGTTCCGAATAGTGGGCCCTTTCGCCCTTGAGCTTGGCCTTGAACCGTTGCCTTTCTTCTGGGATCCCAAGCCGGCTCAGGAAGATCTTGGACAGCGTCATGAAGTACCCCAGCCAGGGAGCCTTCACATGCTGACTGTCGAGGGCCTCCTTGACCGTCTCGGTCACTGCCTCCTCCTTCCCCCTTTCGACGGACTCTTCGGTGAGGAGGTTCAGCTTTTCCTCCTCCACGAACTTCAGGAACTCGCAATCCGGCCCTCCTGGGTCGAAGAAGAGCTCGACCTCAGCCATGTGGAATTCTCTCATTCGGACGAGGGACTGCCGCGGGGATATCTCGTTCCTGAATCCCCTACCCACCTGAGCGACGCCGATGGGTAGCCTCCCCCTCCCCAACTCGAAGATGCGTTTGAACTCGACGAAGATGTTCTGAGCGGTTTCGGGCCTGAGATACCCGACGGCTTCGCCATAGGGGCCCAGCCCAGTCTGGAACATGGTCAGGAATGGCTTGACGCTCCACTTGGTCGCTTTGCAATCCGGGCAGCTCACCTTTGACTCCAGGAGCCTCGCCTCGATCACTTCGGAAGGCGTCCCCTCCCCCACGAAGATGCCAGCGTCGGCTAGCAGGTGGTCGGCGCGGAACTTCCTGTGGCAGTCGAGGCACTCCGCCATCGGGTCCTTGAAGTTCGCGACGTGGCCCGATGCCTGAAGGACCTGCTCGGGGACGAGCTCGGGACCATCTATCTCCAAGAAGCCCTGTGGCTGCACGAAGATCGTCCTCCAGAGGTCCGCTATGTTTTCACGCATCTTCACGCCGTTGTCGCCGAAGACGAATAGGCCAGCCGATCCCCCGTAGGTCTCGTATGCTGGCCAGAAGAAGCCTCGCCTTCTGGCTATGTCCAAGACCTTCTCCATGTTGCCGGGGAGGGACATCGTCGAGATTCTCCTCGTGGTACACTCTTAAACATATCCGGTTTGGGAAACCCCTCAATTAGGGCCCTTCGCGTTTGTCTTAGCATAGGACAATGATTTCCGACGGGCAGGGAGACTATGTCACCCTCTTTGTAGAAGCCGACGGCCTGCCACTCTGCCCTTACCGTCAGAGAGCTACGATGCCACAATGGGGCATGCGAACTCTTGGATCTCGCAATCCAGCCGGGCTATCACCCGGCAGCCGGGCTCCCTTCCGGTAGTGTTCGGCACGCAGAGTGTGGATCTTCTCTCACGCCGTCTCTTGAATTGGACTCGTGGCTGTGGCCATCAACCTCTGGACCTGGCTTTGCTGACTGTGAATAGCGCTTGGCCGGAGTGCCGCGGCTTGGGGAGCCATATCAGATGACCTCCTCCCCATTTGGCATGATATTTCGCGCATTATGGCAAAGTGGAAACGGCTGGCGTCGCAGATCGCCTTTCGCGAGATCCCGCGCCTTAAGATGGTGAAGGCTGAGCATTTGGCTTCAGGTATATATCGCCTCGGAGGCCACGAACATGAGATAGTCGCTATGGCCAAGAAACTGGAATGGTATATGGACTTCGTGGACCGCCGCCACAGGCCCTCCAAAGACGAGCTTCTAGCTGTCTTCAAGGCCAGGCCCTCGGCCGAGTTCTCGGCCGACGAGGCCGCTGGACGTGTGGCATCCGAGAGCAGCGTTGGAACGTGGACTACGCTGACAACCCTCACCTCGAAGGTCAGGGAGATCATGGCGCACGCGTACAGGGAGGAGGGGGATTACGTCTTCATCTCCTACCCTGAGGAGCTCTTCGAGCTGGGCAACATGCCTCAAGTGATGAGCAGCATCGCCGGCAACGTGTTCGGAATGAAGGCGCTCAGGAGCCTCAGGCTCGTCGACGTATACTGGCCTGAAGCCATGGTGAAGTCCTTCCGTGGACCGGGTTACGGTATCCACGGCGTTAGGGCGTTCATGAAGGTCGCCAAGCGACCGCTGACGGCGTCCGTTCCAAAGCCCAAGCTGGGCCTTACATATCGCGAGCACGCCCAGCATGGCTACGAAGCGTGGGTTGGAGGCCTTGACCTGCTCAAGGACGACGAGAACCTGACCAGCCAAAACTTCAACTCATTCAACGAGAGAGCAACGGAGACCTTTAGGCTCAGAGACAAAGCGGAGAAGGAGACGGGCGAGCGAAAGAGTTACCTCATCAACGTGACGGCCGAAACAAAGGAGATGGAGCGAAGGGCTAAGCTGGTTAAGGATCTGGGCGGCGAATACATAATGATCGACGTCCTCACGGCTGGCTGGGCGGCGCTGCAGACGCTCAGGGAGACCGCCGGCGATCTCGGCCTCGCCATCCACGCCCACAGGGCCTTCCATGCGGCCTTCACGAGGAACCCCAACCAGGGGATGAGCATGGTGGTGGTCGCGGAGATCTGCCGCCTTCTTGGCGTGGACCAGCTCCACATCGGCACCGTTATCGGCAAGCTTGAAGCATCCAAGGCAGAGGTCAAGACCATCCAGAGCAAGATCACCGAAGACTCAACTCCGGGCAGCGGCCAAGTCCTGCCCAACGACTGGCGCGGTATGAAGCCCGTCTTCCCGGTCAGCTCGGGAGGTCTTCACGTGGGGATGCTGCCCGCCCTCTTCGACATCCTTGGGACCAATGTGGTCGTTCAGCTCGGTGGAGGGATCTGGGGTCATCCCTCAGGCGGGAGGGCCGGCGCGAAGGCGCTGAGAGACGCGATCGATGCCTGTCTCTCAGGGACCACGCTTCAGGAATATGCCAAGAAGAGCCCTGAGCTTCGCAAGGCCCTCGAAAGATGGGGGACTTCGTCGTACAGGTGAGTTCCGAAACAGTATGCTTGGGTCCAAAAGGCTCTGATGGTGAAGAACTCCATTTGAGAAGGCTAAAATAGCTCTCGAGGCGTTCCCCAACAGTCGGAGAACTTGGCAGCGGTCGAAGGCAAAGCATCGATCTTCTTGAAAGGACGCCTCTCCTCAAGAGACTATGCGCGAATAGCGGCGATCAAGAATGAACGCGTGCTGAAGTTCGTAGCCGAATTCGTGGAGCTTTGCGACCCTCGCAGCGTCTACATTTCCGCAGGCACAAAGGAGGACATGGCCTTCGTCAGGGATGCGGCCATAGCTGATGGGGAGGAGATTCGCCTTGCCACAGATGGCCATACGGCTCACTTCGAGAACTACAACGACCAAGGGAGGGACAGGGAGCATACCCAGATCCTCCTCCCCGGCGGGACGAGCCTTGGTCCAGGAATTCGAACCGGGGACAGGGAAGAAAGGCTCCAAGAGGTCCGCGCCCTCCTGAAAGGGATCATGGCTGGGAAAAGGGCTTTCGTTTCGTTCTATTGCCTCGGCCCCGAAGGATCTCAGTTCTCCATCCCATGCGTCCAGATCACCGATTCGAGCTTCGTCGCCCACAGCGAGGACATCCTCTACCGCCAGGGATACAGGGAGTACCTGCGGGAGGGAAGCGAAGCGAAGCCTTTCATGTTCGTGCATTCAGAGGGTCAGCTGGACGAGCGCAAGACGAGCAGGAACTTGGACAAACGGAGGATCTACATCGATCTGGACGGAGAGACCGTCTATACGGTCAACACTCAGTATGGCGGGAATTCAATCGGCCTGAAGAAGCTCGCCATGAGGTTGGCCATCGTAAGGGCGTCGAGGGAGGGGTGGCTGACCGAGCACATGCTGGTAATGGGTGTAAACGGTCCCGGAGGGAGGCGGACCTACTTCACTGGAGCCTTCCCATCGATGTGCGGCAAGACCTCCACCGCGATGCTCGAAGGGGAGAAGATAGTGGGTGACGACATAGCATACCTCCGAAGGGTGGGCGGCCTTGTCCGCGCCGTCAACGTCGAGAAGGGGGTCTTCGGGATAATTCAGGGCATCAACGCCAGGGACGACCCCATCCAGTGGAAGGTGCTGCACAGCCCTGGAGAGATTATCTTCTCCAACGTCTTGGTGACTGAGGACGGCGGAGTGTATTGGGACGGTGCAGGGGGGATTGTCCCAGCGGCGGGGCGCAACCACGGCGGCGAGTGGTGGACGGGGAAGAAAGATGAAAAGGGGAAGGAGATCCCTATCTCGCATCTCAACGCGAGGTTCACCGTGCCGCTGGACCTCTTCAGCAACCTGGACCCCGTCATCGACGACCCAGCCGGCGTCGAGGTTGGGGCTATTGTCTACGGGGGAAGGGATTCCGACACATGCGTACCGGTCGAAGAGTCCCTGAATTGGGAGCATGGAATAGTCACCTTCGGCGCCTGCCTCGAATCGGAGACCACGGCTGCCATCTTGGGCAAGGAGGGGGTGAGGGAGTTCAATCCGATGTCGAACTTGGACTTCCTTTCGATACCTGTCGGGACATATGTCGAGGACAACATCGCCTTCGGAGCGGGCATCGAAAGGCAGCCCAGGATCTTCGGAGTCAACTACTTCCTCCGCAATAAGGAGGGCAGGTTCCTCAACGATAAGACGGACAAGCGCGTTTGGTTCAAATGGATGGAGCTGAGGACGCACGGGGACGTCGGCGCGATCGATGGCCCGACGGGAAGGATGCCCCTCTATGAAAATCTTGCCAAGCTCTTCGCCGAAGTGCTCGGGAAGGCTTACACCAAGGAGGACTATGAGGAGCAGTTCACCATAAGGGTCCCCGAGCGGCTGGCCAAGATCGATCGCATCGAGAAGACCTTTCGCACGATGGATGGGGTGCCCGCAAGGCTTTACGAAGAGCTTACATCCCAGAAGCTGAGGCTCTACGATGCGCGCTCGAAGCTCGGAGATTACATCAGGCCCTCTCAGCTGACCTAGTCTCCATCTCCGTGCTGGTTCAATCCGGAGGCAATATTAGCGCGAGGCTTCCAGCATGTACGATGCAGTCCAGCAAGTCCGAGGAGGCAGCTGCCCACACCGCCGAGCACCTGTTCATACGCAGCCTGCAGAACGAAGGCGTCGAGTTGACCGTCCATGTCGTGGAGCAGGAGGGCTTCCGAGGCACCGTCAAGCTTAGGGCATCACATCTAGACTGGAAGACGGCTGTTAAGGCCATGGAGGCGACCAACGTTCAGATCGCCGCCGCCCTCCCGGTTTCCATCGTCTCATATCCGACCCTCAGGGAGGCCCGGATCGCCCATCCAGCTCTCCGCGCCAGGGACGAAAGGCTTGAGGGGAGTGTAAGGGTGGTGCAGATTGGTGACTACGACGTCGCTACCTGCGCCCATGAACACGCGAAGAGCAGCAGGGAGGCCTCCATCTTCGCTGTCGAGGCGTTGCGCAGCCTTGCTGGCGATTCGTATGAAATCGAATTCGTCACGGGGAGAGATGCCTTCGCCCATCTCGGGAGGATGACGATGGACCTGGTCGATGCTTCGAAGCATCTCCATGGGAGGCATGACCACGTCGTAGAGGCAGCCGAGAGGTGCGAGATTGAGCTCGCCGAAGCTCGAAGTTCGATGGCGGGGCTTACGGCGACCCTCGTTAGGGAGCTCTCCCCCTCTTTCTCCGGTGGAGGAGGCCAAGTCTATGCGAGAAACCTGGGAGCTGTTGCCGAGAAGGCGCTGCTCTCGGCCGTGGGCGAGGCCACCTCTTCAGATAGCCGGCTATATGTCCTTGGATACGTCGACAAAGGTAACCCATCGCTTCTCGTTGCGGCGAGCTCAACCTTCGGTCTGGACTGCGCCCAGATGCTTGGAGAAGTGCTCTCCGGCCTCGGTGGCCGGGGAGGAGGGAAGAAGAACTTCGCGTTGGGCGGAGGTCCAGGCGTCGATTTGGACAGGGCCGTCGCCATGCTATCTCTCCGCGCCCGCGAAATCCTCAGCGAGAATCCTTAAAACCGCGGCTTGGGTTGACCCATCCCCAGTGCCGTCATACTTGGCAGATTCCACCCTAGTAATGATCCCTGGCCCGACAAACATCTCTCCCCGTGTGCTTCAAGTTATGTCCCTCCCCATGGTGGGCCACACCTCGAAGGAGTTCGAGAGCGATTTCCTCACGACACTCGACCTTACTAGATTTGTCTTTCAGACCAAGGGCACGGTGATCGTCTTCTCCGGCTCTGGGACCTTCGGGATAGAGTCCTCCTGCGCGAGCGTCTTAGAAAGGGGGGATAAGGTCCTCTCCATCGAGCTCGGATACTTCGGCAAGAGGTACACCAACATCTCGAGGATCTACGGCGCTGATACGACAGTCTACAGCCCCCCTGAAGGCCACGGAGCTGACCCGAAGGTCCTCGACGAGATGCTCTCCAAGGGCTCTTTCAAGGCCGTCCTCATCACCCACATCGAAACCAGCATGGGGGTGATGAACAACGTCAGGGAGCTGGCGGCCGTCGCCCACAGGCACGGAGCGCTCTCGATGGTGGACGCCGTCTGCGGGCTCGGAGGAGCCGAATTGCCCTTCGACGCCTGGGGCCTGGACGTGGCTTTCGCGGGTTCGCAGAAGGCGATCGCGGGCCCCCCCGGCGCCATGCTGATGGCACTCTCCGACAGGGCGTTAGGAATCGTACAGGGAAGGAAGACCCCGATTCCCTCCTACTATTTCAACCTGCAGAGCTGGATCAGGGTAATGAAGGACCCCCACATCTACGTCACCACGCCCACGGTTCCGGTCCTTAGGGCCGTGAAGGTCGCACTGGAGATGGTGAAGGAGGAAGGCCTGGAGGCAAGGTGGAAGAGGCACGCGAACCTGTCCTACGCTTTCAGGGAGTCGCTGCGGAAGGGAGGCGTCGAGCTCTGGTCGTCAGATCCAAGCCCAACCGTCACTGCCATCAAGGTCAAGGACGCAGCCAAGATTCAACAGCACATCCTGGATAGGCACAACATACTCGTAGCCAGGGGCGTGGAGCCCCACAGAGACGACATGATTCGGGTCGGGCACATGGGAAACGTGACCGGAGACCAGCTCCTGAGAACCCTTGCCGCCCTTGGCGAAGGAGTATCATTCGAGAAGCCTGCCTTCGATGCCGCCGCGGCCCTCCGCGAATTCATAGAGATTACTCTGAAACAGTAGCTTTGCGACAGGGAGTCAGATCCCCAGGGCCGATTTCCATATCTCGTTCGTAGCCTGCAGGTGCGCGTGGGGTTACTTCTTACATCTTTCTGATCGACGTGAGGGAATGCAATCGACCCGTGTCTGGGTCCCTACCAGCAAAAAGGACTTATACCGATAGGAGGCCTCTGAATACGGTAGCCCTGAAGCCCGGTCGAGACGCGCAGGCGTCGCCGAGTCTAGCGGCCAAGGATTCCAGGCTCTGGATCCTGACAGCCGTGGGCTAGAAATCGACTCCTTGGCGCTGTTGGGAGGGGATCCCTGGAGACGAGGGTTCGAATCCTTCCCGGGCTACCAACACTTTCCTTATATTATACACTAATTATCCTCCTTCCTAGAGATGCCCTTCTGGAAGCTCCTGAAAGCATCACGGCTGCCTTCCTCCCTTTCGAGCTTTGGAGCCATAGCTGCTTCGGTCCAGAAGGTCCTCAGCGAGGCTGACGAGCCGCTTGAGACTGGCGAAATCGCCACAAGGTCTGGCTACTCCGCTGCCAGCGTTAGGAGCGTTCTTTATCTCTTGCAGAGGCACACCAACGCGGTCGAAGTAACCGCCCTGAGCAATCGTAGGAAGGTAGC
>CAYYVT010000127.1:0-13756 GCA_964475215.1 uncultured Nitrososphaerales archaeon
CCCACCGAGAAGCCCGTATACATCAGCCCCCTCTCGAAGTGTTCCTCCTTGAAGCCGGTGGTCCTGCTGGTGACGACGGACCTGCGGGCGCTCAGAGTGAGCCTCAGGCCGAAATAGAGGAGGAGGACCCCGCCGATGATCCGAACGAACAAGATTGGCAGCAGTGAAATCAGTCCGGCCACCAGAAGCGTCGGGATGAGCACGACTGTGGTCCCGGCGGCAACGTAAAAGAACGCCACAGCTCTATTGGAGTCAGCATAGAGCGCCAAGGCTACCGCCGCCGCCTCGGCCAGCTCAAGGGTCGTTATTCCCGACGCCGCGAGAAAAATCCCCGCGTCGAAGATCAAGCAAACGGTTCTCCCAAATTGGGTTATTTAAACGCGCAGTCCCACGAAAACTGTTCGGAACCCACTAGAGACGCGTCGAAATTTTGGGAGGGGCACGGAAGAACGCAGACGGGCGGATGAAGGAAATTGAATCGCAACGCGCATATGCCGATGTTCAACTAGGGGAGTAGGGGAATGTTCCCATGGATGACAGTCAAAGGGGGAGTGACAAAGGGCCTCTTGTCTCACAACTAGTCGCCCTTCTCTTGCTCCTTTCATCTCTGGAATCGGGGAGTGTGACGGTTTCGGTGAACGCGCGCCCGATGGCTATGGTCGACGCCGAATCCAAGTCGCTCGGGATAGAAGTCAGTGGAGTAAAAGAGAGCGGCCTCAGGCTGAGCGAGATGCTTGCAGGAGATGACAAGGAGAGGAGTATCGGAAAGCTCATTGCGAGCTCTGCTAGCATGGCCACTAGCCTCTCCAAGATCGGCTGGACGGTCACCCTTTATGATAAGGGTCACAGTCTACTCAGCATGGGGAGAGGTGCTTCCGGGCTCACCGGGCACATCAAGACGAACCCCCTACGGCTTAGGGAGCTCCTTCGCGCACTATGAGAGGCTATAAGCTAGCCAACCCGGGAACGGACACCTTGGCAACACGGGAGATTGGTTGATTGGTCTTACCGTGAGGCCATCATGGCCACGTTCCTTTCAGCCGAAGCCTTCTTCTCATCTTCGGTGAGCTCTCTCATGTGCGCCGTGACGGTGACGACTCCATTGAGCTCGAAGCCGATTTGGGACCCCGGCATCGTTATCCTAGTATGTTGAAAGTTCACGTCAAGCTGTGAATGCCTGTCGCCAAGCGCTTCAATCAATCCTTCGAGGAGACCCTTTCCTACGCCCATGACGTCCTTGGATTCGCTCATAATTGGTGCTCGAACCAAGCGTGATTTAACGTGTTTGCGAGAAGCTCTGAACGCTCATGAGACAATCTTATTCAAGGCTAGCCTTGTATATCCGTTCTCGGCCAGGGAGTGAACACGCCCAGTCCTATCGACAAAAGGGGGGCTAGGGAGTCGCCACACGGGTCGAAGCCCGAGGCCCGCCTTCCCGATGACTCAGGGTGAGGATGGGTGGCCCTAGCCAACATCTAGACTGGAGCTAGTTCCATATGCGTATAAGGGCCGACGAAACGCATAGCATTAGCTCCCCACCTGACCTCCTCGGTCGCGGAATTGGGCGTTACTTACGTCGATCGGCTTAGTGGAAGAGCTTGCGCGCTTCCTTCCTGGGCACTGCCGTGAACGTCTCCGTGGCTACCAAGTTGGATTGCGCCAGGAAGAACTCCATCACCGTCTTCTCGTCGGGGGCCTCGACGACCATAACATCGTCGTATCTCCCGAGGGTGTAGAAGTCGCTGTGGACCTTTAGCCCACGTTTGGCGAAGGCTTTCTCTAGCTTGTCTACCTCGGCGAAGTCGGCTTTGGTGAGCTTCCTCCGGAGCCGCAGCAGCGTAACGAACCACATTGCACGAAGTTTCTATTGCAGGTATCTTATAAGACCTTCGATAACGTTTGCAATATACCAAGTCAAACACCCTCATTACCGAATGAATTTGCATTATGAGGGAAGGGGAACAGCGAATCCCGCCTCCTAACTTCTGGCTAGGACGTAAGATCGACTAGTGGGCGCCCACCGGTTCTCGGCGAAGCCCTTAGGTGGTTCAGCAGATTGAAATTGTTCACTCTATGAGTAAGGTGGAATCCGTCAAAGGCTGGTACGGCTGGGTGCCCGACGTCCCCTAACGTGAATTCCTATGGGCACCAGCATGCGTTTCTCCGAGGGCTTGGACGAATTCATTTCCTGCAGCCTTCGCTGTGCTTCGATGGCGAACTCTGTGGCTTCGAGGGCGCTTCCAAACTCCAACAGGAAGGCGTCGCCCATTGTCTTCACCTCCCTACCACCGTGCTTCCGAAGGACCCTTCGAATGAGTTCGTTATGCTTCTCTAGGAGCTGGAGGGCAAGCCTTTCGTCCCTCTGGGCTAGGTCCGTATAGCCTGCCACGTCGGTGAAGACTATGGCCACTGGCTTTCGGACTTCGCCCAAGGGTCCCATCTACTCTCCCAACGAGGCGGCGATAAGAGCGCTGGGCGATAGTCCGCGCCGGGGCAGGACATGAAGACAAATGAATACTGCACACGCCGAACGATCGCCCAACACATAGAGGTCATGCAACTCCCAGCCCATTCCGCCACTTGCGTACGCCATAAAGACGCAAGAATGGTATTATGAAACCCAAATCCTTGTATCCCAAGTAGGCAATACAGATATGACATGAATTCCGAGGGGGGCTCAGCAGCAAAATCCTAATTAGAAACGAGACGCAGCGAGACTATGATTGAACGTGGTCGACAAAACAGCAGCTGAGCTTGCGGCAGACAGAAAGCATCAACAGGAGGAGTTCGGTGGGGTAATACTCATCGTTGTAGGCCTCGTCGGGCTGGTCGTTGGGACCTCTACGGTCTTGAAAATCACTAACTTCAGTTCATCTTGGACATATTTCGCCATTCTGCTAGGCTTGGCTGTCGTCGTCACGGGCTGCGGCTTGCTCGGCTATGGATGGGCAGGGGGGTGGCCTGAGCAGACGCTGACCGTGAACAGCAAGTATTCCGTCGTCTTCACATTCGCGGCGACTGTGGCCGTTTCCGTGATGGCGCTGTGGGCCCATTCCGCGAATAACATCATCTGGACCGCAGTATCGGTCGGTGCTCTCGGTGGCCTTGTGCATGAGATAGCCCAGAGCAAGGGAACGGCATTCCTGCCTGGTTCATCGTCCCCTGGTACTAGCAAACACACCTCTAATACCAACATCGCCGACACTGGCAAGGAGGCCCCCGATCCTAGCAAGGGGGTAGCTGATCCTGCCAAGCCAGCCCCTACAAGCACAGCAACCTCTGCTCAGAGCGGCGGCGGATCTAGCAACGACCAGGGCGAATCCTATCTAGGCGGGTTGTTGGGCATCCTCCTTGGCGGCGCCGCCGGCCTGCTAGCTATTTCGACATCGTCGACACCTACCACCATTACTACCTCGTTCATCGTCACTGCCTTTGCCGCAGGAATTGCTCTCAAGGGAATCTCAGACTCTGCTGCCAGCCCCACTGTCGGTAAGTCTAACTCGAGCACGAACACGGCATAGAGGCCTAGATGGTGAATTCAATGTCGCATCAGCGCTCAGGCTCGGCCGATGGAGATAACGACGACGTAATGGAGGAATGGCAAGCTGCACGGGATGTCTTGGCTCAGTATGACGGCTATCTTCACGACATAAGAAAATATGGCTTCAGCTTTGTCACTGGATTACTGACAGTCGACGCCCTGCTTGGCGCTGCAGAACCAGAATTCAAGTTGGCGGCCCTTGTGGGAACAATGGCACTCATAGTGATCCTGTTTGTAATTGACAGGAATTACCGAGTCTTCCTTGCTGCGGCAAATCTCAGGGCCACACTGTTGGAAAGGCGCAGCCCTCCCGAGCTATCACAAGCCATTACGCGAGTGTACGAAACTCAGCGGGTCGGCTCTGCGTTTACTTTCGTGTACTTTGGCCTTGTATCTGTAACTTGGGTGATAGGCTACTTGGTTCTAGGGTCGGCATTCATCTGGGAACTGTCTTTAGCACTATGTGTCGCCTTCATGTCGATGTATGGGCTCCACCTTACACTGGGAATACGCCCCTGGGTCTACTTCGATATCGACGGTTTCGAATACGAGAAGGGAGAGACCGCTATGGTAGTCGTCAGTTATCTGAGGGGGAAGGAAAGCAAAGTGTCAATATTGTCCGGAGGAATCTCCGGAGGAGAGCCCCCCGACCTTGAGCTGAAAGCATGTGAAAGAGTGTGGGATGTGTACGACGAGGAGGACATTTCCCTGAGAGATCCTAAACCCCTCAGCTCTGAATGGAGTGATGGAGGAAAAAATCCAAGAATGCCGAAGGAGCACATCCTGATCAGTGAACGTCACGATCATCGTTGGGAATTTCCCACCGCATCTCTAGCCCCAGGTCTGTACAGGGCAGTCTACGAGGGGCCATGGTTTAGGCGGGCACGTCTTCGCTACGAGCTAAGACAATTCAACAGAGGAGATGCTGAGGATTTGAGGCATCGATGGGATGAAGCACCACGATTCAGAGTGATCAGTACGAAAGTCGCAAACCACGCTGAAGAGAAAAAGAACGCTTCGGAGCCTTCGGTTGCAGCAGCTAGCGGAAACAAATAGTCGAAAAAACACGGGCCAGTGATCGCGTGGGCAAGCAAGCTCAACGATAGATGTCCAGCAAACGCTCTGCAAGACGTTAAGGCTGTGGACGGCTGAACGCCCTGCTTTTAACTACGCCGAGCAAAGACCGATAGCAGGGAGAGCAATTGCCCGCTCACATCAGGGCCAAAAAGGGCGATGTGGCTGACTCGGTCATAGCCGTGGGGGATCCGGCGAGGGCGCAGCAGGTGGCCAAGATGCTTCAGAAGACTAGGCTCGTCAACTCGAACAGGGGCCTCCTGACGTTCACGGGAACCTATGATAGAAGATCCGTGACCGTAGCCACACATGGGCTGGGTGGCCCCTCCAGCGCGATCGTCTTCGAGGAACTGCGCATGCTGGGGGCGAAGACCGTTGTTCGGCTGGGAACGGCTGGTGGGATGGTGAAAGGGCTCAAGGTGGGAGACTTCATCATCCCGGTGGGGGCGGCTTCCACGAAGGGCTCCTTGGAGATGTACGTCCCTGACGGGGCCCTCCCAGCGGTCGCCGACATGGGGCTCACGCTATGCATCGAGGAAATCTGCAAAAAGGAAGGGCTGAGGTATACGACTGGGGTGGTCTTCTCCAGCGACGCCCTCTACAGCGAAGACAAGGGCTTCGCAGGGAGGTGGGCAAAGAGGGGAGTGGTTGGAGTGGAGATGGAATGCGCTACCCTTTTCACTCTTGGCCTGATCAGGGGATTCAGGACGGCTTCCCTTCTAATAGTGAGCGACTCGTTGGTGAACAAAGGGGAAAAGGAGATCCTCCCGGCCGAAAGGCTGGAGGGCTTCGTCGAGATAGGGGCTAGAGTGGTCCTGAAGGCCCTGACGACTTCATGGCTCCTTCCCCCTGCACACTATAAGACGTAACGGATTCCTCAGGTTCGTCGTTTAGCGCTCCCAGGCCACCCGCCAGAAGTCGTCCTCCAGTCATGCGATGAGGCGGCGGGCCTCTCGCCTGAAGAGGTAAGTCGAAGCCAGGAGCATGGCGGCATCGAAGACGATAAGTATCCCTATGTCAACTGGCAGGGTCAACCCGACGCCCGTGCGAAAGCCCGGGTTGACCATGGCCTGCAGGGCGTCCACTGCGTACGTCAATGGATTGTAGCTGGTGACAGCAGCGAGCCAACTAGGCATCAGCCGCGGGGGGAAGAGCGCACTGCTGAGGAAGACCAGTGGCAGCCCTATCAAGTTGATGACGCTCCAGAAGAGGTCGGATGTGGTGGCTACGGTGGCGATTATAACCGATATGCCCGCAAAGCCGATGGCCAGGAGCATGGCGATTAGAATTATCGCGACGACGCCAAAGGCCCCCGTACCTATACGTACGCCCAGAAGCAGGGCGGCGCAGAGGAGGATGAGCGCTTGTATTCCCGAGATGAAGGAGATGGCCATTACCTTGCCCAAGGCTAGGGAGTAGCGGGCGATCGGGGTGGCGAGCTGCTTCTGGAAGTAACCGAAGCGGCGGTCCCATAGCGTGGTCATCCCTCCGAATATGCTCCCGAAGATGACAATCATGCAGATGACGCCAGGGGTGATGTACTGGAAGTAGCTTCCTTGGAAGCCGACAGACTTCAGTAGGCCGCCGGTGCCTGAAAAGATGGAACCCACTAGCACCAGCCAAGTGGCCGCCTGCAGGAGACGGCTCGCCATTCCGAGCCTGGAGCGGAAGTAGTGTCTTACCTCTCGCCACGCAATCCAGTACATTTCCTCCAAGGCGCTCATGACCTAGCCCTCCTAGCCCTCTCTTGGGCACGGCGCCCCGTCCAGGAGTCTCCGCCCTCCTCCCTCAGCCCCCTTCCCGTGAAGGCAAGGAACACGTCGTTGAGGGACGGATGCTTGGAGGAGATGGAGTCGATGGCCACGCCGGCTCCCTGGGCTTGGGCAAAAATCTCTGGAATTGCACGTTCCACATTCTTCACGCTGAGGTTCAGCCTGTCCTCTTTCTGCTGGAGCTGAACCATCATCGGCAGTCCCCTGAGGGATTCGCAGAGGCGAGAGACGAGCTCCGGTGGTGCTGGTTTCAACACGACCTCAATCAGGTCGCTGCCCATGGATTTCTTGAGGTTCTCCGGGGTGTCGGCAGCCTTTATTTCTCCGTGGTCAATTATGGCCACCCTATCGCAGAGCGCGTCGGCCTCATCCATGTAGTGAGTCGTGATGAAGATGGTGAGCCCGTACTCATTCCTCAATTTCCGGATGTATTCCCAGATGGCCGACCGGGTCTGGGGATCAAGGCCCAGTGTGGGCTCGTCAAGGAACAGGATCTTGGGATGATGAACGAGTCCTCCGGCTATATCCAGCCGCCGGCGCATCCCTCCAGAGTAGTTGGCAACAAGTTTGCCGGCCCACTCGCCCATGTCGACTGTCTGGAGCACTTCGTCGATGCTCCGGCCGAGAGCTCCCCCTTTCATATGGTGGAGATGACCTTCGACGAGGAGGTTCTCCCGCCCTGTTAGATACTCGTCCACGGCTATGTCCTGCGAAACATAGCCTATGGCCTCCCTCACCTTCGCCGGCTGGCGTACGACGTCGTACCCCGCCACCCGCGCCATACCCCCCGAGGGCGTTATCAGGGTGACCAGCATGAGAATCGTCGTGGTCTTGCCAGCCCCGTTGGGGCCGAGGAATCCGAATATCTCTCCATCCTTGACTTCAAGGGACAGGGAGTTTACGGCGGTCAGAGAGCCGAACCTCTTTGTGAGACCGTCCGTTACGACGGCCGAACCTGAAGCCATTATCCCGACCGGCTTCTAATCAGTCGGGCCTTCTAAAAGGATTCAGTCGAAGTGTCCCCTCTCTCTGCCGTCCCTTGCCTTGGCGAGACCTTGGCTTTCGAAGCAGCGCCGACGACCATCGAAGAACTTATCCTTCGCGGCCCCCCTTACCATAGGCGACGAGGATGCAAGCCGAGCCGGCCGAATCGATCTTGAAGAGGGTCATGGCCCAGTACAACGAACGGCCCCAGGGCTGGAGGGTCTTCGCCGATTCAAGGGGGAACCTGCTCGTCCTGGGGCCTGGGGTTGGCTATCGCCTGAAGCTTGTCCCCCTCAATCCTAGGGAGTTCGTTGGGGTCGGGGTGGACATAGACCCCATGGAAGACTTGCGTCTGGGCACGCGACTTCCGTTCTATGGGCTCCGACCTCTTTCGGGGCAGCAGACCTCTGAGCTCTTCGGCGCCATGCGGCAGAACGGACAGATCGGGCAGGACGTGCTCCTCAGGCTTCTTGGCGCGAAGCCCACTTCTGAGTGGGACCTGAAGGAGGAGGGATTGGCCGGAGTCCTCACGGGGCCGGTCGTCACCCACCCAGACCTCAGCGCCGTCCCTGCCGGCCAGAAGGAGCTTGAAGAGAGACTTTCCTTGGAGGCGAATAGGCTCTTCAGGGCTAAGTACCCCTTCAGAGCCGGCATCTACGGCTAGAGATAGAATGAGGTAAGCATGACGACACGGGATTGAACGGGGATGGACATCAGGAAATCGAGGGCGACGGCGTCTGGATAAATCGAACTTGGGTGCGCCATAATGTCTCGGACTCTCATGATTGTGCCTAGGATGTACACTAAAAGCGAATTCATGAAGGCTGCGTCGCATGTCCCAGACGACTATGATGCCAGATCTGAGGAGTTCTGGAGCTATGTCTCAGACAAGCTGCACGCCTTCAGAGGTCGAATCGTGATGGTGTTCGTTGAGTCATTGTCAAAGGACACCAAAGAGGCCCTGAGTGCCGTGCTTGGGGGAGAAGGACCGGGATTCTCGTTGATTTCGGACCTCCTCGAAGACGGAGCGAAACTGAAACCAACGGAAGACCCCATCTTGGTGGCCGAAACCGAGTCCTGGCTTCAGATGATCGCACGGTCGTCGAATGCGACACTACGGGAGTTCCTCGAACAGAACCTTACGGAACGCAACCACTCCGTCTCAGACCTCGTGGGCCGGTCTCTCGGCGAGGGTGAAGTTGCCCTTCTGATGATCGATTCAAGGCGCAAGCTGGAGCTCCCCAAGGACGTAAGAGTAATCAGGGTTCTCCCCTTCGACCCGGCCGACTATCTGAATGTGTCAGTCATCAAAGCTAGGCTGAGGTCCAAGGCGACACCTGAAGCAGCTGACGCCGGGCGATGACAGCACCCTAATCCAGATTAGTGTGGGTCAGAGGCCTCTCGACTTAAGTAGGCATCCCGTCGATTCATGCTCGACTTGGACGTCCTCGTGGGCTGCTGCGGCCTCGCGGGAATGGGACTGGGGGAATACGCTCGAAGGTTCCCCGCGATTGAGCTTCAATCGACGTTCTATAGGCTGCCGAGGACGCCGACGGCTGAGCGCTGGAAGAAGGCCGCGCCAAGCGTGGCCTTCACTCTGAAGGCATTTCAGGGCATCACCCATCCTCCTGATTCCCCGACATGGAGGAGGTCGGGAATAGAAATAGAGGGAGTCTCCCCGGAGGAAGTTGGACTCCTTAGGGTTTCGAAGTTCACCAAGGAGGCTTGGCAAAGGACCGAGGAGGTGGCGGATATACTCGACGCCAAGGTCATCGTCATCCAGCTCCCCCCCAAGTATGATTACAGCGCCAGGAACCTTTCGAGGCTCAGCGAATTCCTATCTTCCGTCTCGACCAGACGCATCCCGGCTGTGGAGTTCAGGCACGCGTCGTGGCTAGGCAGGCTCCAGGAGGCGAGGAAGGTGATAGAGCCGCATGATGGGGTAGTAGTCACGGACCCCCTGAAGATGAGCCCTCCGGACCAACCCATTCAATATCATAGGATGCACGGAAGCAACGGGCTAGTCAACTACGGGCACAAGTATACGAACGAAGAGCTGAGCCTGCTTCAGCAGAAGGTCGAGGGAAGTAAGGCGTATGTGTTCTTCAACAACTTGGCGATGAGGGAGGACGCCGAAAGGTTCCTGCAAGCAAGGACCCAGAGTTAAGCATGACAGGCCTGCGGAGGATACTTCGTTTGCGCGTGCAGCAAACGACCCTCAAGTCCGAATTCCGGGCTTCATGGGCTCGCCATGGAAGTCTCGATGCGGCGTTCACGGCTTCATCGACTCAAGGCCTTTGAGAATCTCAAGCACTTCCTCGTCGGTCACATCATACCAGTTCCTGTAGGCGTCGGCTACGGCGAAGAAAGGCCCACCCCTTATGTTCAGGCATACGATTTCGTCCGTCTCAGGCGAAAGCAGTTCTACGGCGCTCAGGGAGCCCGTCGGCGTAGCGACCACCACCTTCTGAGGCCTATCCCTCTTTACGGACCTGAGGGCCGCTAGCATCGTATAGCCTGAGGCCAGCCCGTCATCTACGAGGATGACGACCTTCCTTTCAAAATCAGGGAGGGGGCGATCTCCCCTGAACTTGCCGACCCTCTCCCGAACCACCTTGGTCGCTCTTGTGATGCATTTCCTTATCTCCTTCTCCGAAAGCCCCAGGCTTCCTACAAGGGGAAGGTTAAGGACGATGTCCCCGTCGAAGGACACGGCACCGAATCCCGATTCAGTGCTCCACGGAACCTGAATCTTCCTGACGACAATCGCCTCCATCGGAACACCGAGATCCTTCGCAACGACCTGACCCACGGGAACGCCGCCCGCAGCCACTGCCAAGATCAGAGCCCCTTTATGTGTCGCATATTGCCGAAGCCTTTCAGCCAGAAGACTGCCTCCCTGCTGCCTGTCCTGAAAGACAAGTGTCCTTTCTCTCAGGGCCGTCTCTTCGACTATCTTGGCGGGCAAACACGAGACGATGAGCGATGGCCGTATATTAGCAACCCCGAATGGACCAGGGCTCCTAAAACCTGCGGACGATTCAGCCCCGTCTTCTCTACACATCAGACTAAAGCGTGGAACCTCCGAAGGAAGGCTTACATCTTCTTCGTCATGGAAGTCGGGCAGCCATGAGGTAGAGGCCCTCAACGGGACTCGGGAAAGCTTATCTTCTTTCGAACCTTCATTAGAAGAGAGTGAGGAAATGGACTTCCTCGAGCTCATCCGGAAGAGGCATTCGATAAGAGCTTACAGCCCCGCGGCCGTGGAGGAGGAAAAGCTGGACCTCATAATGGAGGCCGCCAGCTCCGCCCCTTCCGCGGGCAACCTCCAAGCCTACGAAGTCTTCGTGGTGAGAGGGGAAAGAAAGAAAAGGGAGCTGGCCAAGGCGGCCCAGGACCAAGACTTCATAATCGCAGCTCCAATCTGCTTGGTCTTCTTCGCTAGCCCACATCGATCGTCGGCCAAGTACGGTCACAGAGGGGAGACCCTGTATTGCATGCAGGACGCGACAATAGCCGCCACATTCGCTATGCTCGCGGCGGTGGACCTTGGCCTCTGCACCGTTTGGCTGGGGGCCTTCGATGACAGAGAGGTGGCGAAAGTGTGCGGTGTGGAGTCGCTTCGTCCCGTGGCCATCCTCCCCGTCGGCTATCCGGCTGAAGAACCGGAGGCTACACCTAGACGGGCCGTCAAGGACGTCTTTCACTACGTCGGCTGACCCCGAAGCCCTCACAAATATCATCGGCCAGCTCATGAAGAAACAGTGGGCCACATGCGCTGCAGAACATTGCATGTGACGTGTCTGTCACTGGGGGATTGATAGCACCTTGCATATCCATGCTCATCGCGAGTGTATTCTCCATGGCCACGCATTGGATCACGGCGCAGGGCCTCAAACCTTGGAGCGTCTGGGGTCCCGGGATGACGGTCATCAAAGCTTGGGATGCGGTAGCCCATGAAGCGTTATTAGAAAGGGGAGCGATACCTAGGCGGTTTGGCAAGGCTCCAGACCGTAGAAGGGATAATGACCAGGCATCCGATCTCCATAGGCTACGACGCACCCCTCTTAGAGTCCCTGAGGCTCATGGAACGGCACAAGATCACTAACGTTCTCGTCAAGGAGAAGGAGGAGTACACGAAGGTCCTCTCCATGAGGGATGTCTTCGCCCTCCTCCCCCAAAACCTAGCGGAGCTGGGGGCCATGCGTTCAGGTCCCGTCGCCTCCTCTCGGCCCGCCTGGATACCCCCGAAGACCAAGATCAGGGAGGCGGCCAAGGTGATGCTGTCGACCAAGGCCAGGTCACTTCTGGTGAAGACCAAGCCGGCAGGACTCCTTACGGCCACTGACCTGGCCTACAACCTGTATCTGACGGCGGGCGAGCACCCCAAGCTCCGATCGGCGATGACGGGGGAAGTGTCGAAGGTCAACTACGCCACCCCCCTGAAGGCCGTGATTCAAAAGATGAAGGAAGAGAGGATCGGGAGCGTGCTGGTGATGCGGGGCCACAGGCGTTACGGCATCTTCACCGAGAGGGACGTTCTATCGTTCCTCGTCTCCCCCAATCCAGACCTCGTCTATCTGGTGGGCAGGCATTGCCGCACGCCGGTGGTAACGACTCCGATGACGGCTAGCTGTCAGGGCTGCCTTGAAAAGGCAATCAGAACGATGAAGAGGAACCACATAAAGAGGCTCCCGGTAACGCTCGACGGCCGGATAGTGGGGATAATAACGGCCCGCGACGTCGTGGAAGCATACGCAAAGCTCTAACACTTCAACGAGGCTAACTTCGTATCTGGCCGACAGCTGAGCATATCGCACCATCTAGAGGCAAGCTGCCACTGTGACATAATCGTCAGGGTCCTCGTGCTGCGGGGACACTGGGACTGCTGATGCCGACTAATCTTGGACTGGCTCAGCGGGAACCTTCCGCATGCTCTGGCGAACACAATGGACCAATACCATCCCGACTACATTGTCCCTATCAAGGAGAGCCTCGCTAGCATCAACAGGAGCCTTTCATCGGGAGAATTCATGAAAGTGCTCGCGTATGCCGACGAAATCGGCATCAGGTATGGAAGCGTCATTTAGGACGCCCCTAGCCGAGGCTGACGTCGACCTCCTTTCCCCTTTTGAGGAAGTCCTTGCCGAGCCTGAGCAGGGCGGTCTGAAGCCGCACAATATCCAGACCTCTCCTCTTGGCCAGGGCTTCTAGGTCCTTTATCCCAAGTTCCTCTAAGGCGAGCTCCTCCAGCGGTGTGAGCTTGGGGTTGGACTTTGGCCAGATGGCTCTCATGTCCCTGAGGAAGACGGAGACCGTTGTATCACCCACGCCCTTCCCGAGGGCCTTCAGGTGCCTTTCGAGGTCGGAGCTATCATTTGCATCGTTGTAGAGGTTCCACAGGTCCGAGTTGTACCTCTTCCTGAGGTTGCCGAAGACTTCCAAGAGCTTCGTTGCGGTGCTGAAGTCATATCTGACATACCCTCCCTCGTCGAGGATTTGGACGAGGCCGTCCCATCCGGCGCTCAGGATGGAGTCAATGCTTAAGGTTTCGTAGGCTTCGAAGGTCCTGTAAGTCAAGGTCGCCGTCGTCTCACGGATGGGCTTGCTGTAGAGGATGGACGCGAGGAACCATTTCACTATCTCCTCCTTCCTCTTCGATTGGAGGTCGATGCCTAGGGCCTTAGAGTAGGGCTCGCCGAACGACCTGACAAACTCTTCTAGCTTCAGGATGGCTCCCCTCCGCTGCCCCCAAGACAACGCCTCGCCTCGCGACGCATTCCTGTGAAAGGGCCGGGTACGGAAGAGGCCGTCATAAGCCACCGCCATTTCAGGATCCTGCTGTATTTGAACCCGACTTGGCATGGCAGCTCATCGGCCCCCATGTCGACTCATGAGTTTGAATATCTGCGTCCTATTCTTGAATAGGCCACGCCTTCTTGGCACTCAACCGAAAAGAACTACCATGCCACATCCAATTTACGAAGAAAAAGGAATAATACCCACGGAGACCCTCCGGATGGAGGCCGGGTTAGACGTATGTCTTGGAGGATCGTCTGCGATAACAACGACGAAATGTCGGAGCTTCTGAACCCGACGTCGTTGGAAGGGTATCCCAGTAGGACGCGGGCGATCAGGGAGAAGGACAAGATGGCCAACCCGGATTCTGCCTCCTGTCCCCTTGACGGCCATCACTGCACGGCCGACGCATGCGCAGCCAAGCTCCGAGTCGTCTACTTCCCACCCACAAGCTGTTGGCTGGGATGAGCCCGGTTACCGATTTCAGAAGGAAGGCCTCGATGCCTTCCCACTCCACACAGCTACTGGATGGTTGGCATCCACACGAAGAAGGAGGCGATACCGAGACTCATTACGTAAAAGGGAT
>CAYYVT010000128.1:0-1754 GCA_964475215.1 uncultured Nitrososphaerales archaeon
ACCGGCGGCGGCGCATCGCTGGAGTTTCTGGCCGGGATTGAATTGCCGGGCGTGGCCGCGCTGACGGATAAATGACAGCCGGCCGCCTTCGTGGCCTGAAAGGAAGGAGCCCGGCGGTATAGCGAGAATTGGTCGCCACCCTTCCGGCAAGTAACATAGAGAGCGACAGGAAGATGCTCCTGCCGGGTCGATTTCGAGCTTGCAGGATGTCCTTCCCGTAGAAGAAGACGCCACACTTCCTCCCCGTGAGCCTCGAGAATCCTATCACCAGCACTCCTATGGTGGTAGCTCCACCGCTCAGGAAGAAGACGTAGTCGAAGGAAGAAGAGGATATCGTCCTGATCAGGCTTGAGACTGTTCTTGGCAGGTCAGCGAAAGATGATGGGAGACGGATGAGCCTGGTCCCCTGGTAGGGCTCCGCCGACGAGCTCTTGACATTCGAAATCGCTGCGACCTCGACGTGGATTCCGCGCCTGACAAGGCACCCGGCGTAGGCGTTGGTCCTGCCTTCGATGCCCCCAGGGCCGGTCGGAGGGTCGAACGTCACTATTAGCAGCCTCGAGTTATCTCTCTGCTTCATGCGATGAGACCACGGTATATCTCCTCCAAGCGTGACGCCGTCCTGTCCCAGGTGAACTTCGATGTCACCTTGAGCCTCGCCTCGTCTCCAATCCTCCGGGCCAACTCCTGGTCGCCGATGGCCTGGAGAATTGAGCTCGTCAGACCATCGACATCGTTGGGCTTGACCAGCAGCCCGTCAAGTCTGTCGTCAATGATCTCTGGAATTGCCCCGTCATCGACGGCTATGACTGCCTTGGCGCAGGCCATCTCTTCAACGACGGCTAGCCCGAAGGGCTCTCGAATTGACGGGTGGACGCACAGGTCCACGGCATTTATCAGGGCTACAAGATCATCATGAGGCACCGCCGGCAGCAGCCGGACCGCCTTTGAAACTCCTAGTTCCGCGGCTCTCCGGATGACACCGTCCCTGAATGCCTCATCATAGCTCGTCCCAACGTTCACGTAGCCCAGGCCTGGCCATCTCGCTAGAACTCTGGGAAGGCACTCCACCATCAGTAGCTGCCCCTTTCTGGGCTGGACCGCTCCAATCGAGAGGACCGTCTTCTCGAAGCCATCAAGTCCGTACTTGGACAGTACAGAAGGTTGAGGTCCGGTCGGCCTGAACTCTTCGGTGTCCACGCCGTTGTAGGCTACAACCACCTTTTCCAGTGGGATGTGATGGTTGTTCACGATGTCCTGCTGGGTGCTACGGCTTACAGCAATTACGCGCTGGCTGAGGCTCATCTCGATGCTACGGATCAGAGTCAGCCCAAGAGGACGCAGGGGTTGATCGCCGTGTGAATGGAACACCGTGGGCTTTCCGAGGGCCCTGGCGGCGATCAGACTGGGCGCGGCCGCGCTCGAATGCACATGAACCACCTCGCACCCCCCTTCCTTCAGAATTGGAAGCGAGGCCCCTAAGTTGTCCTTCGAGTAATGCCTGATGGTTTTCACGGTCAGACGGTCGCTGACGCTCTTTGTTTGCTCGGCCTCCCCTCGACAGATGTAGTGGACATTGTTTCCGCGCCGCGAAAGTGCGAACGCCATACTGTAGGCGGCTATGCCTATCCCTGTTGGCCTCTCCGACGGGAGTGGCTTGTCCGAGAGCATGCAGACGTTCAACACGACCACGACAGGAAGGGCGATAAGTGAAGCTAGTGCTGGAGAGGAAGGTTCGAAAGGTTAGGTCGGGG
>CAYYVT010000129.1:0-3540 GCA_964475215.1 uncultured Nitrososphaerales archaeon
ACCGATGACCCGGTGATCCGTCTCGGGGAGGCCGCCAAAGTCGCTCTTCTTCACCTTCGCCAGCATCTCCTCCTCTGACAGTTCGGGCCTCCTCCTCGCCTGCTTGGGAGGCGTCGGTCCTGCGGAGCTTGCAGTGATCACCTTCGACTGCTCGGCCAGGGGGTGGCCCTTCACCTTCATCTCGAAGGCCTTGTTCCAGCCGAAGGGGGCCCTGTGTACATCCAGTCCCGCCTGAGAAGCCTGTCCCTCCATTGACTTGAGCACGGAAAGCGCCTTGCGGGGATCGGCGAGGTCCTGGCTCAGGTGGGCATAAGGGTAGATCAGAATCCGCCTTACCCCTAGGCCTTCGAGCGACTTCCCTATCTCGCCCACGGCCTTCTGTGAAACGCTTTCGTCGTCCCCCGCCTCGACGGCGACGAAGGCCACCACCAGCTCCTCCATCCTATGCTTGCCAGGGGAGGTTTCCTCTGCCACGGAGATCTCCTTCGCCACCGGCTCGTACTCGATATAGTCGACGTGGTTTAGCAGTATCCTCATTCAGGCCTCACTCTCAGAACTTGTGTCAATGTGGTAGGCTCTAAAGGTTCTTGAACCTTGCCCTCTCGATGTCCCTCTCTTCCTTTGTTTCCTTCTTGAACTGCTTGTAATGGTCCTTACAGAGGTTCACCCTATGAGACGAGGTCCTTACCTTAAGACTCGTCCCAGCCAAGTTTGAAGCGCTTATGGATCTCTTCGCGGGCTGACCACAGCCCTCTATGCCACAGAGCTCGACCTTTGGACCCATCGGTCTAATCGGAGGTCGGTAGTCCCTTCTCACTGATAAAGTTAAGTCATTTCCCTTGCTCGGTCTGGCGCTACAAGCTCACGCTGGGTGTTATTTTGGGCCGGGGGAAAACCCCCCTTCCCCCCGGCCCCTGCGGTACGGATAGATGTCGCTAGGTCCAGCTCTATGCCCTGGTGTAGAACACGCGTTTCATGCTAGGCTCAATCCGACAAAGCTCCAGTCTCAGGGCCTCAGGATCCGCTCGAGATGGGTGTGGCACGAACCCGTTAATCGGCCTCGAAAGGGTCTTCCTGATAGCGCCCTCGAGGAAAGTGAGCTTGGAGACCTGCTCTTCGTTGAGCCCATTGAAGGCGTCTCCTGAAACAACAAGTCTGACCGTGGCCGGTCCGCCATCGCAGAGATGTTCGACCTTTATGTTTCGAAGGCCGACTTTCTTGACATACCTCTTGATGATATGACGCATCCTCGGGCTGATGAGGCCCGTGAGCTCCATGTCAAGGAGCGCGAAGTTCCCCTTAGGAAGAGAGCTGGGCGTTTGGCCGCGGTCACCAACAACGTGGTTGCCTATGGCCCCCATCAAGCCTTTTCCTCCGGCGGGACCTGCGTATTCAGTGCCGGAGTATCCATCGCCCGCCCCCATCCTGTCGAATGCCCTCAAAGCAGCATCTTATCTGGCGGCATGGTTCATATCCTGCAGTTCGTGTTCCGCTCGACGTAAAAGTGGCTAATAGAAGCCGTTCGTATTTCCCGCCGATATCAGGAAGGACGTCTTGAGAAGGTTAATTAGCGCGGCCAATTCTGCATCCCTTGAAATCGGAGGGAAGGGCCCTATGGTTCTTACAAGATTCAGGCAGTCCATCAGGCCCATGGTGGACGCGGTGGGCCGTGGATGCGGACGGATCATGCCGTACCCCAATGCCTGGACCGTCCTTGGGGCACTGCTGGCCTTCCTCTCCGGGGCTTCCTTCTACTATCGACTGCTCTACCTCGGGGGGTTCTTCATCCTGGCGTCCGGTGCCATGGACGTCATCGATGGGGCCGTGGCAAGGGCGACCGGGAAAGTGAGCGCCAAGGGAGGATTCTTGGACAGCAACCTTGACCGACTGGCCGAGGTCTTCATCTACGCGGGGATCGTCGGCTCGGCGATGGTCAACCCTCTTATTTCGTTACTTGCCCTCTCCTTCTCCCTTCTTGTGAGCTACAGCCGCGCCAAGGCCGAAGGGCTGGCCATCAAGGCCGAAGGGGTCGGGGTGGGCGAAAGGGCGGAAAGGCTCCTGGTCTTGGCCGTATCGAGCTTCGTCGGATATCTGACCTATGGGGTCATCCTAGTGCTAGCGCTTGCCTGTGTGACCTTCCTGCAAAGGCTATACGTCTACTCTTCAAGGCTGTAGCTTCTGGGAGGTGCTCTCGAGGTATACCACGGCCATCTCCAACGCATCCTTCCCTTTCTGCGTGCAGCTGTATGTAGTCCTGCCTAGCTCGTTGCTCGACGTGACGAGGCCTTCGCTCTTGAGTCGGTATAGCACAGTGTAGAACGTGATTCCGGCCGGCTCGAAGCCAAACTTCTCCCTGAACCTTCGCTTCAGGCCCAGCGGGTAGTCGGGTTTCTCAAGAAGCATCTTCAGGATATAAAGCCAGAGGTTCTCCTTTGTGAGTTTGCGGACTAGGCGCTCGTAGGCCAAGACGAAGTCATCTTAGTATTGACTGTGCCTTTCGGCCTTGGCACGCACGTTCACGATTCCGAAGTGGACGGCGCAGGATATGCAGTAGTACTTCTGAGTGGACCCGTAGGGGATGTAGGCTCCGGCTGCCCTCAGCTCCCTGGCCAGGCTCGGCTCCACGAGGGTGACCCTCTGGGTGACCTTCTTTGCCTTGTCTCTGGGCACCGGGCGGCCGCACTGGCTACACTGCACGTAGCCACTTGCACCCTTCCCACCCTTGCTCCTGCCGCGACTCTTCCTCTTCTGAGTCAAAGCTACCGTTCTAGCTCCTCGGGAAGGGTCTTAAAATGCTTTTATGCCCGAAAAAGTCTGCCCCCTGGGCATCCGGTTCCACCAGGGCGCATCGCATGGCTACGTATTTTAGAAGGCCTGGATTCAATTTTCGCGTGAGGGCACTTGTTGCCGGTCACCTGGTCCTTGACTCCATTCTGACAGGCGGACGTGCGTCCGAGAGCATCGGCGGGCCTCCTGCCTACATGGGTCTCCTGCTGAGGAGGCTGGGCTTCGAAGTCACCGTTGCCACTCGTGTCGGCCGCGACTTCGGGGACGAGCGGCTCGCGCAGTTGCTCTCAGCCGGGATCAGCTTTGCGTCCTCCCCCCTTATCGGATCCCCGACCACGCGCTTCGAGATAACAATCCTCCCGCGACGGAGAGAAATGCGAATCGTAAGCCGATGTGGTGACATCCCTCCGCCATCAGCAGGGCACAGGGAGTACGACATCGTCCTGCTGAATCCGGTGGCAGGAGAGATCTCACCCAAGTCCCTGCCGAGGTACAAGGAGGCTTCCAGATTCATCTACGTGGATCCCCAGGGCTTCTTGAGGAAGATTGACGAAGGAAGGGTGACTCTGGGGGCGAACACCAGCCTGAAGGGGGTCCTCTCTGTGGTTGACGCGATGAAGGTGGACGTCGAAGAGGGCAGAGCCCTGACCGGGATGAAGGACTGCCGTCGTATTTCATCGGAACTAATGAGTTTGGGCGTGAGAGAGGTGTTGGTGACGGACGGCGCCAACGGAACCTTCCTGAGGGTGGGCA
>CAYYVT010000130.1:0-10775 GCA_964475215.1 uncultured Nitrososphaerales archaeon
CCCTGCCATACGGGGTTGCCGTAGGGGGGAGGACTGCTGGAATCGGACGTCTGGCCCCCGCTGACCACGGCCAAGAGCACAGGTATCACCATGATGTTCCTCGTCGGGTCGAAGGTGAAAGCTAGGTGATCCGTGAGAACAGGGGAGTCCGTTCCCCGGTCCCCAATCGGATAGTCCGAGACCTGAATCGAAGTCCCGTTGTCGAGGACTTGGAATAGGGAGAGCTTCAGCCCGAGGTAGTAGGCGAAATCTCCGTTCGAGGCCGGCACGGAGTCCTTGCCGACCCCTATCAGGTACCCGTTGGAGAGCGGATAGAGGTAGTCGGAGTATCCATTGACCTTTAGGGCGCTGAGGATGACCGGCTGGGACATGTCCTGGAAGGAGATCACGAAGAGGGGATCGACCTGCTCGAAGGTGACCACGTATCCGAGGTTCCCCACGAAACTGACGGCGTAGATGTTCTCTCCTGGGGCGATGTTCCTCAGGGCGGAGACCTGATTCAAGTTCATGTCGAGCACGTAGACGTCGTCGCTCATCGTCGTGCTGCCGTCGATGGTGGCCTCACGGCTCGTCGCTACCCTAAAGTATCCGTCATATTCATCGAGAGAGAACTGGTTGAGGACGGTTCCCGGCACCGAGCCGACGGCCTGGACCTGAACCACGCCACTCGCGTACGAAGCGCGGAAGATGGAGCTATTCTGACCCAGCTGCTGCATGTCCCCTGCCGATATGACCCCGCCGGAGAAGATGTCGCCGGGGATATCGTCCGCGTAGTACTGCGGGTAGTTGGAGTAGACCACATAGATGTTCGAGGTGGATACGTAGATGGTAGAGGATGGTCCTGTGAGCACCGAAGTCACGTTGTTCTCGCCGTTGTTCATGCTCATGCTCACTACCATAGTGTAGAAGCTGATCTGGGTGTCATTCGCTCCGTAGAAGACCGAAGACGGCTGGACCTCCACCAAGCTACCGTTCTCGTGGACCTGGGGCATGACGGGAGTCGCCGTGCCATTGTCATCGAACTGATACGAGGCCTGCTGAATCACGGCGTACAGGTATCCCTGGGCCATCCGGGCCGCTTCGTAGCTTCCTTCGACGCTCATGTTCTCCATCAGCTGCGGCGAGGATAAGTTGGAAGTGTCATAGAGCAAGAGGTCGATATAGGTGGCGTTCGAGCTTCTCTGGTTGATGACAAGAAGGCGGTCCTGAGAGACCTCGATTCCCAACACGGTGGCACCGCTAAAGGTTATCACGGAAAGCACCCCTGTGGAGTTTGGTGGATAGGCATTCAAGATGTTCACGGCATCGCTTGTCGAGACGAACAGATGCGTGCCGTCCGTCTTCACTATGTCAGGCTCGTCGACGCCCTGGACCTGCACGTTGGTGCCCGTGAAGGTGGGGCTCGACGAGACGCTGTTAGAGATCGCCGAGACTGCGCTAGTCACCGCTCCTACGGCCGTTGAAACGGCGAGGCCGGGGGCGAAGGCAGTTCCAATGGCGATCCCGCCGAGGAATATCCCTCTTCCGCCATACTCCTGCGCGCTCTTAGCATTGGCGGATATGAAATCCCACAGCTGGGAGTAGTCCCTGAAGGAGTTTACCCCCTCCGCCACAGCGACCGGGGAACTGCCCCCTTGATTGGTGTACACAGTCGAAAGGAAGGAGAGCATGCCCATCAGCGCAGCCGTCGCTATTATCGCGACGACTAGCATGGCGGCGGTCCTGCGCCAGACAGCGGCGCCCGGGGTCGTTTGCATGAGCTAGGGGTTGCTGTCAAGGCGATTAAAGCCCAACCAGGAGAACAATCGTTCTAACCGTGCGAACGCTTTGCCTGATTTCGTTTGGCGCTGAACGGGGCTCGATATGGTTGAGAGATTAATGAGCTTTCGAGAAGTGCTCGACTATCTTCTGGGCGATGATCGTGGCCGCCGAGGCCTGGGCTTCGGAGGTCTGGCCACCGATGTGGGGTGTCAGCACGACGTTGCCCAGCTGGAGGAGCTCCTTGTTCGTAGGCGGCTCCGTGGCGTAGACGTCCAAGGCAGCTCCCCGTAAGGAGGAGCTTTTCAAGGCGTTTACAAGGGCGTTTTCATCAAGCACCTCCCCGCGAGATGTGTTGACTATGAAGGCGGAGTGCTTCATCATCGCCAGCTTCTCCGCTCCGATGAAGTTCTTCATTGATGGGCCTCCGGGAAGGTGCAGCGAGACGAAGTCTGACGAGGATAGCAGTTCCTCAAGGCTCACCATCTTGGCCCCTAGGGCGTCGAGGGTGAGCTGATCGGGGAGGACGACGTCATATGCAAGGATCTTGACATGGAAGGGCCTCAGAAGCTCGGCAAGGCGCCTCCCGATCCGGCCGAACCCGACTATCCCCACAGTCTTCCCCGAGACCTCGGCCCCGACCAAAGCCTCCTTGACCCATGCGCCGTTCCTAAGGTTGCTGTGCCCTGCCCCCACCCCACGGGCCACGGCTATCATCAGGCCGAGGGCGAGTTCGGCAACGGCGTTCGTCAGCGACCCGGGGGAGTTGTACACCGCCACCCCCCTGGCCTTGGCGGCCTCGACGTCGATGTTGTCGAGTCCCACGCCGGCCCGGCCAATCGCCTTCAGCCTTGTGGCTTTTTCGATGACATCGGCCCTCACCTTGGTCCTGCTCCTGACGACGATGGCGTCGTAGCCGTCAGCCACCGCAAGGAGCTCCTCGGGGGTTATCTTGGGCCTGTTGTCGACCTCCAAGCCGGCCTCTCTCATGATGCCCAGGCCACGTTCGTCTATGTGATCGCAGACCAGAACCTTGAACGAGTCGGCCGTGTTCCATTCACCCTGACGAACGATGGCCCAGCTTCGATTTAAACGATGGCTCTCTTCGAGGCGAGCATCCTTACGATCCTCCTGGCGGCCACGACGGGCGCTGGCCAGAAGTTCTGGACCGGAGGAGAGAAGTTGGTCTCAAGGTATGCGAGGGTCGAAATGTGAAGCCCCTGGGCCACCATCATAGTGGCGAGATTTCCCCAACCCGCAGCCCCTCCCCCAACGAACTGGGCTCCTAGGAGCAGGCCGGAGCCGCCGTCGACTACGAGCCTGCACGTGAGGTTCCCCCCACCTGGGTAGTAAGGAGCGTACTCGTATGATGAGCTATCAGCCACGAGCACGGCCATGCCAAGAGACTTGGCTTCGGCCTCCGACAGCCCTGTCGCCGAAACCTCAAGGCCGGAGATCTTCGAAGATGTATTGCCGAAAAGGCCGGGAACCCTTTCGCCTCCGCCAGCCGCGTTGGCGCCGGCCACCTCTCCGGTGCGAAGGGCGACCGTTGCCAACTGGATAGGACGACTTTCAGAGATCAGCTTGTTAGTCAGCTCGATGCAGTCACCTGCTGCGAAGATGGAGGAGATGTTGGTCTCGCATCTCTCGCCCACCAATATGCCGCCATATCGGCCCACCGCGATCCCGGCCCTGCGGGCCTTCTCAGTACTGGGCCTTATCCCGGCCGATGCGACGACCAGATCCGCCTTCACGAGCTCTCCGTCCACCATCACTCCCTCCGCCCTCTCGAATCCCACTATGCTGGAAACCTTCTTGCCGAGCATGAAGGAGACCCCCTTGGCCGATAGCGCCTCCCTCACCCGTCCTCCAATGGACGCATCGAAGACGGTCGGAAGGACCTCCGGAAGCATCTCCACCACGGTCACCTTAGCCCCTCTACGGACTAGCGCGTCCGCCACCTCCAGCCCGATCAGGCCCGCACCGATTATGACTGCCCGACCCTCGGATTCGACGGCCTTGGAGATTTGGCTCGCGTCCTCCAGGGTCCTCAGCTTGATCACGCCTTCCTTTTCAAAACCCGGGATGGGAAGGTCCAGAGATTCAGCCCCCGTCGCCAGGACGAGGGAGTCAAAGGGGATGGCCTCAACTTCCGTCCCCTTCCTTATGGAGACCGTCTTCCCTCTTGGGTCAATCTCTTCGAGTGAAGCCTCGAGGACGAGGTCAGCCTTGAGGGAGGACTCGTAGTAGCTCCTCTTGTTCAGGAAGAGGTTTGAGGGGGGCTCGACGTCATTGGAGATGACGTAAGGAAGGCCACACCTAGAATATTCATGGTGAGGCGTCGATTCGATGATGGAGATGGAGGCGCTCCGGTCCTGTCTGCGAGCGGCCTCGGCGGCGGTTGTGCCTGCGAGCCCACAACCTACAATAACCACCTTTCTGTTTCCCACATTTGGTTACGGGAGGCGGGTTCGTTATAAGTTGATGGTGGGCCTCATCGGAAAGCCCAACACAGGGAAGTCGAGTTTCTTTAACGCGGCGACCCTCCTTGACGCCCCCGTGGCGAACTATCCTTTCACGACCATCGAGCCCAACGTCGGAGTGGCCTACATCACCAGGAAGTGCGTGTGCAGGGAGCTTGGGGTCCAAGACAACCCAAAGAACAGCGCATGCGTCGACGGAATAAGGCGCATCCCCGTGAAACTCGTCGACGTTGCCGGCCTGATACCGGGCGCTTCGAAGGGGCTGGGCCTGGGAAACAAGTTCCTTGACGACCTGCGGAGGGCTGACGCCCTGATCCATGTGGTGGATGCGTCGGGTGGAACGGACAAGGAGGGGAAGGTGGTCACCTCTGGCACCCAGGACCCCATGGAGGACATAGCGTTCGTCGAGAAGGAATATGATCTGTGGCTCACCTCCATCCTCGTCAAGGACTGGGCCAAGATGACTCGCCATGTCGAGCCCGCCAAAGCGAAGGAAGCGGTAGCGGAGAAGCTCACGGGCCTTGGGGTGACGGTCGGCGACATGCTAGACGCCGTGCGCAAGGCGCAGTTGGAGGCCAAGAAGATGTCCGACTGGAACGATGAGGAAGTGGCCCTATTTGCCTCCGAGGTGCGAAAGACCAACAAGCCGATACTCATTGCCGGAAACAAGTCTGATGTCCCTGCGGCGGCCGCGATACTCAAGAGGATACAGGATTCGGGGAGGATGGTCATCCCGACCTCGGCCGCGGCGGAGCTCCTGCTGAGGAGGGCCGCCGAGAAAGGACTCATAGCCTACTCTCCTGGCGATAGCTCGTTCACCATAAAGGAAGGCGCGGTCAGCCCGGAGCAGGCCAAGGCCCTAGAGTTTGTCCGAGAGAGGGTGCTCAGTCCCTACGGGAGCACCGGCGTGCAGAGGGCGCTCAACGAGGCCTATTATACGCTGCTCAACGGCATCGTAGTTTACCCCGTGGAGGACGAAAACAAGTTCGTCGACAAGAACGGGAACGTGCTCCCCGACGCATTTGTCGTGCCCAGAGGGTCGACGCCTAAGGACCTCGCCGCCAAGATCCACAGTGATCTGGCCGAGGGCTTCCTCTATGCCGTCGACGCCAAGAAGAAGACCCGTCTGGGAGCGGAGTATCAGCTCAAGGACGGGGACGTGATAAAGATCGTCGCTACGTCTCGGCGAGCGTAGCCTCGGCCTCGGGGGCGGTCGCCGGAGCAGGCTGCTCCTTTGGAGCGGCTAGGAGTTTCGTCTTTCGGATTCCCAGGTGGCGGAGCATGCTGATCTTCTTTGCTTCAGCGAAGATCTCGGAGGCGGTCTTGTTGAGGACTATCTCCTGGACGAGCTGCTCATAATCGAGGGAGGCCGATTTCTCCTTGAGAACCCGGTCGGCTGCCTCGCGTATCCTGTGCTTCCTGGAGCTGTTGACCCTTCCCTGGGTGAACACGATCAAGTAGACGCGTAGCACGTAGCCGTCCCTTGACGTGTAATCCTTGATGAGGCCCACCATGGAGGAGCCCCTCCTCACCAAGCTTCTCATGTATTCGCGGGCATACTCGTGCCCCCTGAAGGTCGTGAACGCCTTGTTGCCCTCAACTTTCGTTATGACGAAGGAGACCTTGATGGAGTAATGCGAGGGGTCCTGCTTTAGCAGGTCGTAGAGGGTGGTCTGAATGACTCTATCGATCGCCTTGTTGGCGTCTGTCGCTGGAATCCTTCCGATGTCGACGCCTCCGAAGCTGCTGGGGGCGACGACCTGGAGCCATGACTTCTCCCGCCACTTGTCCTTGACCTTCGTAGTCTTCCTCGGCATGCCGATACGCGATTAGGCCTTCGTTATCGAAGATATAAACCGTTCTAAGGCGCGAGAGCGCTTATCTTTTCGGTGCCGCCCATGAATTTCCTCAGAGGCTTGGGCACGATGAAGGAGCCGTCGGCCTGCTGGTTGTTCTCCATTATGGCTATCAAGGCCCTGCCGGTGGCGACGAGGGTGGAGTTCAACGTGTGGACAAGGCGTGGCTCTTCGCCCATCTTGTCCCGGAACCTGATGGCGAGGCGCCGAGCCTGCCAGTCAGTGCAGTTTGAACAGGAGACGGCCTCTCGGAACGTCCCCTGGCCAGGAAGCCAGACCTCGAGGTCGTACTTCTTGGCGGCGGGAGCACCCAAATCCCCGGAGCAGATGTTGACGATCCGATAGGGAAGCCTTAGGAGCTGGAAGAACTCCTCGGCGGAAGAGATGAGCCTCTCATGCTCCGGCCAAGACTCCTCCGGCCTGGTGAATACGAACTGTTCCACTTTTTCGAACTGGTGGACCCTGAATATCCCCTTGGTGTCCCGGCCATGGGCGCCAGCCTCCCTCCTGAAGCAGGGGGAGACTCCGAGGTAGCGCAGCGGCAGCCTTGAACCGTCCAGGATTTCATCGGCGTGGTAGGCCAGGAGCGCGTGCTCGGAGGTCGTAAGCAGGTAGAGGTCCTCGCCCTCCAGCTTGTATATTGAGTCCTCAAACGCCGTCAGGTCGACGGCCCCTTCCATGACCTCCCTGCGCAGGAGATAGGGGGGCTGGACGACGACGTAGCCCTTGCTCTGCCCGAACTCTAGGGCCAGCTGGATGAGTGCGAAGTTGAGGCGTACCAAGTCCCCCTTGAGGTAGTAAAAGCGGGCTCCGGCTACCTTTGCGCCCCTCCCCATGTCGATTATGTCGAGAGAGGTCCCGATGTCGATATGGTCCTTCACAGGGAATTCCATGGGCTTCGGCTTCCCCCAGCGGCGAACCTCGACGCTGTTTTCGTCCCCTATGCAGTCCGGGACGCTCTCGTGGACCACGTTGGGTAGGCCGAGCTGAAGGCGATGAAGCTCCTCCTCGACCTTCTTGAGCTCTCCGTCGTCGCTGGAGATCTTGGCCGAGACTTCCTTCATCTCCGCGATGACCTTCGAGGCGTCCTGCTTCTTCGATTTCATTACGGCGACTTGGTCGGACGTGACGTTCCTCCTGTGGCGGAGCTCCTGGAGCTCCGTTATGAGCCTGCGCCGCTCGGAGTCGGCCTTCAGCAGTTCATCCAGCGGGAACTCGACGCGCCTCTTCTTCAGGTACTCGCGGACGAGATCTGTGTTATCCCTTACGAACTTCATATCCAGCATCTAGTCTACCTCTCCTCCGCCGAGCGAATCCCTTGAAGCGAAACGCCGCACGACTCGAACACATCATCCACCGTCGAGATAAGCGTATCTGTGACCGACTTGGACGTAAAAGTTAGCATCAAGGAGCCGCCGCTTTCTTCCATTTTCATCCGGAGCCCAGCCGGGAAGCCAACGTTGTCGGGCTCGAGGCTCGCGAAGATCGCCTCGGCCAGACGGTGGTCGCCGGTGAAGATGGTGACCCTGACCCGGGTGCTCAAGAGATGCCACTCTTGAGCTTCTCGTAGAACATGCCCGCCTTGACAGCCGGGACTCGGGCGCCCGCAGCAGAATCATGGCCACCGCCGTTGCCTCCGGCTAGAGCGGCGGACTTCAGCATTACGCTCCCCAAGTTGAGCGAGGACATCGCCCCCTTCCCCTTCCTGACGGAGAACTTGATTTCTCCCGATTTCGTGATGGTCCGAAGGATTATGAGCTTGCCCTTGAGCTGCGGCATGTTCGAAAGGGCGTTGGAAAGCGCCCCCGTCATGCTCTCCTGTACTATTCCATCCCCGACGAGCTGAACGAGAGGGCCATCCTGGATGACGCGCTCCTCGTCCGACAGGAGGATGTGAAGGTTACGGACGATGGTGTTGCGGAAGTCCATGAGGGTCTTCTCCGCATCGGAGAGCGCGGCGCCCCTGTCACCCATGCAGAGGGCGATGCCGAGCCCGGCCTTGTTCATGCGCCCCGTCGCGTCGAGAAGTGAGGCGAAGTCGCGACCGTCCTTCAGGTAGGTCCGCTCATCCTCCTTCTTCAAGAGGTAGACGTTGCCGGTGATGCCCCCGGGCTGATCGCCCGAGATTTCGAGGTATGGAGTAAGCGTAAGGATGAGCTTCTCCTTCTCCTCCGCCGAAAGCTCTGAGGCGACCCTCCATCTGGAGGCCTCCTTGAGCTGCAGCCCGGACGACTGGAGGGCGGCAAGGCAGGCGTCCTTGTTGCCCGACAGGCCCTGAATGTACGGGTCGAAGGTCATGGCGACTGATTCGTGGATTGGACGGACGCCTCGGCCGAAGAGGATAAGGTCCTCCACTATCTCGAGGCGGTCGAGCGAAGCGGCCTCCATCGCCAGCTGCTCGTTCAGCCCGAGGAGAGAGCGCTTGGTCCCCTGGTCCTGCCTATCTCCAAGGGCCCCCACCACGCTCAGCCAAGCCATCGACCGGGCTCCACTTACCATGCTTGAGGCAAGGTAGTAGCTTATGCCTGCGCCGGAGAGCTCGCGTCCGCCGTCGAATCCGAAGGAGTTCACGTTGAACACGTGGGGGTTGTCCCTCTCCTCATCCGTAATCTGGTGATGTTCCACCAGTAGGTACTTCCCCTTGAGGCGCTCTTCGATGAGAGGCACGTGGCCGCTGCCCACTTCGCAGAAGAGGTAGAAGTCGAACCCTTCGCTCGCTATCTCCTCCAAGGTTCGAGGGTTTACGTCGGCTATGGCACGGGCCGTGAACACGCCGTCGTCCTGCGCGAGTGCCTTTGCGAGGATGCCCATCGACGCAATCCCATCGGCGTCGGTGTGCCCCAGCATCATTATGCTGGCCTTTTGCTTGGCAAGTTCCTTGAGGTTTATGCCCTTCTCAGAGGCAGCCCGGCGAAAAGCCTCGACGTCAGCCATGGCTTGGCCATCACGCTAGCTGTGCCACTTGGGCGCTGTACTTCCAGTCCTTGGGGAGAGCGCCCTTCTTCTTGTAGTACAACGAAAGGCGGTGGATGGAGGCCTCCAAGAGCTCAAGAGAGTGGATGTTCTTCTTGTCGGTCTTGTGAACCTTGAGGTGAGCCTGAAGCCTTCGCGCCTTGGCCATGAGGTTGCCTAGGTCCTCCGGGATCGGAGGGGCAAGGTCCGCCTTCCTGAGGACCTCCGTGACGGTCTTGCCGATGAGCTTCTTAGAAAGCGGCACCCCGTACTCGTCTCTCAACTTGACTCCGATAAGGCTAGGAGAGTCGCCCTCTTTGGCCAGCTTCACGATGATCGACTCGACGGACTCGGCGTTGTAGTTTATCCATTGAGTAGAGATTATCGATGGCGGCCTGCTCGAATGAGACTTCCCATGGCGATGACTGTGTCTCCTAGCCATGTCCTTCAAACCTCCCTAACTCCACCATATAACAATTCCTCTCGGTCGAAAGGGAATCAACGCGTCACCCATGACCCAAGCCTCCTGAACGCCAAGGCACGGTGAGAGATCCTGCTCTTCTCCTCGATGGTCATTTCGCCGAAGGTCTTGACGTGGCCCTTTGGGATAAAGATGGGATCGAATCCAAAGCCCAGGCTTCCCCTCGGCTCGCTCGCGATGGTGCCGTCGGCCCTCCCCGTGAAGACCCATATCCGATCGGGCGGGATGCCGTAGGCCACTGCTGCCTCGAAGTGGGCTGAGCGATCATTCTCCCTCTCAAGGAGCCTGATGATCCCTTCGTTGCCGATGGTCTTGAACGCGTCGGATGCTAGGGCCCCCGGGAAGCCGTTAAGGGCCCTGACGCAGAGAGCCGTGTCCTCCACCACAAGAGGCCTTCCGAAACCGGGGAGGATGTCCTCAAGGCACGACTTTGCCACGGTGATTGGGTCCATGCTCTGCACCTCCTTCCCCTTGACGTCCTGAGGTAGGAGCGTTACGCCGAACTCCCTCAAGGCATAGTTCGCCTCCTCCACCTTGTGGAGGTTGCCGGTCGCCATCACCAGCTCCAACTAGTCTCCTCCCCATTCGGACCTGGCATACCTTCCACGGCGCTCTATGGAGGTGACCCGCTCCAATATCCGTTCCGCGTCGGCGCCCATCTCCTTGAGGTATCCCTCCTTGAAGGCGTCCAAGGCGTTACCGCTCACCTCACTGTGAGCGCTATGAAAGACCTCCTTCACGAGGTGTAGGTCCACGGCCAAGTCCTCCACGGCTTCAGACCTGTGGGAGAGGCCGAAGTCGATCGCCGCCAGCCTCCCTCCCGTCAGTATGAAGTTCGAAGTAGTGGGATCCCCGTGGACGACCCCGTTGGCATGGAGACGGGCGAGATAGGTCCCCATGGTTCCGCACAGGTCGATCCTGGCATCCCCGGCGGTGAGGAGCTCCTTGAGCCGCGGTCCTTCGAGGTACTGCATTACGATTGTGGACGTGGACGGATTGACGTGGAAGACCAGGGGGGTCGGGACGCCCATCTGCTTGGCGGCCCCCAGCAGCTCCGCTTCATGAAGGGTCCTCGACTCCCTCATCCTGTAGTCAAGCTCCCTGATCATATACCGGCGCCTTGTCCGCACCTTGAATATGGCCGCCTCGCCCAGCCACCTTCCGAGGAGGATATCTGCCTCGGCTCCCCTGCGTATCAATCTCGCCATGGCACATCCACCGTGTCGAGGCGCCACGACTGGCGCA
>CAYYVT010000131.1:0-2761 GCA_964475215.1 uncultured Nitrososphaerales archaeon
CCTCTGGACGACGCTCAGAGGAAGGAGCTGATCATCGTTGCGGGCGGACTTGGGCTGGCTCCAATGAGACCGGTGATCATGGAGGCGCTTTCCCATCCCAGAAGGTTCAGGGGAGTCAAGATCCTGTACGGAGCCAGGACGCCCAGTGACCTCCTCTACAAACACGAGCACCACGGCTGGAGCACCAGGGAAGGAAGCGAATTCCTGGTCTCTGTCGACAGGGCTGAAGAGGGATGGAAGGGGAACGTGGGGGTGGTCACCACCCTGTTCAAGGAAGTGGACGTGCTGGCCGAAGAGGCGACTGCCTTCGTCTGCGGCCCTGAAGTGATGATGAAGTTCACCATCCAGGAGCTGCTCAGGAGGAGGGTCCCCAAGGACAACATAGTGGTTTCGCTAGAGCGTAGCATGTCCTGCGGAGTCGGGACCTGTGGCCACTGCCAGATGGGGCCAGTCTTCGTCTGCAAGGATGGGCCCGTCTTCCCCTATCCAAGGGTCGAACGGTTCTTCGCCAAGGAGGGGATATAGGGTGAAGAAGCCAAAGCTTGGGGTCTTCAAGTTCTCATCCTGCGATGGCTGTCAGCTCTCCATCCTAGATGCCGAGGAGGAGCTTCTCAAGTTAGCTGATAGCGTCGAGCTAAGAGACTTCCTGGAGGCCAGCAGCGCATCCTCTGGGGCACCCTACGACGTATCTCTGGTCGAGGGCTCCATCTCCACTCCAGAGGAAGTCGAGAAGATTACGAAGGTGAGGGAAGACTCGCGAATGCTTGTCACCATTGGGGCCTGCGCGACGGCAGGAGGCTTACAGGCCCTGAGGAATTGGAGCAGGTTGGATCTGTTCAAAGCGACCGTGTACCCCGACCCCAAGGTCGTCAGGTCCTTGGAGAAGGCCCTCCCCGTAAGCGACTTCGTGGCCGTGGACTTCGAGCTTCGCGGTTGCCCGATAAGTAAGGAGCAGCTCCTGCAGTTCTTCGCGGCTGTCATCCGGGGGGCTAGGCCCAGGTTCCCCTCATACTCGGTCTGCTTCGAATGTAAGAGGAAGGGGAACGTCTGCGTGGTCGTGGCCAACGGCTCGCCTTGCCTGGGCCCCGCCACTGTTGCGGGGTGCGGGGCGATCTGCCCCTCCTATGCCAGGGGTTGCTACGGTTGCTATGGGCCCTCGGATGACGTCAACTTGGAGTCATACGCCTCCTGGCTGGAGAAGGGGGGCCTGGACCGGCAGTCCATCGAGCTTCTTGTGAAGGGCATCAACTCTCATTCGAAGGAATTCAAGGGGTGGTTGGAGACCCATGAGTAGAAGGCTCATCGTGGACACGGGCCCCCTGGCGCGAGTCGAAGGCGAAGGCTCTCTCGTCATCCAAGGCGAGGCCGATGGGATCCTCGACGTGCGCCTGAACATCTTCGAACCTCCCAGATACTACGAGGCCATCCTCCAGGGAAGGAAGGTGGAGGAGGTGGTGGACATCGTCTCCAGAATCTGTGGCATCTGCCCGGTCGCCTATCAGGTGAGCGCGCTGAACGCCCTTGAGAGCCTCTTAGGAGTGGAGGTGGACGAGCAGGTTCAGAGGCTGCGCCGTTTGATGTACCTCGGGGAGTGGATCGAGAGCCACTCGCTTCATGTCTTCATGCTCGCTGCCCCCGATTTTCTGAAGGTTCCAGACGTGCTGACCCTAGCAAGGAAGGAGCCGGAGCTCGTGAACAGGGCCCTCGCGCTAAAGCATCTGGGCAACGGGCTCATGGCGCTCATAGGCGGGAGAGAGATCCATCCGGTTTCGCTCGAGATCGGAGGCATATACAAAGCTCCAACAAGGGAGGCACTTCTGAAGGTGGCGGCCGAGCTTGACACCCTAGAGGCGTTCGCGAAGGAGGCGGTTCGGTTTTCAGCCTCGCTTGAAGGCCCTGAACTGAAGAGGGAGGTCACATATGTGTGCCTTAGGGAGAAGACTGGATACGCCATTTCAGGCGGCGACATCATTTCAAACAATGGGCTGAGCATTCCCGCCTCCTCGTTCGAGGAGCGCTTTGTGGAGCACCAGGTTGAGTATTCGCACGCTCTGCGCTCTCTTACGAAGGAGGGCAGCTCGTACATGGTCGGCCCCCTTGCAAGAGCCAACTTGAACTTTGACCAGCTCAGTCCTAGGGCGAGGGAGCTGGCTGACGAAGTGGGCTTCAGGCCCCCCGTTACGGACCCCTTCAAGAGCATCGTGGCAAGGGCACTAGAGCTAGTCCATGCCCTTGACCGTGTCAAGGAGGAGGTCTCCCTCTATGCCCCGCCCCTTCGTCCTCACGTCGGCTATGAATACCGTGAGGGCACAGGATACGGTGTGAGCGAAGCGCCGAGAGGGACGCTCTACCACAGCTACCGGGTGAACAAGAAGGGCATAATCGAGAAGGCCAAGATCGTGCCCCCGACGGCTCAGAACCAGGTCAGAATCGAAGAGGACGTCAAGGCGTTGGCTCCTAGCATAGTGGAGGCCTCACCGGAAGAGGGCCGTAGGCTGGCAGAGATGGCGGTGCGGAACTACGACCCCTGCATCTCGTGCGCGACCCATTTCCTGAGGATGAAGATCGGTCGAAGCTCAACCCATTGACCTAGTGTCGGTGGACGGGGGCGGCTGGGGGACGGTGAGTTCCTTCTGCGATTACTTGTTACGTCGGGCTAGTCAGGGAATGGGGGGATTATGCCGTTCTTCATGAGTACGTCGATTTGGTCCCTCGCATGGGATATCATCTTGGTTGCGGTGTGGATTAGGTCGTCCCTGGA
>CAYYVT010000132.1:0-1986 GCA_964475215.1 uncultured Nitrososphaerales archaeon
TCGAGATGGAGGTCGGCCTGGCGAGCTCCCGCATCGAACCCAGGTCCCTTTCGAGCCGCTCACTGACCATCTCTAGCCGCTCCACGGGATCAAGGGTGTTAAGGAGCCCCAGCCTTTCCCTGCTATCGAAGAGGGGAGAACCCGCGCAGACATCGGCGAGTTTGCCAGGCGATTCAATCCCCAGGACGTAAGATATCACCTCTCGAGGGATGGAGGGCATCAGCTCTGCAAACTCCTTCACCTGTCTGTGGACCCTGACGACCGTTTCAATGGCGCCAGGTGGAAAGTCCTTGAAGCCTTCGACCTTGCTGAACTTCACCCGTCGCCCCGTGTTGATTGTGGTCACTTCCTTGACGCTTATCCGCCAAAGCCCCTTCAAGGGGATTCCTCCCTGACGGTCCTTTTGGTCGCCGAGAAGGGCGAGTGTTCCGACATCCCCCACCTTGTAGCCGTCGGACGGAATCATGGCGATAAGTCGCCTTGAGCCTAGCGCATCCAGAATAGCATCCCTTGAGGAAGGGTCGTTCATCGAGAGAGAGACCTCCATGTATGGAACCAGCACTACGTCATCCGAGAAGATCGCCGGCACCTCGAAGTCCTCCCCGGAGGAGACCTCCTTTCTTTCAGGGCTCCTGCCTCTGAGGGATACCAATTAGCCGAAACCGACCTGGGCACTCGATATAAACCAATCTACGTAATCTCGGCCCGTGAAAGTGCTCGTCCACCCTACTGGCCTTTCGTCTTTGAGCTCCTGTGGAAGCTGGGTTTGATGAACGCTATCCTCCTCTCATCTATGAGGGTCGGCCAGTCTATCAGCGCGAAGACGATGGTGAGGACGAATCCAGAGATGTCGACGATGGACACCGAGAAGAGCTGGGCGCTGAAGAGCTCGGTGAAGGATTGCTCCGCCACCGAGAGCACCTCGATGAGGACCAGATACGACAGGAACCTGCCGGCGGTGAAGCCACCGTATACCTGGGCCGTCCCGTACTTCATCATCCCAACCACCAGGAAGTAGGCGTTGCTCGGAAGGGGCGTCAGGGCCACGAAGAACGAAAGGATGAAGCCTCCGCCCTTCACGGACTCGATCCTCTTCTTGATCTCGTCCATGCTTCCCTTGCGTTTGTCGCTCATGGTGTCTCGGCCGAAGACCCCAAGATATGTGAGCGCCGCCCTTCCGAGGGTGGTCGCGATGCACCCCACCAGGGCCAACTCCACGGGGCCAAAGGAGCCAGGGCGAGCTTCGTTGACCAGCAAGAGCACGCTCCACGTTGGAGGCATGAAGGCGGGAACTATGTTTATGATGAGCACGACAACGAAGACCCCCAAGTACCCGAGCGTGCTAAGGAAGGTATCGAATATCATCAGACGAGCCTCGGCGGCCTTGCCGATGATAGGAGCTTCGTCCCCCGAATATAAGCCTGCTTGGAGCAGATTCCACTCTACTCGATGTAGTAGGCTGATCCGTCGCAGGCCACGCAGAGGGTCCTGCCGGCGCGAAGGATTCCCCTCCCATCGATGATCTCCTCTCCGCACTTGAAACAGTTCGCGCGGGGCACAGCCGTCCCCCTTGCGTACTTCGCCACGTCCCTGATTCGCACCGATCGGCTGTCGAAGATCTGGTCCTCCCCCATCTTCATGAAGGCGTTCATCAGGGCCCTTCTTCCGGCCTGCGAAGTCGGCTCAGGTCGATCATCCCCCGAGATCACCCCCTCTGCGCCGGCGAGCCTCACGGCCTCCGAGTTGAGCTCGGGCCTAGCGAATACCCTGATCGCCCTTTCACTCTCCCTATCGAGGAAGGTCGCAGCCGACTTCCCATACTCGAAGACCTTGAGCCTTCTGCTTCCCATGCTGCAGCCGGTGGTCACCTGCACCGCGTCGACGGCGCACCTATTGTTCTCGACGAAGACCACCAGCCCGTCCCTCTCTTTTGGATCCACCATGCCCATCAGACGCAGCCCCTTTCGAGACATCTTTATTCCCAGC
>CAYYVT010000133.1:0-1544 GCA_964475215.1 uncultured Nitrososphaerales archaeon
TCACAGGGATGATGTTAAGCAGAGCGCTGCCTGTTGCCTTGTCTATTGCCTCCCTCATCTGCATGGCCTTCCCCTTTCCCACCCCGAACCATCCCGCACCGTTTCCGACAGCGACCACGGCAGCGAAACGCGTTAGCTCGCCCGCGTCTGTCTGCTTCTGAACTATCCCCACCCCCACGACCTCGCTCTTCAGGTCCGGAAGCAACTTCTTGACGATGTCCACTTCTCTTATTCGGAGACCGGACTGGAAGATTTCTTCGAGCGAGCCTATCTTGCCCTCGGAGACCATCTTTCCCAGTTTTGTCCTGGGGACCCAGACCTCTTCCTCCTGCCGCTCGCGCCTCTCCATGAAACTCAAGGCTTTCCACCCGCGGCTATCGCCGCTTTGGCCTTCTCGAAGTTCAATGGGTAGTCTTCAGGCCTGAATCCGGCCTTTAGGAGGCCGGAGAAGCGCCTTTGGTAGAGGTCCTTGTCTTCGCCTGCGAGCTTAGAAGCGTAGTCGGCTATGTCCTTGCCGGTAACTCTCGCGCTGGGAGGCAGGGCTTCTTCGCCGAAGGGGACGACCACACCTGCGTCGGTAACCCCCTTGACGAATGCGGCGACCCTCGATCCCCTGACGAATGGAACTATGCCGCTGTAGAGCACAGCTTCCTTGACTCCCTTGTCGATTGCCTTCTTCCCCGCGAGAAGGCCAAGAAGGTAGCATGCGGGGGTTGACTTCAACGAGCCCTTCCAACCGAGGGCAGCGAGTTGCCTTGAGTGGGCAGACGAGATGACTTCGTCACCATGAACCCTCGGCTTCAGGAACTGAGAGGACACGTTCTTGTTGGAGACCCTTACGACGAGAAGCGCATCCTGGGAAGCAATGGCGCGCCTTCTGGAACGGTAGTCTGTGAGGCCAGCCCTTCTCCTTCTCTGGAGCGGGACGTGTGCTGCCAGCTACTTCCTCGCCTCCTTCATGAGCCCCAGCAGGTGTTTGACATCTCGGACCTGCCCCCCCTTCACCTGCTTGTAGAGCTTCTTGTAGGCCTCTCTGGTGATTGTGCCCCTCTCTTTCGCCACCTTGAGCCTCCAACGAAGGGCCCTGACCTTGGTAACCCATTTGGCTTTCCTGGCGTTCCGCGCCGACATGCTCCCTTCCATGGAGCCCGAACTCCGGCCTCGCCTGAGTTTCTGGGACTTTTCCCTGAACCTGCCGCGAGAGGACCCCTTTTTGGGAGCAGCCTTGATCGCGCCGAAGCCCACCAACCCCCTGATCGTGCTTCTGGTGATCGCGTCCTGAATCAGGTCGGAGTATTCCTCATCGAAGATGACCCGGTCAACGCCCACATTCATGACGGACGCGGCGATTCTTCTTTTACTTCTTAGATTCAACGATCCTCAACCCCGTTGGATTCACGACTACGATTCCGAGTTCCTTGGCCCGCGCCAGAATCTGAGCCCGTTTCCTTGCGCCTACTGTGGCGCCTATCCTAGCTACGTCGCGTCCGTGGACGAGCGTTTCCAGGTCGGCAGTCCTGTGTACTGGGACCTCGAAGTGGCCG
>CAYYVT010000134.1:0-17317 GCA_964475215.1 uncultured Nitrososphaerales archaeon
AAGGCTGAGCCGGCGAAGTACTGGTTCCCCGATCAGTTCTCAAATCCCGACAACCCCCGGGCTCACTACGAGACCACAGGGCCTGAAATCTGGGAGCAGACCGAAGGAAGGGTCGGCGCCATTGTGCTGACCCAGGGGACCGGAGGCGCCGTCACTGGCATCGGGCGATTCCTGCGGGAGAAGAACCCCAATGTCCTCCTCTATGCGGCCGAGCCTGCGGAGGCTCCACTCCTGGCTGACCGAAGGTGGGGTGCCCATTCCATTGAAGGAATTGGCGACGGCTTCGTCCCGCGGAACCTTGACCTGGGCTTACTTACGGGCGTCGTCACCGTGCCCTCAGATGAGGCGATCTCGATGACGAAGAGGGTCATGAAGGAGGAGGGGCTCCTGGTCGGCATAAGCTCGGGAGCGAACTTGGTGGCATCCATTAAGGTCGCTCGGCGGCATCCGGAGCTAGAGAAGGTGGTCGTGCTTTTCAACGACAACGCCATGAGGTATTTCTCGACGACCCTGTTCGACGTCAAGAAGGAAGTCGACGTGCCCGAACGGGAGCATCCGATGGACTCCTACACGAAGGAGCAGCTCGATGCGAACCAAGGTAGATGGGAGATCATAAGATAGCCTGAATGTGCCCCGTCACCCGCCCTTGGGCACTTCTCGCCGAGCCAAGACGAAATTCCTCCACTAAGGCGACTTCAGGTTTGGAACGTAGATGCTCTCTCGGATCGTCACTAGGAGATGACGAGCTTCATCGCCTTTCTTTCGCCCGATTCTGCGATCAGAAGTTACGCATTTAGGCTTGGAGCTGCTCCAAGTTCCGCCTGTCCAGCAACCGCATCTTAGCTGGACTTCACGTTAGGGAGAGAAAAAACAGGCGGCTACCTATCAACCCGAACGCGTGTGCCCTATGGCCATATTCCGCGGAGCTTAATCGCGTCGATCACCCTTTCGACTGCCAAGGTGAGCGCGCCCCGCCTCATTTCGACGTTGTATTTGACGCTGGCGTCATACGTGGAATTGAATGCAGCCACCATCTTGTCGTTCAACTTCTGGTTGACCTCCGCCTCTGACCATTCGTACCTCTGAAGGTTCTGCACCCATTCGAAGTAGCTCACCGTGACGCCGCCCGCGTTCGCGAGGATGTCGGGGATATGGAGGATCTTCTTCTGGTGGAAGACCCTGTCGGCCCCGGGAGTGCACGGCCCATTTGCGGCCTCGGCGATTATACGAGCCTTGACGCCATCGGCGTTCTTGGAGGTCAGCACACCTTCCAGCGCGGCTGGGATGAGCACGTCCGTATCGGTCGTCAAAAGCTCCTCGTTCGTGATGTTCTTGGACCCGGGGTAGTTGATGACGCTCCCGGTCTTCTCCTTGTGTTCTTGGACTTTCGCAGGGTTGAGGCCGTCCCTGTTGAAGATGCCTCCCTTGGAATCGCTTACGGCGATTATCTTCGAGCCGTAGTCATTATTGAACAGCAGCGCGGCGTTCATCCCCGCGTTGCCATATCCTTGAATGGCGATCCTAGCGTTCTTCAACGGTATGTTCAGCTTCTTAGCGGCGGCCCCCACGACTATCGCGACACCTCTTGAGGTCGCCTGCCCGCGGCCAAGGCTGCCTCCCAACGGAATAGGCTTCCCGGTGATGAGGCCGGGCTCGATGTGGCCCTTGAGCGTGCTGTATGTGTCCATTATCCAAGCCATGTGTTTAGCCTCCGTGTATACGTCGGGGGCAGGGATATCGGTGAAAGGACCGATTATATCGCTAATCATGTAGGCGTATCGCCTGGTCATGCGCTCTACCTCTCCGTCGGACATCGCCTTGGGATCGCAAATGATTCCTCCCTTCCCTCCGCCCAAGGGGACGTCAACGACGGCGGTCTTCCAGGTCATCCACATGGAGAGGGCCTTGACCTCGTCCAAAGACACCTTGGGGTGGTAGCGAATACCGCCCTTGTAGGGTCCTCTAGCGTCCGAGTGCTGCACTCTGAAGCCCTCGAATACGTTTAGAGAGCCGTCGTCCATCCGGACCGGCACTGATACCTCAAGTATCCTCTTCGGCGTGGAGAGAAAGGCGATGTAACCGGGATCCACGTCGAGGAGGTCGGCGGCGGATTTCAACTGCTCGAGGGCTACCTGCCATGGATTGATCTTCTCAGACATAATAGTCTCGTGTCGACCTTCAAGCCATCGAGATTATAAGGTTATGTTCACTACCGGCTCAAAGAATCCAGCTGAAAGTGGTCCAGCCGGTGCTCACTGAGCAAGAGCGTTGAATAACTCTAACGCTTTCTCGTAAGGATTTGCGTTTTTCACTATGCCGCTAGAGATTAGGGCCCCACGTGCGCCTAAAGCGATAGCGGCCCTGACGTCGGCCCCATCGACTATCCCTGCGCCACAGAGCGGCACGGTATCGGGACTTGCGGCGCTCACCGCCTTGACTGAGTCCGTTACGACCTTTGGAGAGACCTTCGAGACGGCACGGCCGCTCCCTATGAGTTCCGGAGGCTCCACCGCGACATAGTCGGGGCCGAGCGCAGCAAGTCTGCCGGCTTCATAAGGGTCTTGGGCGCAGACGAGGCTTTGCAGCGAGTTAGCCCTGAGCAAGGCGACTGACTCCGACACCAGTTCGGCAGGGATCCTGTGCTCGCTGTGGTTCACAATCGAACCTGCGCATCCCATGGCCTTGAGCGAGGGCACCGTTACGAATCCGGTGCTGTTTTCGACTTTGACAGTCTCTACGTGTTGGGCGAACACGGGAAGCTTGGTTTCGGCGAGGACTGACCCGAGCATGACGGTTGGCGGTGAGATGGCCACGCTGGCCTTGGCCTCAAGGGCTGCTGCCTGGATGAACCTAGCAAGTTGAAGCCCCTCCTCCGACAGGGATTCCCTATAATTCTTGAAATTGACGACGATGACCGGCAATGGGATGTGCTTCAAATCCTTCGAATGTGACGCGTGCCCTCCGCCGTCTTAAGGGTTTCATGGCCCTGCCCCCAGTGAACAAGGCATCGGCTGGTTCGCATACGTAAAAGAGAATGCCGCCGCTAACACGCCAATTTGGTACTACTGCTCTTCATCGTCGTCGCCGAAATCGTCGGTGTCATCTTCCCAGTCGTCGTTCTCTCCCTCCCACTCTTCCTCTTCTTCTCGAGCGTTCAAGATAGAACCACTGTGCCTTATCGACAGAGATGCATCTCTTTATAAGTTTAACGCCCAGCATGAAACGGCACCCACACGACGCAGTTCGCTGGAAAAGCACATTATGGATGGCGGGGGAGGAACGATTCGAAGATAAGGAGCAGGCGAGAAGGGATAGCAGATGCAGACTGGGAAAGCCGAATTTAATTTCATAGCTACCACCTACAAGGGCCTAGAAGGGGAGTCCAAGGCCGAGTGTGTTGGCGTCCTTAGAGGGCTCGGTGACGCCACGCCATCGATTTGGAACACCGGCGTCAGCGGCCTACTTATCGGAAGGACTTCCCTGGATGTGTTCGACGTCGTTGCCAAGTTGAAATCGATGGTCGCCGAGGATCCCTGGTGCATAAGATTGCTCCTGAGGTTCATCCCCATCGAGGCCGTGACCGCGGCCAAGCCCGACGCCGTTAAGGAGGCGGTTTCTGAGAGGCTCTCAAGGGTCGGAAAGGAGGAATCCTTCCGCGTCACGGTTGAGAAGCGCCACAACGAGACTCCGTCGGCCCAGTTCATCGAAGCGGCCGCGTCCGCCCTGCACCAGAAGGTGGACCTTGAAACGCCCGACTGGGTTGTCCTCATTGAGGTGGTGGGTGAGATGGCTGGGGTCAGCCTCCTGCGGCCCAATTCTATATTCAGCTACCCGAAGGCGAAGAGAGGAGAGCCATGACTTCGGCCTCTTTATACTAGTTTAAAGAAATAGTATGCAACCCTAAAATCTTTAGTTCCTAAGCTTGCCACCCGATGCAAAGCAGAACAGCTGCCTCATCTCTCGCCAGGATGGCGCTCTGTGCGGCCCTTTACGCCATAGTCAACGGCATGACCGCAGTAATAGGGACGCCGTGGGGCGTGGGGCAATTCCGACCAGGCGTCATCGTGCCCGCGATATTCGCTATCACATCTGGAACCATGGTGGGCGCCGTCGGGGCTGGAGTGGGCTCTCTTGTCGGAGACATCCTCTTTCTGGTCCCACTCGGCCAGACCAACTACCTCCTGGCCGTGGCGGCCGGCCTTCCTGGCAACTTCGTGGGATTCCTCCTCTTTGGGTTCATAGTAAATAGGTACAAATCGTGGAGCTCGTTTACCCTCGGGTCCGTCGCCTCGCTCTTGGTGGGCAATCTAATCGCCGCTGGAGGGGTGATGCTGCTGGCCTTCCCCAACGCGACGGGAGCCTCATTCTGGATGGGGCTGACGGGCTTCACGCTCTTCTGGGAGTTCACCATGCTTCCCTTCATGATACTCGTCGTCCCAGCCGTCCTCAGGGCGCTCTTCGTGAATAACTCTTCTCGCATATGGTCGAATGGCCTTCCATCGTGGGCGGCGGAGTCCTTCGGGAGGTTGTTCTCGATATCTGTGATATCTTCCCTCCCGTTCTTCGCCATCGGCGGCCTGAGCGTAGCTGGCTACTTCAACTCGTTCTATAGCACTTGGCCGAGCCTAGGGGGCATCCTTGGCAGCGTGATGTCCCTGTTCGAGCTTGGCATCGCAGTCACCCTTGTGATATCGCCTGTGGCACCCAAGATCGCCCGTTTTGGAAGCTCTTCCCAAAGGGCACATCCGCAGCCGTTGAATCAACAGGCTTAACTATTCCGGCTCCTCAACGCGGAATGAGCCACAATGCGTTATGTATACGTCCCCTCTGCGGTCTCATGTTTCTTCACGATGGTAGGCGTTAACCCCGATGGGAGCTACTTCGAACCTTACGAAAGGGTGGGGGCCCAAGGCGGAGGTTTCAAGCTGGTCAAGGGGTCGCACACATCGGTTACAAGGCTGGACGGGCTCGAGGATCAGGTGTTCTTCGACGGCCGGCCCGTGGCCAACAGCACGTCACAGACCGTCCTCAACATAATCCGCAGGCGGATAGGATCCAAACAGAAGTTCATAGTAAACCACAGGGTGGAGGTCCCCATCGGGGCAGGCTTTGGCTCGAGCGCATCCACAGCGCTGGGGACGGCCACGGCCGTGCTGGTGGAGCTGGGCGCAAAGTCCACTCTGAGGCTGGCGGCCGATGTTGCGCACGAAGCGGAGCTGGTCTGCCACACCGGCCTTGGGACCGTTGGCTCTCTGTATTCTAGCTCGGGGGTGGGAGGCCTTATCGTACAGGGAGGCGGGCCGAGCACATGCCGGATCGAGGCCTTCATGGAGGACTTCGAGAAGTACTCCTTGATCGGCCTGACATTCTCTTCGAGGGAGAAGAGGCCCCTTCTGACCTCTCCCGAAATGATCGGGAAGGTGAACGACGCCGGGAGAAAGGTGATGGAGAATGTCTTGGCGAATCCCACCTCGGCAAACATGCTAAGAGAGAGCAGGAGGTTCGCGTTGGAGACAGGCATGGCCTCGAAGGACGCCGACAAGGCATGCTCGTTGCTCGAAGAAGCGGGAGCCATCGCGGCTGCTCACAATATGATCGGAGAGGCTGTTCACTGCTTGGCCTGGAGGGACGATGCTCGGCATATCACTGCGAGAGCGGTCGAAGCGTACCCCAGTGCTAGGCTGACGGTGAGCAAGCTCACCGAATCCTCTGTGCACGTCGTCGATTGACGCGCCACCGGCACTAAGCTCTTTTTCGACCGACTCTTTGGACTTCCATCCGGTCGGCGTCCATAGTGAAGCCATCCATTGAAGGGGGGATGATGCAACAGCAGACCAATGACACCTTTGGCGACCGGCCCCCTTTCTGCGGAGATTCCTTGGCCGGGATTGGAGCATGACAAGCTAGGTTATGGTGGGCCGGGGCGGATTCGAACCGCCGATCTTCGCTGTGTGAGAGCGACGTCCAAGGCCAGGCTAGACGACCGGCCCATTTGATGGAATGGGGTTAAGAGATGTCGTATAAAGCGTTTCTCGGACACGAAGCCTATTTCTTGGGACCAGTGGTCCTATTCTTGACCCGAAGGGTGTTGCTCCGCCTACACTTCCTGCAGCGTGTTGCATCAATGGGATTCTTGGAGCCGCAGCTCATGCATATCTTGAAGTAAAGCCTCCTCTCCATGGCAATCGCCTTCTTGCTAGAGTCCGCGATAGGCAAAGCTACCTACATCAGCACCCCGGGCGACTGTATTTCTACCTTTCTGTGATGCTTCCTTGGAAGGCTCGGCCACATGGTTCGCTGGCGGCCATCGGTCGAACGACGGCTGTCCTCTTGGCGGACAGTCGGCAGGATTCCATTTGACTCACGCGAATGTTTTTAGTCGTCCTCCTCCTACGACCATTGAATTGCCTCGCGCAATCGGCTTCCCAATGTATACTTTGGCTAGATACTCTGGGATGGGCGAAGCACCTCTTGAACTTCGGAGGTCGGGGCTGATCAGTGCCTTGGGACCGGGTTGGATGGACGAAGGAGACGTCGACCTCGACGGGATTCCGGCCGACGTGGGAACCGAGAAGCTTTGGAACTTCGACTCATTCACAGCAGGAACCCGGAACGTCCACGTCCGGGTTTCGAAGATGGAGGGGACGGACATGCTTCTGGCTCTTGGGGGCGAGTGTTCGTTGATTGTGGGCGAGATGGCGGGCCTTAGGGAGCGTCTCAGGGGGCGGCCAGGTTTGATTTGGATGGATTCCCATGGCGACTTCAACATCCCCGACACTACTCCTTCGGGGTACATCGGAGGGATGTGCCTGGCCTTCACGTGCGGCAGGGGGCCGAGCGCCTACGAACGGATCGATTCGTTGATGCCTCTGGTTAGACCAGGGGACGTGCTGCACCTGGGATCAAGGGTCCTAGACGAAGAAGAGAAGTCCGCCATGCTCTCCTCCGGGATGGGACTTGTGCCCTCGAAGGAGATGAAGAGGAAAGGGGCGGTGGAGTCGGCTGCTGGCGCCCTTCGCGAGCTTGAAAGGAGGGTCGACTACCTTGTCTTTCACCTTGATCTTGATGTGCTCGATCCAGAATTCCTCCCAGCGGTCAACTACAGGGAGCCGGGAGGGCTTACTCCGGGTGAACTGGCCGCGATAATGCGCCTTGCAGTCAGGTCCTCCAAGCTCAAGGCGCTCAACGTGGCCGCCTACAACCCCCGCTGTGACCACCATGGAGAGTCTGCCGCAAGGATCATCAAGCTGCTGGTAAGCTCATTCGGACCCACGCCCGTTTGAGCCCGCCTATCTGATCCCTTTACCTCCATACAAGCTTCGTGCTGGCGCCGTAATTCCAAAGCATCGAAGTCACTATCGCAAATAGGTTAGAAATTAGCGGGCTGATTCCGAGGGCCGTAGAAAGGATGTAGAGCACCACGAGGCTGATCAGGACGCCTCCAACCATGCTTATGTTGAAACGGAGGAACCTGATCGCCCTCCTGAAGGCCCCGGCCCCCCTGGCTTTCGCCCTGAAGGTCCACATGTCGTTCCACGTGAAATTGCTGACGATCGCAGCCTCGGCGCTGATCCCCCCTGCCAGCACAAAGTAAACCCCGAGGTGGGAAGTGAGCGCCCAGAAGATGGCCTCGTTCACCACGACCCCGCTCAGGCCCACAAGGCAGAATCGAATGAAGGTCAGGATCTCCTTGGTCTCAATTGAGAGCGAAACGAGGTGTTTGACATAGTTCCACATCTCTCCTGAGCCCAACTTGCTGTGGCCCTTCCTGCGTGGCTCGAAGATGTAGGGCACTTCGTCGACTCTGTGGTACTCCCCCTTGGCCAGGACCTCCAACAGGATCTTGAAGCTTGACGGGCTCAACGTGATCCCGTCGATGATCGCTCTTCTCATTATGAAGAAACCTGACATCGTGTCCCTAATCCCGCTGGTCCTAGGGAGGGCCAAGGTGCACATGAGTCGTGCTCCCCAGCTGACTAGCCTCCTTGCGGAGGACCATTCTCCCACGCCTCCCCCCTTGACGAACCTGCTCGCTATCGCGATGTCTGCTCCGTCATCAATTCGCGCCAGCATCTGTGGAAGAAGCTCGGGAGGGTGCTGCAGGTCGGCATCCATAAGCGCGATCAGGTCCCCATCGGAACGTGCGAGGCCATCCAGAAAGGCCGACGCCAGGCCCATCTTCCCCGGCCGCTTCAGCAGCACCACCCTAACCGATCTAGTGGCCTCCTCCTGTGCAAGCTCCCATGTCCCGTCGGGGCTATTGTCATCCACGATGATGACCTGGTGATCGACGCCGACGAGAGCCGATTCGACACGCGACAAAAGGACAGGCAGGTTCTCGCGCTCGTTGTATGTGGGAACTATGAGCGAAAGCCGATGTTGGCTCCTCGGACGGGCTCCTTCATCGCTCGTCCCCCGCCCCCCGTCCCAACCTGATGACAACTTGGGATCGTCCAGCCCCAGCCCAGACTCTAAGGCTCGACGTCCGAGGGGAACTTATCCTTGGCCATCAGGAGATCGCCCTTCGCCGTAAGGCTCTCTACGTCAATCCTGAAGACCGCTGTCTTCTCCCCTTCGCTGGCGATGAAATCATCTATATCCTTCGGCGATCTGTCAGTATACTTGGCCGCGATGGCCTCCAGAGCCTTCCTTTTCTTCTCTCCATCGACTCGATGCGCCCTGCCCGAAGCGATGGCGGTAGCAAACGAGACCGTGAAGTCATGTGGCTGCACCTGGGAGAACCCGATCACGCAGAATGAGACCTTGGCGTTGCTGTGGAGGTTGGTCACCTTCCGCCCCTCCGTCGCCGAATGGATATAGATCGCTCCGTCGACGTAAGCGTAGCTGATGGGGACGCCGTAGGGATATCCATCTTGCCCCACGGTGGAAAGGATGCCATACTCGCCTGACTCCAGGAGAGTTTCTGCCATCTGCGGGCTTAGCGCCTTGTCCTGCCTTCTCATCATGCCTGGCATGAGATGACCCTTGGAGTGCAGACAACCTGCGCCGATTTCAACGTTTTGGATGCCCCCGCTGCCGCCCGGGAGGCTGCTCTCTACTTCTTCAGGACCTGGCGCAGGAGCTCGGGCACCTCCCAAGGCATCCTAGCCACCGGCACACCCGCCTCGTTCAGAGCCGTCTCTTTCGACAAAACGGTACCTGCCTTACCGTAGATGATGGCTCCCGCGTGCCCCATCCTCTTCTCCTTCGGGGCACTTCGACCTGCGACATACGCAACCACTGGCTTGGGGAAGTCCGTCTCGGCTATGTAACTGGCCGCCTTCTCCTCCGCATCCCCTCCAATCTCGCCGTTTATCGCCACCGCTAACACAGCTGGGTTCTCCCTCACCATCTCCATGCACTCGATGAAATTCGTCGATATGATGGGGTCTCCACCGATCCCCAGCGCGACGAAGACTCCGAACCCGCTTCGCCTGATGTAATCGGCTATCTCGTAGGTCAGGGTGCCGCTCCTGGAGAACAATGCTACGGAGCCCTGGACGAAGGGCTGTGGCGGCATTATGCCGAGCTTGATCTTGCCAGGTATGATCAGTCCTGGGGTGTTGGGGCCTATTATGTGGCCTCCGGCCCGACGAGCCGCCTCAATGGTGCCCATGGTGTCCCTGACAGGGACCTTCTCGGTTATCCCCACCACCAGACGAATTCCAGCCTTGAAGTCATCGGTGACGGCCGCAAGGTACGAGGGCGCAGGGACGAATATCATACTTACCTCCGCCCCCGTCTGCTTCACTGCCTCCTCCATGGAATCGAACACCGGCACTCCGTCGACATTGTGGCCACCCTTTCCAGGCGTGACGCCAGCCACGATTCGCGTACCGTATTCGGCCATTAGCTTCGAATGAAGGCTGCCATACTTCCCAGTGATGCCCCTCACGGCCACCATCGACGATTGTGGGTCGGATGCCCCCGAAAGCCAACCGCTCAGGAGGCTCATCTACTTCCACCCTCCCACCGCTGTCAGGGCATCCTGTTCATCGATGAAGGATTTCAAACCCTCCTTTGCCAGCATCTCCCGGGCTTCGACATCACCAGCCCCACTGAGCCTTAGCACCAACGGCTTCGTCAGGATGCCTTGTGTCCGGGCGTCGAGTATCCCCTGGGCCACGGACACGCCATTTGTTATGCCTCCGAATACGTTGATGAAATAAGCCCTCAGGTTCGGCTGGGCTGAAAGGAGTTTTAGGGCCGCCAAGACCCTATCAGATGACGCACCTCCTCCGAGGTCCAGGAAGCACCCCGGTTTCAGGCCCTTCGATGAAACCATGTCAAGGGTGGCCAGGACCAGGCCGGCTCCGTTTCCTACCACGGCGATATCTCCGTCGAGGGAAACAAAGTTGAACCCGTACTTCTCGGCGTCCTCCTCCGACGAATCCTTCCTAACAAATTTGCCCAGCTCTTTGTGCCGGTAGAGGGCATTGTCGTCCACGATGACCTTCGCGTCCAGGGCCGTGAAACCCTCCCCAGGCGTGAACGCCAGTGGGTTGATCTCCACCAGATCTCCTTCAGTCTCATTGTAGACCGCGTATAGGTCTTTCAGGAGGGTCGTGAGCGCGTCCGCATCCGACCCGCTGAGCCCCAAGTATTTCCCGGCCTTCTGGAAGTCTTCAGGTGAGGGGCCTTCCAGGCCGAAGTTTAGGACCTCCCTATCCTTGACGTCCTCGACGTCGATGCCCCCTTCCTTGGCCACTATCAGCGAGAAACATCGGTCACTCCTGTTCTGAAAATAACTACAGTAGAGCTCGCTTTCATGAGGGAGGAACTCCTCCGCCAAGACCTCCTTCACAGAGAGGCCCGAGATGGTCATCGCGGCGAGTTTCTCGTAGGCGGGACCGAGCTCCTCCTGGGAGGACACCTTTACGATGGCTCCGGCCTTCCCCCTCCCTCCCACAGGTAGCTGGGCTTTGAGGACGAGCGGAAAGCCGACACTTCTCAACACAGCCTCAAGGTCAGCCGCTCCCCTGACGAGAGAACTTGCGGGAACCGGAATCCCGAACTCCGCGAACAGGCCCTTCGCCTGATACTCGAGAAGCCTCATAGGGTTCAGCTGAGCATGCCGACGAAGCGTATTTAAGAAATTTGCAGGGATGCCTGGTCGCTCTTCCATGTCTTGAAAGGCCAATCAACGGCGCACTTTTGGAGAGTTTCGCGGTTTTGGCCTAATTGACCTAATATATTTAAACCAGAGGAGCAGCGAATAATACCGGCGCTCTGAGGTTTCGGAAGTTTGAAGCTCCCGATTTGCAGTTTTGATGCGAAGGTGGGGGTCTTGTGCCCAAAGTGCGAGGCCAAGCTCAGGAGCGGAGAGCTTTCGAGGACGGACGTGGACGTTTCCTACATGCTGGCAAAGAACCTCGGGAAGTTCCCCATCCTGGACAAGATCACCCTGAGAAAGGCATCAGAGGAGGAAGGGGAGCTGGTTCTGATGGTGGGCCTCGGCGAAATGTCAACCGTCAGGTCTGACCCCGATTTCACCAGGAACCTCGAGGAGACCCTCGGCCGCAAGCTCTGGTTCACAGAGGCCGATACGGATGACAGGCGCTTCGTGGAGCACCTCCTCTTCCCCGCTCGCATCATGATGATGAACACGGTCTGGCTCCCCGACGGAAGCAAGATAATGAAGGTCATAATTCCGGGGAGGAAGACCACTCGGTTCCCCATCGACCTCGAAAAGGTAAAAAAGATAGTCAGAGACACAAGAGGAATCGAGCTCGTCATCAAGTTTGAGCGCGAAGACAGGATCGAAAAGGGAGAATTATTCTGATCAGCTGGACGAGAGGTCCGTTTCCAAGGCAGTGACCGTCGCGGGCTGGGTTGAAGATCTTCGCTCGATTGGCTCCATCGTCTTCTTCACCGTCAGGGACAGCCATGGAGTCCTGCAGGCCGTATTCAACAGGAAGTCTCTCGGCGAACGCCAGTTTTCTGAAGCGGCTTCGTTGCCCCGGCAGAGCTATGTGTCCATCACTGGAACGGTCAAGGAGAGCCGTTCGAAGATCTCCAGGTACGAGGTCGAGGCCTCCTCGTTCGAAGTGCTAGCGAGGGCCGTCCACCCACTCCCTCTTGACCCAACTGGCCGCGTTGAGGCCCTCCTTGACACGCGTCTGGATGCGAGGCCGCTGGACCTTCGGAACCCCAGATCCGCAGCTGTCTTCAAGATAGAGGCCGCGTTCTTGGAGTCGGCCAGAAGACACCTTCGGGAAAGGGGGTTTCTTGAGGTCCGCACGGCAAAGATAATCGGCGAGGCCACTGAAGGAGGTGCAGAGCTCTTTGGATTTGACTACTTCGGCCGAGAGGCCTGCCTAGCTCAGAGCCCCCAGTTGTACAAGGAGGAGCTCACCCTTTCCCTTGAAAGGGTGTATGAAATTGGGACGTATTTCCGGGCCGAGAAGAGCCACACCACCCGCCATCTCAACGAATTCCTCGGCCTAGATGCCGAAGCCGCCCTGTTCGGCAACGAGGACGCGATGGGCCTTGTGGAAGGCCTCGTAGAGGAGACATTGAGGGATCTCCAGGGGTCATCAGCTGAGGAGTTTCGGCTGCTTGGACATGACATCGATGTCCCTTCGGCACCCTTCCCGGTGATCAAGTATCAGGACGCGGTGGAAGAAGTGAGACGCCATGGTGCCGCAATGGAGTTCGGGGACGACATAGATGGGGACGCCCTAAAGGCCCTCGGAGAGGCCCACCCCGGATACTATTTCCTTACAGAATGGCCCAGCGAAGTGAAGCCCTTCTACATCAAGCCCAACGAGAAGAGGCCGGAGGTCAGCGAATCCTTTGACTTCATGAAGGGACAGATAGAGCTAGCATCGGGGGGCGAGCGAGTAGCCAGTCGGGCGCTCCTCGAAAGCAGGCTCAAGGAGAAGGGACTAGATCCAACGCACTTCGAGGACCACCTCAGGGTCTACGACTGGGGGATGCCACCTCACGCCGGTTGGGGCTTTGGGGTGGAGAGGTTCATCGCTCAGCTGATCGGGGGCTCCAACATAAGGGAGGCTGTGCTCTACCCCCGAGACTCGCTTCGCGTCACCCCGTAGGTCCACGTTTCCGGAGCTCTAGAGCGCCTTGTACTGCTCGCTCCACTTTATGTAGGCCTTCAGGGTCTCCTGAGGGACGCTCGGCTTCCGCGTGCGGAATATCTCCCTGAAGTCGTTCATGTTTATCGGACGGGTGCTGCTCCCCGGCTCGAGGGCGCGGCCGCTTTCGAAGAGCTCACTGACGACCCGGAGCTGAACGGACTGGCAGATGTCCTTGATATCGCTGCCCGAATAGTTCTCGCCCATCCGCGCCAGGTCGTCAAGCTGCACTCCCGGCTCCATCGTCAGCGGTTTCGTGTACAGCTCGAACATATGGCGCCTCGAGGCAGGGTCGGGAAGCATCACGTAGATCCTCTTCTGGAACCGCCTGAGGAAGGGCGTGTCCAAGACCCAGGGCTTGTTCGTGGCTGCTAGGACGTACATCTGGATCTTCTTGCCCTTGTCGGCTAGGCCGTCCATCTCCTTCAGGAACTGGTTCCTGACCCTGACCTCCCCACCCACCTCCTGGGAGCGCACGCCCAATAGCGAGTCAACCTCGTCGATGAAGATGATGGAGGGCTGTCCCTTCTCCGAGAGCTTTCTGGCGGTGTTGAACAGCTTGGCGACGTTCCTTTCGCCCTCCCCCAGCCACTTGCTCATTATGCTGGCCGCATCGACGGTCATGAAGGACCCGTCTATCTCCGATGCCGTGGCGGCGGCGAGCATGGTCTTCCCACATCCAGGGGGGCCGTAGAGGAGGAGGCCTCGAGGCCATCCGAGAGGGAACAGGTCTGCCCTTTTGTACGGGAAGACTATGGCCTCTTTCAGGGCCCTTTTTGCGTCCTCCAAACCGACGACGTCCTCTATGTGGACGTCGGGCTTCTCCTTGACGACGAGGTCATCGTACGAAGCCTTGAGCTTCTCAACAACGACGGGCCCGGCGCCTGGGGGTGCCGCCCCGGGGGATACGTCCATGTCTTCCTCCGGCATCCCCCCTTCGTCCGGCGGCATGAGCCCCCTCGCCGATTGAAGGGCCTTGATCCTCTCCTGGTAGGCCATGGCCCTCTGTAGGTACATCTGGTTGAGCTTGTATTCGGGGTAAAGCTGAACCAGTCGCATGAGGGTCGAAATGGCCTTCTGGTAGGAGCTGATCGCCTGGCCATAACGAGCCTCGCTGTCGGCCTTTATCGCGTCGCTGGCGTGCTTGCTTGCCGCCTCTTCGAGCATCTTAGCCGCTTCTTCGCTCAATATGATGCAACTCCTGTTCTAGCTGCCAACCTTCACCCGCCCTTCCCTGACGAGCTTGATCACCACCCTTTCAACATCGTCCAGGGGGGCGTTCAGCGCCACGGCCGTTTCGTACACGTTGAGCTTCCCTCCCTGGGAGTTCACGTAGTTGGCGACCGCGTCCTCCAGGGGTTTGCCCTTTGAAGATTGGAAGATGTCAATTCTGAAGGGATCCTCTTCGTCTTCTCCCGCCGCCAATAGGGCGGTGCGCTTGACCTTATCGAAAGCCGTCGGATCAGGGGCAGCTGTAATGGGCTCGGGAAGGTCGCTGTTGGTTATCTCGTTCTCCAGATACTGCATCGCCTCCTCTACGATCTCCTCCCCGCTTGAGGTGTTGACGTCGATGTTGAGGCTGGGGGCGACCTGTCCTAGCTCGGCCATGGTGTCATTGAGGGTGTTCTGGATGTCCTCCTGGACGTTGGTGACGTCCGCGCTGAGGCCGTTCAGGACCGTCCCCACGCCCTTTATCACCTTGAAGGCGTGACCCATCTCGGTCATCGCATCTCCGATATCTCTTATGCTCTCAAGGCGAAGGATGACTTGGGTGAGGGCGAGCTCGCATGTGATGAGCACCTTTATGATCCTCTTCACCTCTACATGCTCGTTCGCGTATACGGAGGCGCGGTCCTTCTCCTGTTTTTGGACCGACGAAACGATGATGTCGAAGAGCTTGACCCTTCGCTCCTCCAGGCGGTGCCTCAGGGTTTCGACCTCCCTCCTGTGGAGTTCGAGCTTCCTTATGGCGTCGGAGATCTTCTCGCGCAGGTTCTCCTCCGCCTTCTTAGAGCTCCACCTAAGCTTCAAAGTAGGTCATCCTGCATCGCCAGGCCCGGCAACGATAGTCGCACAACCTTCTTCGTTTACAATCATAATGGTCACAAATGATAGACGCTGGGGTAAAACATTGTTCAAACCGAAAGCAAATCAAAGATTTACTCCTGCGAGGTCCACCTCTCATAACGGAATAGGATACGGGTTAGAGCGAGGGGCGTGAGTTCGTAGCAGACCCGCAGCCCCAAGCGTTGGAGAGCGACCCCCTCGGAATTGCCGTCTTCCTTGCCCCGAGGGGGCCGAGGTGCCGAGGCCCCTTTCCATAGGACTAGATGTTCACCGTCCCCTCATTCACAGGCAATCCCTCATTCGCGAAACCATCGAGGACTGGAGTTACCCCAGCGGCCTTGCCTCAATCCGACAAACGCCCTCCGTGACCGCTAACGTATTATACCTCGGGGGTCGCTACCATTGTGACGAGTATGATTAATAAAAGAGCTATTGGCAGAATGACAATCGCAATAATCATCATCGTCATAATCGTGATCGCGGGAATTGGCGCCTACGAGTATTCCCTCACCCTTAAACCGGCGCCAGTCAAGCCCGTTACCCTCAACATAATAACCTTCACTGATCCCTCCAACGCCTGGCTACAGGCCGCCGCAAACTCGTTCGATGCGGCTCACCCCGGTGTGACCATCAACGTCATCGCTCAGGGGTTCAGCAGCTACACAACCACCGAATTGACCTCGCTCGAGGCCAAGTCCTCAACATATGACATCATAACGTTCACCTCCACAAGTGCGCTGGGCTTCGCTCAGTATGTGTCTAATCTGAACGGACTAGTGACCCTCAACACGTCGGACATCCCAGCTCCGCAGCTCAACTTCGGAGGGTATTACGCCGAGCCGAACGGCACAAAGGAGCTCATAGGAGCGCCCTACGACTCCTCCACCTTCACGATCTTCTACAACACGACCCTCTTCAACAATGCTGCTCTCAACTCTCAGTTCAAGGCCGAATATGGCTTCAGCCTCAGTCCACCCTGGCCGAGCTGGCAGGCCATACTTGATGCTGACCAGTTCCTCGTCACCCAGACCCATACCGTGCAGTACGGGATAGTCGTAGACGGTTCGGAGTCCCACGATATCATAGACAGCTATCCGGCCATCTTCGGTGCCTACTACTCTTCTGACACAACAATCAGCGGCAGTAACCCCAAGGGCGGACTCCTGAACTGGAACATTATGTTCAACGGCTTCACCGGCTCGGGCGGCATCCCAGCTCCCTCCTTCAACGGCACCTCAGGGGTTCAGGCCCTACAGATGATGTACAACCTGATGCAATATGACCCACAGCCCGCGGGCACCGTCGTGAACTACGGAACGGTATTCGCACCACTGCAGGCCGGCGAAGCGGCGGGAGCGCTCATGTTCACAGCGGACGCGACGACCCTTCTCACCTCTGAGAACATTTCAGCACAGATTGGCGTGGCCAACCTGCCTGGAGGGTACGCCGAGACCGGAACTGACTTCTACGCTATCAACCAGTACTCGACCAACCAGAAACTGGCAGGAGAATTCATCGAGTACCTGCTCACGCCCACCATCAACGCCCAAATCTACCAGTATGCCGGAGAGTTCCCCATCTCAGCAGCTGCAACTGCCCTGTTGACCTCCAACACGACCTTATCGCAGCCAGTGAGGAATGTAATACAGGAGGTATTCAACTCAGCTTCCGTGGGATGGTCTAACCCCCCTAACCTTCCGATAACCTCATCGACGCTGATCCCTGCCTTCAACACGCCGGTCTATGGGTTCCTGACGGGCACGACTAATAGCACCTCGGCTGCACAGTCGGCACTCAACTCGGCGGCGACTGCCTGGGTTACAGACGTGGGCTGAATCCAATTGTCTTCCACGCCTTTTTCTTCTGAATCTTCCACCGGAGGTCAGGAGACTAGCGTCAGGCTCGAGCAGATCTCCAAGCAATTCGGCAAGTTCTCCGTCTTCGACCACATTGACCTCAAGATAGAGAACGGCGAACTCTTCTCTCTTGTGGGACCGTCGGGGTCCGGGAAGACGACGCTCCTGAGGATCATAGCCGGATTGGAAGTGCAGGACTCCGGCCACGTCTTCATCGGCTCCAAGATGGTGGATAGTTTGGGACCCGCCAAGAGGAACATCGGAATAGTCTTCCAGGACTACGCCCTCTACCCAAACAAG
>CAYYVT010000135.1:0-18109 GCA_964475215.1 uncultured Nitrososphaerales archaeon
GCTCCGAATGACTTTGCGATCTGGAGGGCGAAGGAGCCCACGCCCCCCGATGCGCCGTTGATCAATACCTTCTGTCCTGCCTGGACATGGCCCTTGTCGCGAAGCCCTTGAAGGGCGGTTATGGCCGCCACGGGGACGGCCGCGGCTTCCTCGAAGGTCACGTTTTCCGGCTTCGACACCACAAGATCCTCGCGGGCGCATGCATATTCCGCATAGCCCCAGTGGGCGCAGCCGAAGACCTGGTCTCCGGGCCGGAACTGCTTGACGTCCTTGCCAACCGCTTCGACCGTCCCTGCCATGTCCGCCCCGATGAGCTCGCGCTTCGGCTTCCATACGCCGCCGATAAGGAAGCGCATTGGGAAGGGCGGTGTCAGCTCGAACCACTGCGACTTGTTTATGGAGGACGCGCGGATGCTGACCAGCACTTCGTTGTCCTTGGGGGTGGGCTTCTCGACGTCAGCCAGGTGGAGAACGTCGGGCGGCCCATATTTCTCGCGCACGATCGCTTTCATTCTACGCACTGCTTCAGGCATCCATCGGGTACCTCCGCCTGCATTTAGCATTGCCCCAATGTCCGCAAGTCGCGGCAAGGCCCCCGGAAAAGTCGCCCTTGCCCATCACCAAGGCGGCGGCAAATCGGTTGTGGTCGCAACCTCTATATCCCCTGTTGAACGGCCTTGGGGAGGAAATGAGAGGCTCTGATAAGGACCTCCCCAAGACGGTGGACGAAAAGGAGCTGACGATTCGGGAGGTCGACTGGGGGGAGCTGCACGTCAACATCACCACGTGCCATGAGACCCTGGACCTTTCGCCCTTGCTGAAGGGGCTGCCTGGCGACGTGTGCCAGTGCCCTCACTGGGGGATGATCCTGAAGGGGAGGAAGCTGGTCAAGTACGCCGACCGCGAGGAGGTCCTCGTGGCAGGAGACGCCTACTACATGGAGCCCGGGCACACGACGGTTACGGACGCCGGGACGGAGTGGGTGGAGTTCAGCCCGAGCGACAAGCTGAAGGCTACGAATGAGGCCATCGCGCGCAACCTAGCCTCCATTGCCAGACGATAAGCTTCTGGGTTTCTAACGGGAGGAGCTAACTGCGCCCAAGATGCCGGACGTCGGCCCTGCTCCCCCGCCACAGGGAGGTCACTGCGCCCAACGCCGCTATCGCTGCCGAGATTTCGAAGACCCCACAGGCGACGTTTCACTAGACTATCCTTATTAGGACTCGCAGGACGCAGTGATTCGGCATGAGCGCCGAACCCGCTGAAATCGTGATCGAACCATACAAGAAGATTATCATACATGAAGTGATCGAGAATCGATTTCCAGACCTCGTAAACGCCGTCCTGAACGAGGCTCGCGCTGCCGGCGGGACGACCATCCCCCAGCTCTCGTGGTGCAAGGGCGTGGTCTTTCAGATCTATCCGTTCAGTGCCGACAGCGAGGCCGTAATCAAGGCTCAGCTCGAAGGCATCATTCACTACTCCAACGTCACCTTTGCCGTGAAGGAGAAGTACGAGAAGGAAGTGAGGATACCTGAAGGCACGGTCTTCCTCGTCGACGAAAGCGCAAACCCCAATTTCGTGGAGCTGGCAGAGAGACTCAAGGAACGCGCTCAGTTCAAGAATTGACAGGGCTTAATTCCCGAAGAAAAAGAATGGTAACGGCCGGGAGTCGTCTAGCACACAGGTGAAATCAGTGGGATGGCATGAGAGGATGATGAGCTCTCCTACCGTCGCGGCCTCGGGGTGTGTGCATCGCCCTACTGATGGGAGAAGGGCGAGAACACATGGGCAGAAAGGAAGGATGCCAACGACTCGCGTCGAAAGTTCGCACCTCGACCGGGGCATCTCAACATATGGAGCTTTTCTTGAACCAAAGAGATGAGAGCTTATCAGGCCTCGGCTAGCGTCTCCGTGCTCCTCACTCCGTCCCAGGAGTTGACTTCGGTGGTTGCCTTCTTCAGGGCTGGGTAGTCCTCCACTTGAAGGAAGGCCACCAAATCGAACCTACCGTATACCAAGTAGGCCTTCTTCACCCCCTTCATCTCCTTCAGGGCACCTAGGATGGCGTAGGCCTTGGTCGGAACGGTCTTCAGGAGGACGCAGGCCTCGAGCATGGCCGATCACTCCCTCCTCTGAATCTCCAGCAGCGTCTCGGTGAAGACAACGCCGCCGAGGTTCCCCATTCTGTATACGATGTCCGCTAGGGCTGCCTGATTGGATGCTTTCAGGTCGACCACCACGTCATACCTGCCCAGCACCGCGAAGGTGCTCCCCACCCCGGGGAACTGCTTGACCTTTGTAACGACCTCCCCGGACTTCCCATGCTCCGATCTTATCAGCACACACGCGGACACCATGTATATCTTACTCATCGTGGACGGCCAGCCCATATAAGTCTGCTCGAGGGGGGCTTCCTTCTTACATCAGGACGGAAGCAGGAAATCGTCCTCTAAGCAGGGCATCGAACTGGGGCGAGGTCGTTCGCGCAGCTGAATGGCTGTTGGGTCAGAGCAAGGGGCCGACGGCGTCGATATTCAGTTTGGAAATGAAACCTAGGAAGGGCCCTGATTTGCACCGCCATCTCCGGTGCCGCCTTGGGATGAGCCCTTCCCCACCGCGTCGACATCGGCCACCCCTTTGAGTCCTAGGCCAGCTACGGGCGCCAGGAATCCAGTGTTGATCATGTTGGTGGTGGCGGCCGTCATATCCGAATTATGAAGGATAAGGAGGCCGACCATGATGCCCAGGACTGCACCCGAGAAGGTGCCCAAGTCCACGTCTCCTCTGACCTTCGTGTTATGCATAGAAAGCTTCCGTTTGATATAGGAGTTTGAATTGCCTAGTACTATTCGGCAAACAAACGCAGAAGTCATGGCGCTCGGAATTCCTTCGTTTTTCTCGTCCACCCTCTTAGTTGGTGAGGAGAGGTGAGACACTCCAGAAGAACATTGAAACCAGTTCAGAAGGGTCAATGATGCATCTTGAAGTGTGTGTAGTTATATTCGCTGACCTTCTAAGCTATCATGGAAGAAGTCGTGATCAGCCGGAAGTCGGCCGGCGTGGAGGGTGCGGCCGCAGGCTACAACGCCGTCAAGGAATTTGAAGGCAGGAAATACACGGGAATGAGGGTTGGCGGCAGCCACAGCTGGTACTATCGGCAGGGGGAATGGAACGAGACGAAGGTCGCTCCCGACAGATGGAATTTCACCTACGCCGTGAACAAGCTGAGGAAGTGGGACGCGCCCGAAGGATCGGGGGCTCCCGTGGGTACCGAATACCACTGGTACATACTTGCCCACCAGAACGTGAGGAAGCTCAGCGCTAACGAATACACCACCTCCATGACGGGATTGAAGTACAAGCTGGCCCACCGGCGGGCGGGTAGCGAAGCATGGAACGCAAGCGAGCGGGCTCAGCTCAGGCGATTGATTAGGATCTTTGAAGAGAACGCCCTTCAGCTGAGGCACGAGCTGGGCGAAGCTGACAAGGAGCTGGAGGAGGTACCAAGGGAGGCGGAACCCTTCACCACAACGACAGACGAAGGACGGAGGGCGAGGGCCGCCAGGCGAAGAACGCTCCCGAAGGATCTCTCCACTGGAGGCCTGACAGGGCAGCCACCCCTTGAGGCATACATGGTGCCCTGACGTTCATAAGTTAAAAAAACGAGGCGCCGGCGACCTTCGGGTCGCTCTACTTCTGCTCCGAAAGGCTCTGGATGAGTTCCTGTGCTTCCCGAACAATCGTCTCTCTCCGGTTGAGGACCACCTTCAACACACTCCCTAGGCGGCCGTTGGGGTTCTCATCTCTGCTGGCTAATATCCTCTTGAACTCAGCCGAGTGGGAGGCGAATTCTGCAGTATCCATGACGCCGCTAACGCCCAAGAATACAGCCTGTGCGATGTTATGCTCATGGACGTCCGTGTTGAGCTCCCTGAGCGACCGGACGAGCTCTGCATCCAGGAGCAGCAGCTGCCCAGAATTCACGATGCTGGTAAAGGTCGGCAAGTCCAAGAAGACGGGAGCGAAGGCGAACTCGCTGAAGACCTCTGAGGGTTTCCCGGGCTGGTCCCCAAGTTCCTTGAGCAAATACACCAACTCGTTCTTTATGGCATCCTTGAGTTCTCGTTTCATTTTCACCCCCCTTTCATTGTCAATCCTCCGTTGCTGTCTAAGCCCGAACATGTATCCAAGCCACGCCCCGAGAAGGACGCCGACTACGTCGGCCAGAAAGGAGAGGATGTAGTCAGGGACTGCCATCGACGACTCCCCACTTCAGGAGGCAATGCCGCGGAGAACGTACTTCACTTTCCAACATCGATCTCGGGTTGCCCAGAGATGTCTTAATAACTTTCGAGGAACGGCCTTCGGCCCTGGTGAACGACACCCGCCCATACGATTGGAGATTGAAAGGGTGGCCCCAGGCCCGTACTGGCAGCTCTCGGTCATGAGGCCATCTCTTCAAGCATCCTCAGCCCCCAGAGGAAGACTAGGACGGCGAGGACGCCGATGACGCCGAACCCCTCCACGATTTGGACGCTCTGAAAGCTGCCGGCGAACAGGTCCCTAGTGGCATAGACCGCGTAGGAAAACGGGTTGACCTTCGCGAGGTCCTGCAGCCAGAGGGGAGCTAGCGCAAGAGGAAGGATGATGCCCGACAAGAGCGAGACCGGCAGCGTTATGGTGTTCAAGGTGGGAGCAAGCGGGTCCTCAATCTTGTAAACGAGGGCGAACCCGTATGAGATGGATGCCATCGAGACTCCGATCAGGGCGTACAGCAACAGGGAGAGGAGGAATCCGCCCGGGTTCACGCTCAGGCCGAACGGGATGGCCACCAGCGTGATCAACGAGCACTGGATGAGCAGGACAAGCGCGTCCCTAAGGACCCTTCCCAAGAGTATGGATGCGCGCTTAACCGGAGTCACAAGGAACCGTTCTATGACCCCCGTCCTGATGTCGTCGATGAGAGAGAACCCCACGAACGCCGTGCCGAAGAGCGCCTGCAGGACCAAGAGCCCCGGTATGAAGACGTCGACGGTCTTTCCTGATGGCAACCCAGGTACTCCGCCGAGGCCGTTCAGGAGGGGCATGAAGAACAGCAGGTACATGAGGGGCTGGAACATACTCACGAAGACGAAGACCGGGCTTCTGAGGGTGTGCCGCATGTTGCGAACGAACATCAACCTGGTGTCACGGAGGATGCTCAATTCGTCCTCTCATCCTCCCTAAGCGATCGGCCCGTGTACTTCAGAAAGACATCATCCAAGCTGGGCCTGGATAACGTTACGCTTTGCGCGCTCAGGCCCTTCGAATCGAGGAGGCGCAGGAGGTCAGGCATCATCCTCTCTCCGTCTCTGATGGTCAGATGGACGGAGTTCTCCCTGGTGTGAATCCCCTCCAGCTGAAAGTTCTCCTTCAACAGAGTTTCGGCATTACGAGCTGCCTCGTCCGACAGGAAGCTGAATACTATCGCGTCCCCGCCGACGTGGCCCTTCAGCTCCCCCGGCGTCCCCGTCACCATTATCGTCCCGTTGTCTATGATGGAGATCGTATCGCAGAGCTTGTCGGCCTCGTCCATGTACTGGGTGGTCAGGAAGATGGTGATCCCTTCATCCTTCAGCTTCCTGATCTCCTGCCACAGGTATGCCCTGCTCTGTGGGTCAAGGCCGGTGGTCGGCTCATCGAGGAGGAGGAGTTTGGGATGGTGGATCATCCCGAGGGCGACGTCAAGGCGCCGCTTTTGGCCGCCGGAGTAGGACTCGGCCGGCCTCTCTATAAACGAGCTCATCTGGAAGCGCTCGACGAACTCTGCCGCGTACCTCTTGGCGGTGGCGGCGTCCAAACCGTAAAGCTGGGCCTGGAGGACCAAGTTCTCCATGCCCGTAGAAGCCAAGTCAGCACCGCCCGTTTGGCTCACGCAGCCCACGTTCCTCCTAATCTGCTCTTGCTGCTCCGCCAAATCATATCCAAGGACCCTGGCCTCCCCGCCTGTAGGCTTCAGCAAAGTCGAAAGCATCTTTTGTGTGGTCGACTTGCCGGCGCCGTTCGGGCCGAGGAAACCGAAGATCTGTCCCTTCCTGACGGCGAGGTCTATGCCCCCGACGGCCTCTACCTCCTTCTTTCCTCCCTTCTCCTTTGAGATGAATATCTTTCGAAGCCCCTTTGTCTCGATGACGAGGTCTCCGCTCATTTCGAATCAGATAAAGCGAGGGGTGGACTCGCCCATTTAGATACGTTTCGCGGACTCAGCGAGTTCATTACCCGCCAAGACCGAGTTGATCGTCGTAGTGCCGAAGTAGAGAAATATGGCACTTGCCCTAGACGGGGTTCGGGCATCCTAGAGGAGTGTATTAGCGTGAGAGTCCTAGTAGCCTACGCGAGCAAGTACGGTTCCACCAAGGGCATAGCAGATTTCATTGGCGATAGGCTCGGGCAGAAGGGATTGGAGGCGAACGTGTTCGAAGTCGATTCGGTCAAGGACGTGAGGGACTACGATGCGTTCGTGGTTGGCAGTGCGCTGTACATGTTCCACTGGATGAAGGAGGCAAAGCGATTCGTTTCGAAGAACGCCGAGACCCTTGCCAACCACCCCCTGTGGCTCTTCAGCAGCGGGCCCGTGGGCACCAAGCGAAAGAACGCCCAGGGTCAAGACCTACTTGAAGTCTCAGGACCAAAGGAGTTGGCCGAAATCTCTGCCCTTGTCAAGCCTCTAGGGCACAAGGTCTTCTTCGGGGCGCTGGACGGCTCTCGCCTGACTGGTAGCATGGGATTCTTCTACAAGATGGCACGGAGAAGCCAGGCCGCGCGAAACGCAATGCCCGAAGGGGACTTTCGGGACTGGAAAGAAATCGAGGGCTGGGCCGACGGGATATCCGAGGCGCTCGAGTTCCGGGAAGGGCAGGCTTCGCTCTGAAACGAATGCGACCCTGAAACTCGACCGTTCGGAACCCAACTGAGCACCTGTTCCTTCGGGCCCATCGAGATCCCTCTCGAGCCAAAACGGCTGACTTACTCGTCCAGTATCTGTGCGAGGATGCGCTGTTCTGCCCTTCCTTCTATGGGCCACTGAGGCCGACTTGTGGAGACCGAGCTCCTTGGATAGCTGCACCGAGTTGGTCCTTCTCTACAAATCGCAGGGTCCAGACCGGTACGAGGCGACGGTGCCCGGCACGGTAGATCGCCCCTTGAAGAGGTATCCACACGATTCAGCACCTTAATATAGCGTGCCGAGAAGCGACTAACGACTGACACGATATGAGTTACGGACAGCGCAGTGGAGGGTACGGTCGAGGGAGCTTCGGTGGCTTCGGTGGCCCGAGGAGCTTCGCTCCGAAGCCGGTCAAGGTCGGCGAGGAGTACGACGTCGAAATCACCGAGATTTCGAGGCGTGGTGATGGCATCGCTAAGATACAGGGATTCATCATCTTCGTCCCCGGCGCCAAGGCCGGACAGAAGCTGAAGGTTAAGATTACCAACGTGGCGAACAGGTACGCCACCGCCGAGATTGTTTCCTCAGCGACGAGCACGAGTTCGCAGTCGGCAGAGGCTCCTGCATCGACTGAAGGCGGACCCGCGAAAGAAGGGTAGACCGCGTACAGGGAGATACGGGAAGAGGGAAGCCCGAGCCGTCCGAGCGTTCTCCATTCCCTCGGCGCCGGGAAGACGATTGAGGGCAGCACCATAATCTAGTCTTGGTAAATTTTTCCAGATAGAATGGCGGGAACAGACCTAGCGGCTGACTCCATGCACGGGAATCACGCCCGTCCGACTATAAGGGAGGCCACTCGCCGACCGACTTCCTCGGTGCCGAGATTCCCGCCTATGTCGGGCGTCCGCCAGCCCGTCTCTAGGGCCTTGCGCACGGCGAATTCGATGCCCTGCGCCGACTCGAGGAGCTTCCTATCCCTGTTCTTCTGCCCCAGCCAGTCGAGCATCATGCTAACGGAAAGAATCATCGAGTAGGGATTAGCAATGTCAAGGCCGGTTATATCGGGGGCTGACCCATGGATGGGCTCGAAGAGGGCGACGGACTCGCCCACGTTCGCTGAAGCGGCCATGCCCAGACCGCCGGCCACCTGGGCTGCGAGGTCGCTAAGGATGTCTCCGAACATGTTGGTGGTGACGATCACGTCGAAGGACTCCGGCTTCTTCACCAACGCCATGCTGGCGGCGTCCACGTACATCTGGTCCACCTCGATCTCCGGAAACCTCTTCAATTCGTCCAGGGCGGTACGGGCGAAGAGGCCGCACGTCTTCTTCAGGACGTTGGCCTTGTGGACGATGGTCACCTTCCTCCTCCTCGCCAGGGCCAAGCCTGCCGCCACCCTGGCGATCCGCCTCGAAGCCTTCTCCGTTATAACCCTAATCGCCACCGCCCCTCCATCCATCTCGAACTCCACCCCCTTGTAGAGGTCCTCTGTGTTCTCTCTTGCTATCACGAGGTCGACGTTTCCGATGGCGGGAAGGCCTGGGTAGCTCTTCGCGGGCCTTATGTTGGCGTAGAGGTCGAACATCTGGCGCAGCCTGACTATGACCTCTGCAGCCGTCTCCCCGACGGGACCCTTGATGGTTGCGTCGGCCTTCCTGACGCCGCTGATGGTCTCCTCTGGGAGGGCCACCCCACCGCTCGCGGCGTACTCGTCTCCCGCCGGAAGGAAATGTAGGTCGAAGCCCACCGAGTAGTTCTTCTCGACGGCCTCGACCACCTTCAGCGCGGCCTGGGTGATCTCCGGGCCTATCCCGTCGCCAGATATCCACGCTATTTGGTACTTCAAGCCAGGCGAGCCCTTTTCATCATCAGCTTGTTTATGCCATCGAGCATCGATTCGACGCTCGTCTGGACTATGTCGGGGCCGGCGACCCTGGCCGTGGCGCGAAGGCCCATGTCGTCTTCTACGCGCACGGTCACCTCGGCGAGCGCGTTCGATCCGCCTGTGATGGCCTCCAGCCTGTACTCGGAGAGCTGCACGTTCACGGTGTCCTTCAACATCTCCTGGATTGCCTTCATCGCGGCGTCCACTGGCCCCACCCCCATCTGGGTGGCCTTGTACTCCTTGCCTCCCAGCGAGACTCCGATGGAGGCTGTCGGCATCACCCTGTAGCCTGTGACGACGACGAACTCCTCCAACTTGATGGCCCTCCCCTCCGGCCCAATCTGCCCCATGATCGAGTTGGCGATGGCGAGGAGGTCGGCATCCGTGACCGTCTTGCCGACGTCGCCCACCTCCTTCACCTTCTCCACTATGAGCTTCAGCTGCTCGTCGGTGGGCTCCACCCCCATGCTCCCGAGCTGTGCCCTAATGCCATGGAGCCCCGCGTGCTTGCCAGCGCTGAACCAGCTCCTCCTCCCCACCGTCTCAGGCTTGATCGCTTCATAGGTGGACGCGTCATGGACTAGGCCATGGGTGTGTATCCCGCTCTCATGGCCGAAGGCGTTGTCCCCAACGATGGCCTTGTTCGGCTGGACGTAGACGCCGGTGAGCCTAGAGACCAGTCGGCTGGTTTCATATATCAAGGAGGTGTCTACACCTGTCCTGTAGCCGTGCAGCATGGAGAGCGCCATCACCGCCTCCTCTAGGCTGGCGTTCCCCGCCCTCTCCCCCAGCCCGTTGATGGTGGCGTGAAACTGGTCGGCACCGGCCAAGACGCCGGCGAGCGAATTGGCGACGGCTAGGCCGAAGTCGTCATGGCAGTGCACGCTGACCACTGACCGGCCGGCCACACCCTTGACTTTCCGGACGATCTCCTTCATCTTATCAGGGTACGCGACGCCGACCGTATCGGGCACGTCCAGGTATGCCGCGCCGGCCTCAGACGTCCCCCTGAAGACCTTCGTCAGGTAGTCGATGTCGGTGCGCGTAGCGTCCTCCGCCGAGAACTCGACCTCGGACCCATGGCTCCTGACGTATTCTACGGCCCCCACCGCCTTTTCATAAGCCTGCTCCCTCGTGAGGTTCAGCTTGTGTTTCAGGTGCAGGTCGGAGGTGGCAATGAAGATGTGGACCCTGTCAGCCTCCGTGTCCAGGGCCCTGTCCATGTCCGCTTTGACCGCTCGCGCCAAGACGCAGGTCTTGGCCTTCAGGCCTTCCTCCGCTATCCTCTTGGCCGCCTGGAACTCCCCGTCGCTGGCGATGGGAAAGCCGACCTCAATCACGTCCACACCCAGCCTGTCCAGCTGACGGGCCAGTTGCACCTTCTCCTCCGCGGTGAGGCTGACCCCGGGGGTCTGCTCTCCGTCCCGGAGGGTGGTGTCTAGCACGCTTACCCGACGCGTCACTTCTCCACCCCAGCCAGCCGCCTCACGGACTTGCCCACCCGTTCGATGTCCTTGGCCTTCATCTCCTCCATCAAGGCGTCCAACCTCTTCAGGCTCGTTCCCATATCCCCCGTCCACTCTCCTGCGAAGGTCCCGTCCTGTATGTCCTTGAGGGCCTTCTTCATGTTGGCCTTGACGTGGTCGTCGACTATGACATAGCCCCTGGTCAGGCCTCCATACTTGGCGGTGGAGCTCACGCTCCTAAGCATCCCCTCGAATCCCCCTCTGTATATCATGTCCATGATCAGCTTCAGCTCGTTGCAGACCTCGAAGTAGGCCGACTCATGCTGGTAGCCGGCCTCCGTCAGGACCTCGTAGCCCTTCTCGATCAGGCTCATCACCCCTCCCACTAGCACGGCCTGCTCGCCAAACAGGTCTGTCTCCGTCTCTTCAGTGAAGGTCGTCTCCAGAGCTCCAGCCCTGGTGGCGCCTATCGCCTTCGCATACGCCAGGGCAAGATCCTTTGCCTTCCCAGTCGCGTCCTGTTGTACGGCCACCAGGGCTGGCACGCCGAAGCCCTGGGAGTAGGTCTCCCTCACTCTTATGCCGGGGCTCTTCGGTGCCACCATGAACACATCCACGTCCTTCGGGGGCTTCACGAGGCCAAAGCGAATGGAGTACCCGTGGGCGAAGGCGATGGCCTTGCCCGCCTTCAGGCTGGGAGCCACCTCCTTCTCGTAGACGTCCTTGTGAGCCGTGTCAGGGAGGAGGACCATTATCACTTCAGCCTCGCGGCAGGCCTTCGAGACCTCCTTGGGCCTGAAGCCGTCGGAGACAGCCGCCATCCACGAAGGACCCCCCTTCCTCAACCCCACGACCACTTTCACGCCCGAATCGCGCAGGTTCAGGGCGTGTGCCCGGCCTTGGCTGCCGTACCCCAGGACCGCTACCTTCTTCTTCAGGAGCGGCCTCAGCTTCGTGTCAGCGTCATAATATATCCTCGCCATATTCAATTCACTACAAGACTATCCCTTCTCGAGGGCAGTTACCCCCGTGCGAGAGATTCCGACGATGCCGAACTCGGCGGCCATCTCGATATAGTTGTCTATGTCGCTGGGGCTTCCCGTTATCTGCACGCACACCGCGTTCTTCGTTATCTCCAGGACCTTGCCGCCCCAGGCGCCCACCATGGCCAGCACGGAGTTCCTGCTGTGGGGGTCCTTGGTCCTGATCTTGATCTGGACGAGCTCGCTCAAGATGGCTTGGTCCCAGTTCATCCTGGTGATCTCGATGACGTCAACGGTGCGCTTCAGGAGCCGGGCAAAGGAGTCCGCCTCCTCTTCGTCGGCCCGCATGGTGATTACCATCCTAGCCGTGGTCCTGTCCTCGGTCGGGCCCACCACGAGGCTCTCAATGTTGTAGTTCTTCCTCCTAAAGTGGCTCGCCACCCTGAAGAGGACGCCGGGCTTGTTCTCCACCAGGAGCGAGAAGATCCTCAACTGGGTCTCATCTTTCAAGTGTCTATCACCATCTCATTCAGGGCGCCCCCCGAGGGGACCATCGGAAGGACGTCCTCTTCTGGGGGGACGGGCACGTCTATGACCGTGGTCACGGGGCACCTGAGCGCTTCCTTGAAGGCCTTCTCGAACTCGGCTAGGCTCTGGACCCTGATGCCTTCTGCCCCGAAGGCCTTCGCCAGCTTGACGAAGTCCGGCAGGGCCCCCAACTTCACCGCGGAATACCGCCTGTGGTAGAACATTCGCTGCCACTGGGCCACCATACCTAGCATGGAGTTGTTCAGGACGCATACGATCACCGGGAGGTCCTCCGAGACGCTGGTGGCGAGGGCGTTGCATGTCATCTGGAAGCTGCCGTCACCGGCGATGTCCAAGACGGAGACCCCGGGCTTGGCGGCCTTGGCTCCGATCGCTGCGGGGAAGCCGAAGCCCATGGTCCCCAGGCCGCCGCTGGTTATGAAGGTCCTCGGCTTGAGCGTCTTGAAGTAGAGCTGGGCCCACATCTGGTTCTGGCCCACTTCCGTCGTCACTATGGAGTCGACCGAAAGGAGCTCCCTCATCTTCCTTATCACGCTGGGCGGCGAGATGCCACCGTCCTTGCCGAAGGCCTTTCCATCGTATTCGTCCCTGAGCTCCTTGACCCGCTGCGACCAGGCCGAGCCCTCCCTGCGGTTCACCCCCCTCTGGACGGCCTCCAATAGGGCCGTGACCGTGGCCCTGAGCTCCCCTATGACGAAGTGCGCAGTCTTCACGTTCTTGTTGATCTCGGTGGGATCGATGTCAACGTGGACTATCTGATGATCCCTGGAGAACTTCTCCACGTCCATGGTGGACCTGTCGGAGAACCTTACACCCATGGACAGCACGAGGTCCGCCTCCGTCACAACCGTATTGGCCTGATAGGTCCCGTGCATGCCGATGGTGCCCAGGGAAAGCGGGTGAGTCTCGGGGATGCTCCCCTTCCCCATCAGGGTCGTCGCCACCGGAATCATAAGGTGCTCAGCAAGAGAGACCACGGCATCGCAGGAACCACTTCTTATCACCCCCCCTCCGGCCAGGAGGACGGGCCTCTCCGCCTCCAGGAGCATCCTCGCCGCCTCCTCTATCCCCCTCCTGTCCAGTTCGCTGTTGGGAACGTAGCCCCTGATCGAAACCCTTTCGGGGAAGGTGACCTCCGCCGACCCCATCTGGACGTCCTTGGGGATATCGACTACGACGGGAGCGGTCCTCCCCGTCGACGCCAGGTAGAACGCCGCCTTGACGGCCTGTGGGATCTTCTCCACGGCCCTGGGCTGGAACACGTATTTCGTGATGGGGTTGAAGAGCCCCAGCGTGTCGGTTTCCTGGAAGGCGTCGGTGCCCAGCTGGGCGGTCGGAACCTGCCCTGTTATGGCCACCACCGGGGAGGAGTCCATGTACGCGGTGGCTATGCCGGTGACCAGGTTGGTCGTTCCAGGGCCCGAGGTCGCCATGGCCACCCCCACCCTCCCCGATGCCCGGGCGTAGCCGTCGGCCATGTGGGCGGCCGTCTGCTCGTGCCTGACGAGCACGTGCCTTATTCCGCTGTCCAGCAGTTCGTCGTAGATGGGAAGGATGGCCCCTCCAGGGAGGCCGAACATCAGTTCCACCTTCTCCTTCTTCAGGGATTCGAAAAGCGCCCGAGAGCCCGAATATGTAGTCGTCTACCAATTCACTCCAAGATAAAGCCTAGGAGATGGCCTCTACAGGAGAATTACGACGATGATAGTCGTAGGTTGGCCATCTGGGATCAAACTAGCTGGTCCGCTCTGTAGGCTCCCTTGAGGGCGAAATGCCCTTATAAGCGTATCGAAGCGGGGGTTCACAACTTATCCCCATTCGTCGATGGTGGCCATTCGGCAGAGGCCGCCGATGGGCCGGCGCCGCGTTCCGGATTCGGCAGCCTTGCGTGGAAACCCTTAGATAACGTCCCCGCCAGAGATAACTTTCATGATAAGCGACAGGGTGAAGGTCGGCGTAGAAAGGGCACCTCATAGGTCGCTTTTGAGGGCCGTCGGTCTGAAGGACGAGGACTTCGCGAAGCCCTTCATCGGCGTCGCCAGCAGCTACTCTGAAGTGGTCCCCGGTCACGTCCACCTCCGGCCACTGGTGCGCCAGGTGAAAAGGGGGATCACGGATGCGGGGGGAGTTCCGTTCGAGTTCAACACCATCGCAGTGGACGACGGCCTGGCCATGGGGCATGAAGGGATGCGCTACTCCCTGCCGTCCAGGGAGGTGATAGCCGACTCGGTCGAAATCATGGCAAGGGCACACGCGTTCGACGGCCTGGTGCTGCTCTCGAACTGTGACAAGATAACCCCGGGGATGCTCATGGCCGCCGCCAGGCTAGACCTCCCATCGATACTCTTGACCGGAGGGCCCATGAAGGCTGGCATCTTTCGCGGCCAGAAGGTGGGGCTCATCCACATCTTCGAGGCTGTGGGCAAGGTCAACAAGGGGAAGATGTCGGTGGAGGAGCTCCTTGAGCTTGAGAGGGCAGCCTGCCCCGGCCCGGGCGCCTGCAGTGGGCTCTTCACGGCCAACTCCATGGCTATCATCTCCGAGTCCATGGGCCTGTCGCTGCCCTACTCCTCCACCGCCCTAGCGAAGAGCAGGAGGAGGGTGAAGCTTGCCTACGAGACTGGCCTGCGCTCCGTCGACTTGGCCAGGCGAAGGATCGGCTGTCGCACATTCCTCAGCAGGGAGGCGTTCGAAAACGCCATAATGGTAGACATGGCCCTCGGGGGCTCCACGAACACGGTGCTGCACCTGCTGGCCATCAGCAGGGAGGCCGGCGTGGACCTGAACCTGGATGACTTCGACAGGCTGAGCAGGGTGATACCCCACATAGCTCCCATCTACCCGGGAGGGGCCTTCATGGTCGAGGACCTCCACCTCGCCGGCGGCGTGCCCGCCATCATGAAGAGGCTTGGAGGCAGGGTTCACACCGAGCTCCCCACGGTCTCCGGACTGACCGTGAAGAAGATAGTCAAGGAGGGAACGGTGAGGAGGAAGAACGTCATAAGGAGCCTCCTCTCCCCGGTGCACGCCGAAGGGGGCCTCCTAGTCCTCCGAGGGTCCTTGGCGCCGGACGGAGCATTGATGAAGGCTTCGGCCCTTTCTCAGGAGGGCTACATGTTCGAAGGGACGGCGATGGTCTTCGAAGGGGAGGAGGAGGCCTCTGCGGCCATCACAAGGGGGAAGGTAACGGAGGGGACTGTGGTGGTGATCAGGTACGAGGGCCCGAAGGGAGGCCCAGGGATGCGTGAGATGCTGAGCCCCACCAGCGCCATAGTGGGGATGGGCATGGACAAGGAGGTCGCCCTAGTAACGGATGGGAGGTTCTCCGGAGGGACGAGAGGGCCTGCGGTGGGCCACGTGGCGCCGGAGGCAGCCGTCGGGGGACCGATAGCACTGGTGAGAGACGGAGACATGATTCAGGTCAGCGCTAAGGAGAGGAGGCTGGATGTAATGCTAGAGCGAGAGGAGCTGGAGAGGAGGAGGAAGGAGTGGACGCCCCGTCCCCCGAAGACGCACTCTGAACTGCTGCTGAGGTATGCGGCACAGGTAGGCCCCGCGAACGAAGGATGCGTGCTCACCTCTCCGCTGACGATACACAAATAACCCTCGGCTCCGAATCCATTGGGCATAAGTAAGCTAGGACAGACCGTCGACGTCGAGGTGCTGGACACAACCCTAAGGGACGGCGCACAGACGAGCGGAGTCTCCTTCACCCTCCAAGAGAAGCTGAGCATCACGTCGAAGCTGGACGAGTTGGGCGTTTCGTTCATCGAAGGGGGATGGCCGGGCTCCAATCCCAAGGATGTCAGTTACTTCAAGGAGGCCAGGAGGCTCAAGCTCAAGAACGGCGAAGTGGTCGCCTTTAGCTCCACGAAGAGGCCTGAGGTTGCATGCGAGGAGGACCCCAACATCCAAGCCCTGTTGGATTCCGGGGTCAGGACGGCCGCGATCTTTGGGAAGAGCTGGACCCTCCATACAAGGGAGATCATCAAGGTCACCCCCGAGGAGAACCTCTCCTGCGTTCACGACACCGTGAAGTACCTCCGCGACCACGACCTCGAAGTCATCTTCGATGCCGAACACTTTTTCGATGGCTACAAGGGCAGCCGGGACTATGCCCTAGCCGTCCTCGGGGCGGCCAAGAGGGGAGGCGCCAGGGTCCTGGTGCTCGCTGACACCAACGGCGGCACCCTCACCCACCAACTGACGAGCATATTCAAGGACGTGAGGGAATCGATTGATGGACCGCTGGGGATCCACGCCCACAACGACTCGGGCCTGGCCACCGCCAACACTTTGGCGGCCGTCCTCGACGGCGCCACCCAAGTGCACGTCACGGCCAACGGGCTGGGCGAGAGGTGCGGCAACGCCGACATGATGCAGGTGGTGCCGGCGCTCGAGGTCAAGATGGGGCTCAAGGCCCTGAAGGGGAAGAAGGGAGAGAACCTAAAGCTGCTTTCTGGCTTCGCAAGGTACGTCTACGCCCTCCTCAACATGGCTCCCAACCCCTACCAGCCCTACGTCGGGCCCAAGGCCTTCGCCCACAAGGGCGGGATACACGTGGATGCGGTGCTGAAGAACGCGAGGGCGTACGAGCACATGGACCCGTCGCTGGTGGGCAACCGGAGGGAGCTCCTCGTTTCAGAACTGGCGGGGAGGGCTGCCATCACCAACGAAGCCCTGAAGCTCGGCCTGAGGCTGGAGAAGCAGGGTGAGACCGTGTCCAAGACCCTCAGGCAGATCAAGGAGATGGAGTCAAGAGGTTACTCCCTCGAGAGCGCCCCGGCCTCCATCCACATGCTGCTTTACGAGAACCTCGGCGTAAGGACGACCTTTTTCGAGACCCTTCACTGGATGGCGCTCACCCGGAAACAGAGGACGATGGTCAGCGACTGCCAGGTGGTGGTCAGGAGTGGCAGCGACATCTCCTACGCCGAAGCCTCCGGCGTGGGCCCCGTCCATGCCCTGGACGTGGCGTTAAGGAAGGCCCTCCTCGACAAGTTCCCGACCCTCGAGAAGGTCTCTCTTGCGGACTACAAGGTCACGGTGGTGGACGGGGGGAAGGGGACGGCCTCCTGGGTCAGGGTGCTCATCGAATTCACCGACGGCAGGGCCAGATGGTCGACCACGTCCACCTCCGAGAACATACTGGAGGCCAGCGCCCATGCCCTAACAGAGGGCTACAACTACAGGCTCCTGATGGACAGCTTAGGGGGCTGAGGGGATCAGGTTGGGCAGCACCTCCATCATGGACAAAATATGGGAGAAGCATCTCCTGAAGAAAGGAGACGACGGAAGGGACCTCCTCTACATCGACCGCCATCTGGTGCACGAAGTGACGTCCCCGTTGGCCTTCGAAGAGCTGAGGACAAGGAGCCTGAAGGTGAGGAGGCCCGACCTGACCCTGGGGCTGATGGACCACAACGTCCCCACGGGCGACAGGGCCGAAGCCGTCAAGGATGAGATGTCGGAGAGACAGATGGAGGCGCTGGCGAGGAACGCGGCCGACTTCGAAGTCCCCCTCTTCGACTACTTTAGCCCATTCCAGGGAATATCTCACGTCGTGGCCCCTGAGCTGGGCTTCACTCTGCCTGGGGCCACGCTCGCCTGCGGCGACAGCCATACGTCGACGCACGGGGCCATCGGCGCACTGGCCTTCGGAATAGGGACTAGCGACGTCGCCCACGTCCTCGCCACCCAGTCCCTGTGGATGGCAAAGCCCCTCCAGATGGAGCTCCGCCTGGTGGGCAGGCCGCCTTCGGGGGTGACGGCCAAGGACGTCGCCCTGGCGGAGATAGGGCGGTTCGGAACAGGAGGGGCGATAGGGCACGTTGTCGAATTCACGGGCGAGGCCGTCAAGGGGATGTCGATTGAAGAGAGGATGACCCTGTGCAACATGTCTGTAGAGGGAGGAGCCAGGACCTCCATCATCTCCCCCGACGCCAAGACGTTCGAGTACCTAGAGAGGGCACCTCTGGCCCCGCAAGAGGAAGACTGGGGCGAGGCCCTGAGGGCGTGGGAGGGCCTTCGAACGGATGGAGGCTTCAAGTTCGACAGGTCACTCTCCATGGACATGTCTTCGCTAGAGCCCCAGGTGACGTGGGGAACGAACCCCTCCATGGTGGTGCCGGTGACGGGGACGGTCCCAGTCCCCGATGAGATCGCCGACGAATCGGAGAGGGAGGCGGCCCGGAGGGCCATCCACTACATGGGGCTCGAGCCGGGCTCGAAAATCGTGGACATAGCCATCGACAGGGCTTTCATCGGTTCCTGTACCAACGGAAGGCTTTCGGACCTC
>CAYYVT010000136.1:0-8135 GCA_964475215.1 uncultured Nitrososphaerales archaeon
AGGAGCATTGCGTTCGTCTGAGGGGTGGCGACGTAGGAGCTGAAGAGCCAGTCGAACGAGAACAGGGCCGCCATCATCACGGCCAGGCTCCTCCAGTCCTGCTCGACCCTGGCCCTCCTCCTGACCCTGAGGCCCTTGTAAGCGATCAGGCCTCCGAGCACCACGAAGGACACAGGGAAGATGATGTGCCTTAGCGGACTACTTATCGAGATGAAGAGGAGCATCCAGGAGCCCTCGACGTACCAGTTCGCCTCGTAGGTCACGAACTGCGAGAAGTAGCCCGGGCTCGCCGCCAGGAACGGCAGACACACCAACCCGAAGGAGATCAGGGCGCCGCCGACGAACTTTCCCCCGGCCTTCGCGTTCCTGGCGGAAAGCAGCAGGCCAAGGGCCGGCACCGCGGTGATCAGGTTGGCAGCCGCAGAGAGCCCGAGGAGGGCACCGGCGACCCAGGTGCTCCCGGTAAGGAACTTCCTCAGCCCGAAGAGCGCGAGGAATACGCCGATGATGTACCAGTTCAGCAGCACCATGAAGACGAAGGTCGGGGTGATGATGAAGTAGAGGAGGATCCTCCGCCTCGAGGACTTCAACCCGAGGAGGTCCCCCAGCTTGAACAGCTCACGAATGGAGAGGAAGGTCGGGACGGCGAGGAAGATCGTGCTGTAGAGGTAGTAGTTGATGAGGAGGCCCTGGCTTGGGAGGATGGGGGCCGACTGCCCCAAGAGGGCCATTACGTAGATGAACATCCCCACGATGAAGGGGTATTCGACGAAGACGTGGACGTACGGAAGGGCGATGATGCAGGGACCCGTCGAGCAGAACCTCACCTGGAACACCGTGGCGATGTCGCTGTAGATGTGCCCCCCTCCGTAGGGGATGTGCTCCCACACGCTGAAAATGTAGATTACTGCGGCGACATAGTAGGCCCAGAGCCTGCCGGTCGATGGCCGCAGGTATCGGAGCATTGAAGACGATGGACGGCTCACCTTCGGCACCTGACCTTCTCTATTATGAGATTGTCCGTAGGCTGAGATTATAAGTCATGCTGGCACGGCCCCGGAGATGTGTCGGTTGGCGGGAGTCTGGATGCGAACGGTTCGGTGACAGCCAAGTCGGCCATTCCCCGGGAGTGGCCAACCCAATCCATGGCCGCTCGCCGGACGAATTCGTTCGAAGTGCAGTAGCAAACCCATATATATAGTCATTTGCAATGACATTGCCGATGGAGCGCTACAATCCTTGGTGGGTTGGGGAGTCCGACCCGACCTTCGAATCTTGGTCGGGCCTCCCTGTCAAGTGGGTGCCCGACGAAACCATGGAGGTCTCCCTTCAGCCCTTTTCGCTGAACTTCCTTTCCGGCCCGAGACAGGTGGGCAAGACGACCCTGATCAAGCTCCTGATTCACGAAATCCTCAAAGCGGCCGACAGGAGGGCCGTCTTCTACCTCTCCTGCGACGAGGTGGCGGACTTCAAGGAACTTTCGGAGATCCTCGACTCCTATCTCAGGGCTCGGTCCTCATGGGGAGTCAAGCGCTCCTACATCTTCCTCGACGAGGTCACATTCGTCGAAGACTGGTGGAGGCCCGTCAAGGCCAGGATAGACGACGGCTCATTTGGAAGAGACGTGCTGACGGTGACGGGCTCCGCGAGGCTGGACCTGCTCCAGCAGCGGGAGAGGTTTCCCGGAAGGAGGGGAAGGGGGAAGGACGTCGTCCTCAGGCCCCTCAGCTTCAGGGCCTACGTCAAGGCGCTCTCGGGCCTGGACACCAAAACAGGGGGTTCTCTTAGTCGGATACGGGACGAGATAGAGGCCAACTCCATCTTCAACGACACCCTTTCGAGCCGCTTTACGAACTACCTGTCCACCGGTGGCTTCCCTCTCGCCATTAGGGAGCTTTCTCGGGACGGTCGGGCGGGGGAGGACTCCAGAAAGGCGCTGGTGGACGGGCTGAGGGGGGATTGGCTGAGGATCGGCAAGAGCGACAGTTACATGAAAGAAGTGATAAGGTATCTGGTGGAGGCTCGAGGGACCCCCGTCAGCTGGCTCTCCATCTCAAAGGCCACGTCGCTGGGCTCTCCCCACACGGCCCAGTCCTACATAGATGCGCTGATGGAGCTGATGGTGGTCCTCCGGCTGGACCTTCTCGATCCCTCCGGGAGGGCCCTGCCGAGGAAGAACAGGAAGCTTCACTTCACGGACCCTCTCGTCTACAACACGCTCGCCAGCTATTCGGGCCTCCAAGCTGAAGAGGCATCCGTAGTGGAGGCCACCGTCGCGGCTCACCTGGCCCGGCGCCATGAGGTGTTCTACTGGAGAGACGGCGGAGAGGTGGATGTGATAGCCCTTGAGGAGAGAAGGCAGGTGGGAGTGGAAGTGAAATGGGGATTCAAGAAGGGCGTCAAGCCCAGACATCTCTCCAGCTATCTGTCACTGGACAAGCGCTCGGTGCCCCTGTTCCTGGCCTCCCTCGGATAGCAGTGGTCGGGCCCTTCCCCATCACGTCGCGACCTCGGCCCACCGGTGCCCGAAGTCCCCACGGTGTCGAGAGCCTTATCCGCCACCAAAACCAAAGCCAAGGCGACGGGGAAGCTCAGGGTCCTCCCCGATGTCCTCGGCGAAGGCCACAGCTGCGCGCACCTGTCCATCGAGGGCCTGCCACGACTACGGTCCGCCTATCATCACGGCGTCCTTCAGCCCTTCGAAGTCCCTGTCCCCCGTCAGCACCTTTACGCCCTCCTTCCTCGCCATCTGCAGGACGAAGGCGTCCCCGAGGCTGAAGTTGGTCCTCTCTCGCTTCATGGAGGCATAGAGGAGGCCCTCATCTTTCTTTCCTGCGAGGGATGTTGCGGCCGGAGAGCCACGTGGAGCGGCCCTTGAAACCTTGCTACAAGCCCGGGCCCACGGAGAGGCTGGGGTGCGTGAAGGCGGCGAGACTACTGCGTTTCAGCCGGCTCCATCGGGGGCACGGGCCTGGGGTAGTTCAGTACGAATATGTGGTAGAAGCCCCCCGTCATCGCGGAGAATGCTATGTCGACGTTGTCCGGGCTCCAGGAAGGGGAGCTGATGCTGGCATTTAGAGGCCCCAGAGGATACTCGGTGGAGGTCCGATTGATCACATTCCAGAGGTAGAGGCCGGTTCCATAGGAGGCGTAGAAGGCCGTGTACGCTAGCACCTCGCCGTTCGGGCTCCAGGCGAGGCTTTGTGAGGGGTCTATCCTGCCCGGGGCGAACGGATAGGGGTAGGTCGTCCCGGCGGCGTGGAAGATGGGCGTGGGGCCTGATTGAAACACGGGGTTTGAGAAATCAAGGTCGCTGGCCCACAGGTTGAAATCGCTTGGCTCATACTGCGAAGGGTACGCCATTCCATACGGATTGTCGGGGACTAGGTCCGAGATGTAGGCCACTCTGGATCCGTCCGGGGAGACCACCGGGGAGGTGTAATTGGCGTTTCCCTGCAGGGCGCACCCCTCCTCCCCCAAACCCAATGCGGCCTGACAGATGTCATAGCCGCTTGGCCCGTAGGTCGAATATACCACGGCCGTGTCCGATGCCCAGCTCGCCTGGAGGATGCTCCCGTTGAGGGTCGCCAGCACAGCGAATGTTCCATCCGTTAGATCCGCCGATACCAACTGAATTGAGCTCGACTCCGTGAAGAAGAGCAGTCGCGTTCCGTCGGGGCTCCACCTCGGCTGCCCCTCCACAACCGAAAACTTCCCGTCGGTGACGGTGAGTATGGTGGAGTTGCGCAGAGAGGCTACCCGTATGTCGGTGCTGTTCCCGGAGCGGCTCCAGAAGGCCACGCCTGAGGAATCTGGGCTCCAGGCGGGATACGACGCGACCATGGTCGGAGGGGTGAGCTGCCTGTCGCCGCTTCCGTCCGTGGCGATGACATGAATCTGCCAACCGCCGTCGCGATCGGTGGCGAAGGCGACGAGGCTCCCGTTCGGGCTCCAGGCGGGAGACACGTCATTCCACGTACCGTACGTGATCGACCTGTAAGGAGGAGAGTAGGTAAACCCCGGTGGTGGTAGCCCAAGGATCACTAGCACTGGCACGGCCTCCACACAAAGGGCCAGGGCGACGGCGATCGCCTTCCAGGCCCTGGACGGGTGCACGTATGATTTTGATATTCATATACTTAAATGTGTTTTGACACCCGACGGGCAATCCTGGGGAATCAAGGGCAGCTTCCTTAGTTGGCTTTGGCGCCTCGAGACCGCGTCGGCCGCGTGACGACCTCCGTTAGCGAGCTCACCGGGCCGGATTCCTCCCTGCCAGTGGTGCTTGGAGTGTGCCCGATGCCTCGCCATAATGCCGTTCGTTCGTCGGGGAGGGCATTGACAGAACTTGACGGCCGTATGACTTCGTACGGTCGGCTATGGAGGCGGCACCTGAGGGGACGAGGACCGCCGAGCCAGCCTCCCTCCACCCACGATTTGGCTCCTTCCCTCTTCGGTCGCGCTGTAGAAGACCCATTTCCCTCTCTTTGCCTTGGTCACGAGCCCTGCCCTCTCCAGGATCGACAGATGATGAGAAGCGGTGGACTGGGTTAGGTTGAGCCCCACCATGATTTCGCATTCGCAGAGTTCCCTCTTCAGGAGAGTATACAACATCTTTAGGCGGATTTCGGCGGAGAGCGCCTTGAAGACGTCCGACTGGGACCTGAGGTTCCTCCCCTTGGAGCTCGCGGAGACCAGCTCCCTCAGCTCAGCCCTATACTTCTTGGAATTTGTCGCCGCGCATCTCCCGGAATCCACCAGCCGGGCCAGACGGGACTCTGCGTCGAGCCCAGCGTAGGCCTCATCAAGAGATTTCACGGCTCTTATCTACGCAACTTCAAATTTAAATACTTCGATACGATTTCCTAGGACGTTGTTCACCGGACGACTCAGGCAGACCCACGGAGCCTTTGGTCTTCTTACAACATTCACCGGCGAACTCGGCGGGGGCTGAGCTATGCGGTTTGAGTCAAGTCGACCTCTGAAAGGGAGGGAGTTGGCCGCGTTCGCTCTAGCGGTCGCCTTCAGCTTGGGTATGGTGACCTTCGTGCTTGCCCTCCCCCCTCCGGGCAAGGCCGACACATCCCTTGGCTACACCTTCCTTACGTTCGGCCAATGGGACGACGTGAGCCCCGCCTGGAGCCCTAACGGCAAGACGATTGCCTACGCCTCTGACCAGAACGGCGTCTGGCAGATCTTCATCATGAAGCCCGACGGCTCCTCCAGCAAAGCCGTTACGCCAACCAGCTACGAGGCCACGGATCCGTCTTGGAGCCCTGACTCTTCATCCCTCGCCTTCTGGACGCAGTCGGGCCCCAGGACAGACGTTCGGGTTCTCTTCCTGGTCAACTCGACGATTGAAACGATTACTCCAGGTAGCTACTCTGTGCTCCAGTCTCAGTTGAGATGGAGTCCGGACGGCGAACGCCTCCTGTTCTTCGCCTCTACGAACGAAACGGTCCTCATGTCGTATGACGTGCGGACGGGGGTTTCATCTACGGTGGCAACGGCACTGGGCGGGAACGTGTCGGCTAGCTGGGCTTCGCCGACTGAGGTGGTGTACCCATCCGGGGGGGCGCAGGGCAAGCTGCTTTGGGCGGACGTCGTGAACGGAACCGGCGGGGTCCTCCTTCAGGGGAACGCCAGTTTCCTGTCTCCCATCGTCTCCACCTCTGCTTCGAGGGTGGCCTACATTTCGAATTTGGTTCCGCAGAACCCGTACGGTTTCCTCTACCCCGGCGCCTACGTCGATGGTGACTTCGACCTCTGGGTGGAGGGCCTGGACGGCTCCAACGCGACCTTCCAGTACGGCTTGGTGCCCCTGAACGGTGAAGCGATGCCCGGGCTTCAGCCCTGGCAGCTCTATCCGAGTCCCTTCACTCCGGGCATCATCGACCCCGTCCAGAACTTGGCGTGGAGCCCAAACGGGGAGACCATCGCCTACGTCTCTCTTGACTCGCATGGCTCCCCGCAGGTCTACCTCTGGGACGTGGTCGAGTGGGCCTCCACGACGGTCCCCCTGGCCCAGAGCATAACGAACTCGACCGACCCGTCATGGGGACCTGACGGCGTGAGCCTCCTCTTCGCCTCTGCGCAGGGAGGATTCTATCACATCGTGGTCATGAACTCCTCCGGCGTGGCCAAGCCCCTTCCGTATGCGGTGAGGTAAATTGAGATGAATCGAATGAGCATAAGTGCAAATGATGGGGGAGGACTTCCCTGAACGCTTCCGATCCGGCTGAACAGGACCGAGGCCTCATGACGGCTAGCGGCTTCGCCAGCCTGAAGCCGCTGGTGCTCTTGGCGGTGGCATGGGAGTTCGCGTTGGTCATGGTGGCCTCCCTCTTTTCGCCTCCCATGGGTTCCGTGGGCAAGGAAGTGGGCCTCCCCTCGTCCCTCGTAAACTTCCCCGTGATGGACGCCCTATTCTTTCACTCGCTCGCCCTGCCGCTGGCCCTCGTCCTGATCCTGGTCACCGTCAGCGCCTTCGACGTTGGCGGGAGGATGAAGGCCTTCATCGTCTATGCCGGCACGGCGGGAGGGCTCGTCGCCTCGGGGACAATGGAGTACCTTCTCGTGACGCACGGGAGCTCCGCTGCCTATGTGGTGATGTACATCGGCATGGGGTTAGAAGCGGCGGCGGCCGTGGCGCTGTTGGTGGCCCTCCTTCCGAGGCGGGACCCCTCCGCGGGGATGAGGCTCCTCGGGAGGGACCTCACCAAGGTCGCAATGTGGGTCGTCGCCGCGGGGGCCATCATAGCCGTCTCAATCGGGGGATACGCGGCGCTGGCCAACTCCCAGTTCTACCCGTCGACCGCCTTGAGCGAGATGACAAGCCTCGAGACCATTCATGAGAACCTGATAATCACGCTCATCGGCTCCGCCGTGGTGGTCCTCGCCGTCCGATGGTTTGCGGCTGACAGGTACAGGGGGACCCCTGGCCTCTTCGTGAAGATTGGCCTATACGGAATGATCGTAGGCGTCCCCGTCGTCGTCGCATCGATGCTCTCAATCGCTGCCACCGGAGTCGGACTGATGGGTGGCGTTACGATGTACATGGGGATACTCCTCCAGGCGGCGCTCTTCGTGATGTTCGCCATAATGTACGGAGAGGGGAGGCGCCTTCACGTAAGGAACCCCTTAGCGGTGCTCCGCGAGTCCCTCACCTTCGGCATGCTCTTCATATTCTTCTGGGTGAACGTCGCCGTAACCCTCCCCGGGGTTTACGTGGCCGTGAACCTGGCCCGGTTCAACGGCCAGTACCTGGGATTCTACTATGAGGAGATCTTCACCATCGGCCACGAGCACGCCCTCATCACTCTCACGGCCATCTCCCTAATGATGCTCGTGGCGTTGATGTACGAGGTGAGGGGCATACTGGGAGCGATCGCAGGCCTCGCCATGACCTCGGGGTACGTTGTGGCCACATTGGCTAACCTATATTACATGTTCTATCTCATCCCCAACGGCCCGACCTTCATCTCTTACATCAGCGACGGCATCGCCCTGATGTTCATCGGCGTCCTAGCTGCGATGGTCGGGATAGCGCTGTCCAAGGGAGGGCCCAGGAAGCTTCGGCCGCCGATGATGGAGGCCGCTGCGGTGACGAACTGAAAGAACTAGCCCATTCCGGAGGCGCGGGCGGGTTCCTCAGCAGGAGGACGGAGCTGGCTCATCGGAGGAGATGGAAGGCTGAGCGGCCGCCACTTGCCGCTTTGCTTCACCTATGCGCCGAGTCCCGAGAAGGACCGCCATCCCGACCGCATTCACGGGGGTCGTTTCGCGAGCCCTCTGACCATGACTTCGATTTCATCTCTGATTCGCCTGACCTCCTCCACCGACCTCCCCTTGGGGTCGTCCACGTGCCAGTCGACCAGCTTCTTCTGCATCATCGCGAGCATGGGCCTCGGACACACAGCCTCCACGGAGCACCCCATCGTGACCACCAGGTCGGCATGATCGATCATCTCTTTAGTGAGCATCTTCGGCCTGTTCGAAGAGAGGTCGACCCCGTCCTCCCTCATCACCTGCACGACGACCGGGTTGACGGCTTGGGCGGGTACAGTCCCGGCGCTCGCAGCCCTCAAACCATGCCTCTTGGCGAAGGCTTCGGCCATCTGGCTCCTCCCGGCGTT
>CAYYVT010000137.1:0-33619 GCA_964475215.1 uncultured Nitrososphaerales archaeon
CGGCGGCCACGGCCCGACCCGCCAAAGTGGGACGGCAACGCGATAAGAGGAGAAGGGGCGGGGCGATCAGACATGGTCTACTAACCGTCACATCGCTCGACGACCATCAAGGTCCCACTCGACATGGCCCATGAGAAAGGCGCCATGGAAGTCGCTAAATAAAGGGCCGCGCCTACTAGGTCGAGCGGCGAGTGATCCAATCGGCCCCCGATTCTGGAATGGTGGCCATGCTCGCATTGGAGGACGGGACGCTCATCGAAGGGCCAGGCTTCGGGTCTCCAGGTTTCATGAAAGGCGAGCTCGTCTTCAACACCTCCATGACAGGATACGTCGAGGCCCTCACGGACCCGAGCTACTCGGGGCAGATCCTGATGTTGACGAACCCGCTCGTCGGGAACTATGGGGTTTGCAGTGATGACTACGAGAGCGACAGGATCTGGGCGAGGGGTCTCGTTGTTCGGCACTCGTGCAACGTGCCGAGCAACTGGAGATCAGAGAAGAGCCTTCACGATTTCTTGAACGAGTTCGGCGTCCCTGGGATCATGGGGGTGGACACCAGGCTGCTGACCAAGAAGGCCAGGAACTATGGCACCATGAAGGCGGCCCTTGGCGTTTACCACAAGGGAGACCTGCCGCCAAGAGAGGAGATCCTCGAAGCGGCCAAGGTACAACCTCACATCTCGGAGGTGAACCTTGTGGACGAGGTCTGCGTAAAGGAGCCAAGGCGCATCGATGTCGGAGGGAGGCTCGAAGCCGTCTTGGTGGACTGCGGAGTGAAGAGGAGCATCGTCAGGCAGCTGACGTCGAGGCAGGTGAACGTCACCCTCGTGCCATACAACTGCCCACGGGAGGAGGTCATGGGGTTCGATCCCGATGCCGTCTTCGTTTCCAACGGTCCAGGGGACCCGGCGAGGGTGCAAGCCACCATAGGGCTTATCCGGGAGCTCGCGGGGAAGGTCCCCGTCGCGGGAATCTGCCTGGGACTCCAGCTCATGGGTCTGGCCCTTGGAGGGAGGACCTACAAGCTCAAGTTCGGCCACAGGGGCTCCAACCAGCCCGTCAAAGAAATCGAAACCGGGAGGGTGTTCATTTCTACACAAAACCACGGCTTCGCCCTCGACCAGAGGTCGCTCGGGGGGACGGGGCTCGAAGTAACTCAGTTGAACCTGAACGACATGACCGTCGAAGGAATCCAGCACAGGGAGCTTCCCCTCTTGGCGGTGCAGTACCATCCCGAGGCTGGGCCGGGCCCCCACGACACCTACTTCTTCTTCGATAGGTGCATCAGGATGATGGAGCAGTGGTAGAAGTTGCCTAGGAGGGAGGACATCAAGAAGATACTCATCATAGGCTCGGGGCCCATCATCATCTCCCAGGCGGCCGAATTTGACTACTCCGGCTATCAGGCCTGTAGGGCGTTGAAAGAGGACGGCTACGAGGTCGTCCTGGTCAACTCCAACCCCGCCACCATAATGACCGATCCTGACACCGCAGACAGGACCTACATAGAGCCCCTGACCCCCGAGGTCCTGGAGAAGATAATTCAGCTGGAGAAGCCCAACGCCCTGCTGCCCACCCTCGGCGGCCAGACAGGGCTCAACCTGGCCACGATCCTCGCTGATAGGGGGGTCCTTAGCCGCCACGGAGTGAAGCTGATCGGGGCTCAGCCTGAAGCCATCAAGAAAGGCGAAGACAGAGAGCTCTTCAAGAAATCGATGGAGAAGCTGGGGCTCGAGGTCCCCAGGAGCGGGATGGCCAAATCGGCGGAAGAGGCCGTTGAACTGGCGGCTAGGTTCGGATACCCCCTCGTGATCAAGCCGTCATTCACTCTCGGGGGTACGGGGGGAGGCATCGCCTATAATGCCGAAGAGTTGAAGCGGATCACCCAGCGCGGCCTCTCGCTCAGCCTGACACGCGAGGTGATGATCGAGGAGGGGCTCATCGGTTGGAAGGAGTTCGAGCTGGAGGTGATGCGGGATTCCGCCGGCAACGCGGTCATAGTCTGCGCCATCGAAAACCTCGATCCGCTCGGCATTCATACCGGGGACAGCATCACGGTGGCTCCGACCCAGACCCTCACCGACATGGAGTACCAGGCCCTGAGGGACGCGGCCATACGCATAATGGGCGAGATCGGGGTCGAAACGGGCGGGAGCAACATACAGTTCGCCATCCACCCGAAGAACGGAAGGGTCGTCGTGATTGAGATGAACCCCAGGGTTTCCCGTTCCTCCGCCCTGGCCTCCAAGGCCACGGGGTTCCCGATAGCCAAGATAGCCGCAAAGCTGGCCGTTGGATACACCCTCGACGAAATCCCCAACGACATCACCAGGGAGACGCCGGCGTCCTTCGAACCCACCCTGGACTACGTCGTCGTCAAGATCCCCCGCTTTGCATTCGACAAGTTTCCGTCGGCGGACGATAGGCTTACGACGCAGATGAAGAGCGTCGGGGAGGTGATGGCCATAGGGAGGTGCTTTGAGGAGGCGCTGCAGAAGGCCATACGCTCTCTCGAAATCGGTAGGGCCGGCTTCGGTGGGGACGGAAAGGAGAAGGAGCTGACGGAGGAGGAGATTAGCAGGAGGCTGGTGCAGGCCAATCACGAAAGGATATTCCACATCCTTGCTGCCCTGAAGAACGGTTTTGCGGTCCAAAAGATCGCGGATCTCACAGGGATCGATCCCTGGTTCATCGACCGGATGAAGGGGATAGTGGACTTTGAGGAAGAGCTAGGTCATTTCTCCCTGGCGAGCTTACCGGATGACCTTCTAAAGGAGGCAAAGAGGCTGGGCTTCTCCGATCGCCAGCTGGCCTACCTCCTCGGGTCGACGGAGGCCGAGGTTCGCAGGTCCAGGAAATCGAAGGGGCTCTTGGCTGCATTCAAGATGGTGGACACGTGCGCCGGGGAGTTCGAGGCCAAGACCCCATACTTCTACTCCACCTACGGCGAAGAGACCGACTCGGCTCCCAAGGAAAGGAGAAAGGTGGTCATCCTTGGATCGGGGCCCAACCGGATAGGCCAGGGCATCGAGTTCGACTACTGCTGCGTTCACGCTTCCTCGTCCTTGAAGGAGGAAGGATTAGACGCCCTCATGGTGAACAGCAACCCGGAGACGGTCTCCACGGACTACGACGTCTCGGACAGGCTCTACTTTGAGCCCATAACCTACGAGGACGTGATGAGCATCCTGGACTGCGAACGCCCCGAAGGGGTCGTCGTCCAGTTTGGCGGTCAGACCCCTCTGAACATCACCGAGGAGCTCTCGAAGAGCGGCATCAGGATCCTCGGGACGTCTCCTGACGCGATCGACAGGGCAGGGGACAGGAAGAGGTTCGCCGATCTTCTCAGAAAGCTAGACATCCCCCAAGCCGAGAACGGCGTCGCCCTCACAGTCGAAGAAGCAAAGACCACGGCGAATAGGCTGGGGTATCCAGTCCTGATAAGGCCCTCATACGTCCTCGGAGGGAGGGCCATGGAGACCGTCTACGACGAACGTTCTCTTATCGAAAGCATGGTCGAGGCGCTCAAGGTGTCCCCCGGGAAGCCCGTCCTGATCGACAAGTTCATCGAAGACGCCCTTGAGGTCGACGTGGACGCGCTCTGCGACGGGGAGCAGATAGTGATCGGTGGGATCTTGGAACACATCGAAGAGGCCGGCGTCCATTCGGGGGACTGCGCCTGTGTGCTGCCCCCGATAAGCCTCGGCAGCAAGGTAATTGAAACGCTCATCTCATACACCCGAAGGATATCCCTGGAGCTGGGAGTGGTTGGCCTGATCAACGTCCAGTACGCCGTCAAGGGCGACAGGGTCTACGTCATAGAAGCCAACCCCCGGGCCTCAAGGACTGTGCCCTTCGTCAGTAAGGCCACGGGTCTCCCCATGGCGAAGATCGCGATGAAGCTGATGCTGGGAAGGAAGCTCAGCGATCTCGGGATCAAGGAGAGGCTCAACCTGGGGTACCTGGCGGTGAAGGAGGCGGTCCTCCCATTCAGCAAGCTCCCCGGGGTCGACCCGGTGCTTGGTCCCGAGATGAAATCAACGGGCGAGGTGATGGGGATCGACCACAGCTTCGGGATGGCTTATTACAAGGCGGAGCTCGCGGCGGGTACCTGCCTCCCAATGGCTGGGACGGTCCTCATAAGCGTGAACGACAGGGACAAGCCTCACATCCTGCCCATAGCCCGGGAGCTGCTCGGCCTTGGATTCAAGTTGGTGGCGACACACGGTACCGCCGAGCATCTGAGGGAATCAGGAGTACCTGTCAAGGAGGTGGCGAAGGTGGGCGAAGTCCGCCCGAACATAACGGACATGATAGTAAGCGGAGAAATCGACCTAGTCATCAATTCGCCCAGCGGTGAAAGGTCCAAGAAGGATGGCTTCTACATCAGGCGCGTCGCCGTGGAGAACAACGTTCCCTACATCACGACCCTTCAGGCGGCGTTCGCCGCGGCCCATGGCATCAAGGCGATGAAGAACGGCGCCATCGAGCCGAAGCCCCTACAGGAGTATCACAGCGACGTCGGGATGATGATGCGGCAGGTCGGATAGGTCGTCCTTGGATTATCGTTAGGCGCATTATCTCTCGATGGCGAACCGAGCGTCTAGAGAATCGCCTGCATTCCATTGGCAACTGAACCTCGGCCACGCCGGCGCCTTCGCCCCCAGCATCGCTGTCAACTTGCAGGCCAACTCGCCTCCTTGAACTGCAGCCAAAACGCGACGAAGGCTCCAGCGAAGATCAGGCTGCAGAGGGCGAACAAGGAAGCGAATCCGAACCGCATCGAGACGAATCCACCTAGGAATCCTCCACCCGCGTTCCCCAGGCCCACCAGCGCCCCATAGAGCCCGGCCCAGCCAACCTGTGCGGTCTCCAGGTAGGCGAACGTGCTCGAAACGTCGAAGAGTGACCCGAGGCCCATAAGCGCGGCAAGGGCGGCCACCGTTATGGCGAGGCCAGGTGCTGCCCCTAGGGCAGCGAGCAGAAGGAGCGGAAGCATGATGGCCCGCAAGAATGAAGACATCATCAGGCTCATGCCGGCGCTTTGGGCGAGGCGTCCCACCAGCAGGTAGCACACGGCCTCCCCCAGCGAGCCCCCAAAGAGGATCAGGAACACTGAGCCTGAGGAGAAGAACCGAAGAAAATATGCCGGCAGCGGAGAGTAGAACGCCGACCCGGCGAGGGAGAAGCCGAAGATTCCGATCATCAGGAACTTCGTCGAACGTTTGAGCGTCCCCAGGAGCCTGTTGTAGGCTGGCCTCTGGGGCTGAAGCCGACTGTATTCCATGAAGCTCGAAACCGCGACGATGGTGGACATGGAGCGCTCGAGCTGCACCATCCTTCTTTGGATCATGACCCCTGGCTCCCGGGCCACAACTTCGAGCAGGGCAGCCGAAGTCACGCAGAGGGCCGCGCATAGGAGGAAGAGCTGACCGAAGCCCAGGACAGACACCGTCAGCGTGCCGATTCCCAGGCCGATGGTTTCTCCTGAAGAGGTCAAGAACTGCATCCTCGCAATGCCCGATTGCCAGCCCTTCCATTGCTCGGACTCCACCGTGAGAAGCTGTCGGGCGGGGAGGGTGGCCGCGTATGCAACAGACTTCAAGGACACCAGGGCAAGAAGCACTGCCACGCTGCCCGCCCAAGGAACAGCGGCAAAGGAGACCCCCATCCCCAGGAAGCCGAGGACCAGGAAGGGTTTGCACCTGCCAAGGGCGTCCACGAGCCTCCCCCACAACATCTGCGAGGGTATCAGGACCAGGGCAGCCACCCCGGTGACTAGCCCGATGTCGAGGAGGCTCCCGTGGAGGGCGGAGATGAGGTAGAGCAGCACTAGGATGTTCGCAAGCCCGTTGGCGACGGCCTGGGGCATCAGGCCTAGCTTCCAGGAATCGGCGGGCGCAGAGAGCATCGTCCTTTGGACAGTAAGGGCCTTGAAATGAAACCAAGCCTAAAACAATTGCCTTGGAGGTGAAGACTGCGCGCTCAGACTTTAACATCCTGGCGGCTCCCCTGAGGGGGGTAATGGGGCGGGGGAAGCCGATGCCGACACGGGGATTTGGGCCCCTACTGCTGCGTGGCGGACACTCCAACGGAGTCGTAACCGGTGGCGCCGTTCGGGAATGGGTCCGCGGCCACCGAGGTCTGGAGGTTCCCGTCACCGTCGGTCGCCCTGACCTCAATCTTGTAATCGCCGGGGCCGGGTGGAATCCATTGAATCGACCAAAGCACCCAGGTGTATCCGGACAGCGGGGGCTTCAACGTGGCCGCGGACCAGGTGTTGCCACCGTCGAAGCTGACCTCAACCTTGGAAATCCCCCTATCTCCGGCAAAGGCCACCCCCGCTACCGTCGCGGAGGTGCCCGAGGCCAAGGTGGAGGGGCTCGCGATCCCGAACCTGCCTGCTAGACCGCTTCCACCAACGGTCACCACCGCCGACTCCGTCTGATACATCGCCGCGTTGGCCCAGCCCCTCTGCTGCCAGAAGCCCAGGTAGACCTTGTCGGTGAGCTGAATCCCCGTTATCCACTTCGGGTTCATCATCCCGTAGAACCCTGGGACTATGGCCCTGAGGGGGTAGCCGTGCTCGGCCGAGAGCTGCTGGCCGTTCATTTCGTAGGCTAGGATGGTGCCATCCGCCAAGGCCGCAGGGAGTGGTATGCCCACGTCGTAGCCGTCCGTGCAATTGAACACTACGTACGATGCCGACTGGCCCACGCCGGCCTTCTGCAGCACGTCGGAGAGGCGGACCCCCTTCCAGAGGGCGGAGCTCATGAGGTTTCCCCCGACGGTGTTGCTCACGCACTCTAGGGTGGCGTACTCCTCCACCGATGGCATGGAGGTAAGGTCGGCGAGGGAGAAGCCCTGGGGGTTGTCCACCAGCCCCCCCACTGAGAGGTTCCAGGAGTTGCCGTCGACGCTAGGAGGAAAGATGTTGATGTCCACCCGGTAGAACTGGTCGTTCGACGTAACCTCTCCAGCGTAGAACGTCGATGTGCTTACGGTGGGGGCGCTCACCGACTGCCTGGTGAGGACGTCGAAGCCGAGGTACAGGAGAGCGATGGCGGCGCCCAGGGCTACGCCCGACTTTATTATCAAGCGCCTGTTTCGGTCTGCTGGCTCCATCTTGGCCAGCTTCGAAGTCGTGGCCGCAGCTGAAAACAGGCCATACCTGTCCCCGATTTCACTGAACGTGAACCCGAAGACCAGGCTCGTCAAGGCCACCTCGGCCGTGAGGGTCAGCAGGTCCGCCCTCTGGGTGGCTATCTGGGTGGCTTGCTGAAGGGCCAGGCTGATGCCCATTATGACCGCGAACGCCAGGACGAACGCAGAGAGGTGCCGTCCAAGCGTAGACCGCAGGCGAAGCCCACCGCCCCAGCCCACCAACAGGACCGCAATGAGCCCGTAGAGGGAGACGTTGACAACGACGGCCACGCTGAAGGCCGTATACTTCGCCAGGCTCCCGAGCGTCTCCACGGCGCCCGACTCGATGGAGCCTGGAGTGAATGAGACAAGGGTCTGGGCGGCCAGCTCAGGAAGGAAGCTACCTCCGGCGTAGATCCTCAGGATATATGAAAGAAATAGCGCCAGGGCCCCGGCGGCCGCGCCCACCAGAAATGCCCTGGCTCGAGTTGACGACATCCAAGTCGCCTAGGTTAGGTTGGCCGATGCGATCAGGACGGAAGAGGTCATCGACATTCCGGGAAGGAGGAAGACCTCGATGGTTTCGAAGGTCGTCCGCGGGTCCGACATCAAGGTCGCCGCGAACAGCCCGTTGCCGCTGGGATTCGCCTCGAATTCGGAGGTCGTGTCGTTCCCTGTAATTGGCGCCGTGCTCATGGATCCGGTCTTCGAGACCGCTTCGACGATGAATGCGTTGCTGGAGGAGTTGTCAAGCCCCGACGCGCTGATCACCACCGAGTAGTCGCCCATCCCAGTCGGAGCTATGAACAGCCAGGCGCTCTCCACCATCTGCCCTCCCTGAGGCGAGAGCGCGATGGGGACGGTGTAGTTCTGGAGTTCCGCCTGAGCCATGCTTGCGCTGTCCTTGCTTTGGGTGAGCTGACTCTGGAGGGAGGACACCTGAGCCCCCCAGGCCACATACCCGGCGCCGACGCCCACCACGAGCCCGATAACGATCGCCACAGCCAATATCGTGGAAGATCTGGTCGCCATTTGCCTCAGGGACGGGCACGGACTTGTCTTAACGGTTCTTTCCAATTCGCCTCCAAATCCCGTCCAAATAACTTTAAGCGGACGGGTTCCCCGCCTCCCCACCGTTGGAGGACGAGCGGGGCTTCAAGCAGCTGCTCCTGTACCTCTTCGCCTTCAGCAGGGGGGCCGAGATGCGTTACAGGCTCGTGATGACGCTCGTTGAGAGGCCCATGAACGCCAACCAGCTGGCAAAGGAGCTGGGAATCGACTACAAGGCCGTGGAGCACCACCTGCGTATACTCCTCCAGAACGGGATCCTCCAGACCCCTGCGGCAGGCTCCTACGGGGCCCCCTACTTCCTGAGCCAGGTGGGGGAGGCCTACCTTGGATACTTGAAGGAGATTTGGAGCGAATATGGAAAAAGGCAAAATAAGAAAGGAGCGCGCGAAAAGAGGTACATAGAATGAGCACCCTGATGGACCTGACGTTCATCGTCTCAGGGATCAACCTAGCGCTCCTCCTGGCCCTCCTCTACCCCGGGGTGCAGAGCTTCAGGAAGCTGAGGTCTCCCCTCTCCGCAGCATTGCTCGCTTTCGTGCTGATCTTCATAGTCGAAGGCCTCACCACTTTGTATTTCAACCTCGACATGATGCCATTTTACACCCCCTCGGTGGAGCCACTTGTGCTGGCCATCGGCCTCCTCAAGACCATCAGCTTCTCCACACTCGTGTGGATAACCTACCGCTGAACCGCAGGGTTTGGGTTTGTCGTCTCTCTCGGATGAAGTTGATTTGAGGCGCCGCCTGCAGGAATCGAACCAGATTTGATTCCAAGAATGGACTCGGGTGGCACAACGCAAGAAGTGGCGGAGCATGCGGGTTGGTTAAATACTGGTCTTGCTTGTCATATAGTGATGACAGAAGCGGTCTCAGTAAGGCTTCCCGACGACCTTGCGAGGAGGCTCAACGAACTCGCCAAATCCTTGGATCGGCCAAGGACCTACATCGTGAACAAGGCCCTCCGCGAGTACCTAGGGGAGTACGAAGACTACCTGATCGCTCTTCACAGGCTTAACGACAAGGATGACGCATTGGTTTCTGCTGAAGAGCTGACCCGCCCTGACGACTAAGATCCTATACAAATCCTCCGTCCGCCACGACCTCAAGAACATCGAGGCCAAGGACAGCCGGAGAATTCTCCGCGAGATAGGAACCCTTCTCGGAGGCAACCCTGGAGCTGGCGAGCCTCTCGCTGGTGAGTTCAGAGGCCTCTTCCGCATAAGAGTTGGAGACTATCGCGTGGTCTATGCCCTGTCTGGTGAAGACGTAATTGTCCTCAGGATCAGGCACAGAAGCAAGGCATACGAATAGTCATTCAATAAATCAGCTTGCGATAGGCGAATTTTAGGCGCCGCCGGCAGGACTCGAACCTGCGACCAGCTGGTCTCTGCGTGGATTAACAGCTTCAGCCTTCTTGGAAGTCAGCTGCTCTACCACGCTGAGCTCTCGTCGGCCCCAACGGGGCCAACGGCGGCTCGACGGCAGCGCTCGCAAGGGCTGAAGTCTGGTTTCGTTATAAGCGTTACTGGGTGAGCCCCCCGTCACCGATGGAAGGGAGCCCCGGCCAGCGCCGCACAAAGGAGAGGAGACGCACAGGCTCTCGTTGGGCCTCCTTCGTCGCCCGAAATCCGCTGGGCTCGCTCGCAGCAGCCGATGCGGGAGAAGAGCTACTTCAAGTAGAGCTTCTCGAAGGCCGCCATGGCCCTCTTGACCCCTGCGCGCTTCGGGGGGTTCTTGAAGCCGAAGGCGGAGATGACCTCCTCCACGCCCCCCCTCCCCCTGGCCGCGAAGGCGGCCCTCGCAGAGTCCAGGAGTATGTTCGCCGCGTTGACCGGGTCGCTGCTCTTGAAGAACACGTCCATGACGTAGGGCTCGTCCAAAGGTCCCCTCCCCACGATCCACAGGTAGACCGTCCTCTTCGACCCCATGAACTCGACGAAGTCCGTGGTCCCCGCCACCGTGTCGACCTTGTAAGGGAGCTCCTCAGCTATGGACTGGCTCTTTATCCCCCTCTTGAACGCCCTTATTTCGTCCTTGAGGGTGTTCAGCGTATCGGGGGAGCCGCCGACGTCGAGCTGGTAGCTCTTGACGACCCTTATCCCCCTCTGCTGGAGGAAGTCCATTATCCCCTTGTGGAGCATGGTCCCCCCCATCTGGCTGAGCAGGTCATCCCCCACCAGGGGCACGCCCTCCCTCCTGAAGGCCGAGGCGATCTTCCTGTCGTTGGCCACGAGCGCGGGGGTGCCGTTGACGAAGGCTATGCCGAGCCTGCCGCAGATCTCCGCGTACTTCTTCGATGACCTCTCCTGGCCCGACGAGATGAGGTTCAGGGCTACGTCCACCTTCGCCCTCTTGAGCTCCCCTTCGAGCGAGGCCTCCCCCTGCTCCCTGAAGCCTCCCTGCGTGAGATGCCTGGGGGGCTCGTCGAGGAGGAGCCCTGGCCTCACCTTCGTGCCATGGAAGGCCTTGCCGACCTTGTCGCCGTCCACGTCGTAGGCGAGGACCACCTTCAGCTCGCCAACGGTATGCCCCCCGACCCTTTCATGCCAGAGGCCCTCCCCTCCTCTCCTCCCATATCTCTGAATGGAGTCCGCGAAGGCCCCAGCGCTGTTGCCGGCTCCGAACAAGGCCACCCTGATCAAGGAGCTCACTCTTCGTACTTCGAGATCAGCGCCAGGAAGCCCGCCCCTCCCATCACGACCCCCGCCACGACGTAGGAGACCTGAAGTGGGGGGTACAGCGATGGCGAAGTCGTCCAGGCGTAGTAGGCGAGGAGGAAGCCCATGATCAGCGTCGCTGCGCCAAGGAAGCGCAGTATGACCTCGGCCCTGTCATTCATTCCAACTAAAGCCCCCTTGCGCGAGAATTTAAACCCTTTTGGGTCACAGGGATTTGGCCCATTCGAGCTTCTCCGGGAGATACTTGTCCACGATGTACGTGAGGCCATACCTCGCGAAGGCCTCCAGCTCAGCCTTCTTCCTATACTTCAGGAAGCAATCTATCTCGTCCCTCCAGAGCTTCTCAACGTACCTGGGGTCCTTCTGGAGCTCGTATAGGCGTTTGATGTCGAGGTCGTTGAGCTTGTCGTGGGGGAGCTTGAATTTGTTTACGTCCGATGCCCATACGCCGATCCACTTGGCGTCGGGCGTCGTAAGCTCCCTGAGATGCGCCGCGTTCGCCGACCCGCTCACGATGACCATGGCGATATGGCAGCCCCATGGATCCGCGTCGCACATGATGTAGACCGGGAGGTGGAGCTCCTGGTTGAGCCTCCTGATGATGTAACGTGTGCTCCTGGGCGGCTGCCCCGCAGTGTTGATGAGGATGGCCTTGTGCTTCCTGTGCACGTTCTCCTCGATGAACCTAGTGAAGAGGCCCCCCTTTTCTATGGCTATCACCATCTCGGCGTCGGTGTCGGCGAACTCCGCCGTCGTCAGCGCCGGCCCAATCATTACCCCGTCGGGGTGGGAAGTGAGGTCCAGCCTCTTCCCCTCGTAGCCAGGTATGGTGTACTCCACCGTAAGCTGCCCGAAGATGGAGCTCCTCTCCTCCGGGTAGATGTTGAAGTCCTCCCTGGCCTTCATCAGCGCCGTCTCCAGGTCGGTGATGGTCTCGTCTGACTCGGCCTGGTCGGCGAACTCGGTGCTGTAGGCCTGGGCCGAGTAGTAGACGTCCCTCAGGGTCGACGTCTTCTTCTCCTTCACCAGCTGCTGCGAGAAGAAGGCCAGCCAGAGGAGCTGGGTGTAGGGCCTGATGTGCTTCACGTTGTGGGACGACCTCTTCACCGACGCCGCCCCCAGCACGAACTGCCTCAGGGCCTCGTCGTAGACTATGTTCTTCACGGAGCGGCTGGGGAGGGTGATCTCAGGGAACCTCCCCTCCTCTATGGCCTCGTAGGCCTCCTTCCCCATCTCCCTCAGCTGGGCGAATACCTCCTCCTTCCTCTGCTCCGAGACCTTTCGCTCCTTCAATCCCCTCCCTCCCCTTCGCCCTCATCCGCCTGCCCCAGCAGCTTAGAGAAGGGGGGCGGCCTGCTCTTGCCATAGAGGGAGGCGCTGAACCTCGCTATCATGGGGATGTACTTGCCGTAGATGTTCATCCTCTTCACCTGCCTCTCCATGGAGCCCTTCCGGCTGAGGTAGAGCTGGAGCCTCCTGAGGACCTCCCGTATCCCATTCCTCAGCTCCCTCTCGACCTCAGGCCTGTCGGCTATGTACTCCTTCCCCACAGTCTTGTAGGGGATTTTCGTCGAGCAGATGTGCGTGATCAGGACGAGAGAGGAATCCGAGGGGACCCTGTACCTCTTCAGGTCTATCTCCTCGTTTATGACCTTCCACGAAACGTCGCTCCCCTCGTCGTAGAGGAGGGGTATCCTGTTGGCGAACCTGAGCAGCCTAAGGCCCGGGGGCAGGGCCCTGCTCCCGTAGGCGAGCCCCACCTCCACTATGAAGGGGTAGCCCGAATAGGCCGCCGGGTCCCTCACCGCCACCGCCGAGAACTCGGGGGCGAGCTCCTTGGCGATCCCAGCCGAGAAGATCTGCTCCCCCAAGGGCGAGAGGCACCTGGCGTCGGGCGGGAGGAAGCCCTCGTAGGCGTGGAGGGCCTCGGTGAACCTCACGATGTCGTCGCCGCTGAGGGTCCTGGGGTCGGCCCCGGGGTCGAAGCCGGCCGAGACTAGGAAGTCCCTGGCGATCTTCTCGCCGACCCTGTGGAAGTTCCTGACCATGAATTTGGCCATGGAGCCCCCCTTCCAGGAGCGGACGAGCCTCTTGACGGCCTCAACATCCAGTCCGTGGGGGTGGGGGAGGGTCTCCTTCGGGGGCTCGGGCATCTCGGCGGTGCCCCTGGCGAAGGTCATCAGCCTGCCGTTGGGGTCGACGAAGGTTATGTCGGCGTAGGGGGTGACAAGGGCCGTCTGGCGGAGGTAGTCCTGGATCCTCGAGGCCGACCTGAAGTAGTCCCCTTCCAGCTCGATCTTGACCTGGGTCCCCCTCCATCCTTCGGCGTCCACCACGTCGTGCCTGAGGATTATCGGGTTGTTCCTCTCGATGTCTATGGTGATGGCGAAGGAGTGGGCCTTCACGCCGTCGGTGGAGGTGGCTATCTCGGCGGGCTTGTTGGTCGTTATCTGGCCGTAGAGGACGGCCATGGTCCCCCCCATTCCGAACATGCCCCTGGCCTGCCTCAGCCTGTACTTCGAGCCGTAGAAGATGCGCCCGAAGGCCTTGGGGACGTGCTCCGGCTCAACGCCAGACCCGTTGTCCCTGACGAGGAGCTGGTAGTGCTTGGGCTCTGGCTTCTCCTCCTCTCCCGGCGTGCACGAAAGGCGCACGTAAATCTCGGGTAGGATCTTCAGAAGCTCGGTCCCATCGAAACTATTTTCGACAAGCTCACGGCAGGCCGAGTAGAGGGCCCTCGAGGGGTTGCTGAAGCCCGCTAGATCCCGGTTTCTATAGAAAGAAATCGGACGCTGATGCCTCAGTGAAAGTAACACTATTCGACGGCATTCGCCCTCACCCGCCAGAAACCTGTCGATAGATGCTCATTAATCTTTCAAGAGTCGCTTCTCGTGTCTGACAGTTGGCAAACAAGAAACGAATCGGGTTGCCCCAAGCTTCGTCTTGGTAGTCGGAGATATGCAGAAACACCCTTGTCATGATGCTCTTGTCGCATCCGTACCAAACGCCCACACCAGCCTTCTTCCTGATTACCTTCAGCCCCGGCGTGAAGCCGACAATCTCGACAAACTTCTTGATGTGGTCTTTCTTCATAATGTGGACTCCAACGCGGTTAGTGTTGGAATCTATTCCTAGCGCGTTCAATATCGCCTTGATCTGAGTACTGAACATCCTGTTTGTAGAGGCGAGGACAACCCTGAATTCGACTGTGAAGTTCCGTGGGGCCTTCCTAATCGAGATTATCATCGAGCCCTCTGTGTCGGCGATGATCCGCATGATTTTGGCGCATAATTCCCTTGAGCTGAGGATCCTGTCAAGGCAGGCTTGCGAGAATACCTTACCCTGTATGTGAGGAGCCATATCCTCTCTGACGGCAATGCTCGAGAATCTCGAATTGAGCCCATTTCTGCCTATGTGAATGTCTCCGTAAGCTTCCAATACAAGGTGTCTGAACATTCCGTGTAACTGTTCCTGAGTGTTCGTGAAATGTATGCCACTCTTGCAGATGCATCCCTCAGTAATGATTGCAGTCATCAGGAGGATCTTCGCATCGGTGATTACGCCCGGATTTCTGACCCTCCATTTGTAGATCTTGGCGGCGTATTCAGGATGCCTCTGAATGTATGCCGCCTTGCCCTCCTGCCGGCTCCTTGGCGCGACGCCGGCCCTTAGCAATCGCTTCGTGACAAAGGTCCTGGACCTGCCGATCCTCGCCGCTATTTCGTTTATCGACATGCCGCTGGCGTAGAGGGCGGGGAACTCTTCAGGGGTCGGGACGTGAGGCAGCTCCTGTGAGAGCGTCATCGCTCGCTCTACGACATGCCCTATTTAACGACCCTCGGGCGGCGGGACTACTGCATCGGAGCCCCGCAGGAGCCACAGAACCTCTGGCCAGCGGAGACGGGCGCGCCGCATCGGGGGCAGGCCCTTCCCTGGGCCAGGGGCGAGGTTCCGCCCCCCGCAAAGGGGGGCACGCCGGCCATGCCGGTGGAGAAGGGCGCCTGGAACCTCACAAGGTTCTCCCGGATTATCCCGTAGGCTCTCTCCGCCTGATCGCTGGGCAGGTCGTTAAGGACCATCGGCTCCCCGCCGAGCCTGAGCGTGAACTTCACGCTCGACCTGAGGATCCCCTTGTCCAGGATCACGTTCGAGATGTCCTGGTAGTTGAAGTCTGTGTAGTCCTTCTTCAGATTGAGGGCATGCGGGTGCCTCAGGATGACCCGCTCGTTCGTGATGACTACCGAGTCGATGCTGATCTTCGGGTGGTAGATCTTCTGCTTGATGTAGAGCTCCACCTGCTCGTTCGGTCCCATTATCTCCTTCATGTCGGAAGGGGTGTCCTCCAAGGTCGCTTCCTCCTCTATTGGCTCCCGCAGTCGGATTTCTGCTTTGCTTAACGTCCGTGGCTCAGAGCGTAAGGCTGAGACTTTGGGGGTTGGTGACGGCGGGCCCGCTCGCCGCTGGGCGCTCCCCGGGCCCCTCTAGGCTTCGACGGGGAGGCGGTGGAACGAGGACGCGGGCCCTCCATCGCATGCGCCTGCCGCCATCTCCATAAAACGACCCCCGCCTCGGCCCGACGGGCTAATCTTCCCAAAGCTTCATCCGGTCGAGCTTCTCCTTGCTCCGCGCCTTCTGGAGGGTCTCGTAGACGCTCCTGTGCTCGCTCCCGGACGCCAACATGGCGATGGCATCGCCGGCGAGCTTCGCATGGGCCTCGTCGCAGATGATGGAGACGTAGTGGCCGTATATGGAGATGGAGGCGCCGGTGAGCTCCTCTATCACCCTCCTCGCCTTGCCTCCCTCCCCGATTATCCTGCCCTTGATCCTCTCCATGGAGGACTTCGATCTCCCGGTCGTCTCCCTCAGGTCGATGACCGTGAAGGTCTGGTCCTCCTTGAGCAGCTTCCTGGCCCTCTCCGGAGAGAAGCCCTTCCCGATGGCGTCGATGACCTCGATGGCCTTGAAGGGATCCACCTCTTCGAGGTCCGAGCTCTCCGCCCTGACCATCACGTCACCCGTCTCGCTGTCCACCGAGAGTTTCACCTTGAGCAGCTCCTCTAGCTCCTTCTTCTCTCCGCCGCTCCGTCCGATGATCACACCTACCCTCTCCCTGGGGACCCTGACCAGCTGCTCGAAGCCCATCACGCCATCACCGACTCCACTATCTCCTTCGACGGCTTAATCTCCATTCCCCTCCTTGCGAAGAAGGTGTTGACGTTCTCGACGTCTCTCCTGAGGAACTCCGCCGACATCGGGTGTCTGACGTCAACGGCCGAGCCCAGGTCGAAGAGGGTCAGCCTGCCGTGGAGCTTGAAGACGTTGTAGGAGGAGAGGTCAGCGTGGACGAGGGAGGCCTTCCTGTAGAGGAGCCTCATCTGCCGCAGGACGGAGGCGTAGTCCCTTGAGTTGACGTCCGTTTCCTCCAGGGTGGGCGCCGGCACCCCTCCCTCCCCGATGAACTCCATCACCAATACGTTCCTCTGCACCGTAAATGGCTCAGGGACCCTCACCCCCGCATCGTGCGCCTGCCTGAGGTTCGCGAACTCCTTCTTCGCCCATTCGAAGATCAGGCCGTGGCCGTACCTCCTTACCCGCCTGAACCTCGGGTCGCCCGTCATGTAGATGAGCCTCTTCCTGAAGTCCGAGGTCGTCGTGTAGTAGAGCTTGACGGCCACGTCCTTCCCCCTCCTGACGCCCCAGTAGACCCTCCCCTCCTTTCCGGCCTGCACGACGCCGTTGAGGTAGTCCAGCTCCCCTCTGTTCATCATGTCGTAGAGTGTGAACAGGGTATCCCTGTCGAAGACCGCCTGGCGGGAGTCCTTGTCCTCCGAGCGATTCCTGAGGTACCTGTTCTGCTTGTCGGACTTGAAAAGCGCCCTGACTATGGCGTCTTCCTGTTTCGATCTCTCATCGCTCAAGATTAGAGCTCCGGCGCGATCTGGCCGTTGTTCTTGAGCTGGTCCACCTGGGCCACCGTGTAACGCCAGAGTATGTCGCACCGCTCGCTCGACTTGAAGTCCCAGGGGGCGATGAGGACGATGTCGCCTTCGCGGATCCATATCTTCCGCTTCAACTTCCCCCTGATTCGGCCCACTCTAGTAATGCCGTCGCTGCAGTGGACCATAATGTGGTCGCTGCCTAGGAGCTTGACGACCCTACCGAACATCTCTCCGGCCGAGGGGGACATGAACTCCTTGAGGGCCTTCTCGCTCAGCACCTTTCTCTTTCCCAAAGCTGACCGAAGGATTTCAAATTTGCATGCGTAATAAACTTATTGGGATGCCCATCTGCTCGATCGGGCCAGCTCACGCTCGCGACAGCCGCCGGCCCGTCGGGAGGCCGAGGCGAGCCCGTTGGCGTCCGACGGCAGGACGATGCCTTATAGGGTCAGGCTTCCAAAGGGGGGAGCGGACATGCCCGCGAATCGAGTGAAGGTGCTGGTCACCATCCCCCTCGGGGACGAGCTTCTGCGGCAGATCAGGGACGTCAGCCCGAGAGTGGAGCTGGTCGACGCCTTCGAGCTTGCGGCGGCCGAGGAGGGAGGGGACCTTTCCAGGAGGAGGGAGATGGACGGCCTGCTTGCTGATGCCGAAGTCGTCTACGGGTTCGGCCTACCCCGCAACATAGTGAGAAGGGCTCCGCGTCTGAGATGGGTGCAGGTCATCTCCGCCGGCGTCGACAGGTATCTGGACGACGAGGTGCGAGGGAGCTCCCTGACGCTGACGAACGTCAGCGGCATACACGCCACCGCCATCGGCGAGTTCGTCCTCCAGCTCATGCTGATGTTCACGAAGCAGGCGATGACCTGCTTCCGGCTTAAGCAGGAAAGACAGTGGCAACGGCTCGGCACGACGACCCTTCGCTCAAAGACCGTTGGGATAGTTGGGCTGGGCCACATCGGGCGTGAGGTGGCCAGGCTCTCTAAGGCGTTCGGAATGCGAGTGGTGGCGACCAGGAGATCGGCGACCGGGGCCTCCGCCGCTCGCGACGTGGACCTCCTCCTGCCTCCTAAGCAGCTGCCCCGGCTCCTTTCGGAAAGCGACTTCGTGGTGATCTGCGTCCCTCTTACCGCCGAAACGGAGGGCCTCATCGGGGAGAAGGAGCTAGGGATGATGAAACCCACAGCCTGCCTGATCAACATAGCCAGAGGGAGGATCGTGGACGAGGATGCGCTCGTAAGGGCTCTCGAATATCGGCGAATCGCCGGGGCGGGACTGGACGTCTTCTCCAAGGAGCCCCTTCCGCCTGAGAGCAAGCTGTGGGCCCTTCCCAACGTCATAATGAGCCCCCACATCTCTGGAGGCATGGAGGACTACTTCGAACGGGCGACGGAGGTCTTCTGCAGGAACCTTGGGCGTTACCTTGAAGGAAGGAGGCTGATGAACGTGGTCAACAAGGATAGAGGCTACTGATCCCGAGGGCCTCCCCAGACCACAAGCGCGCGAAGGAAGTCGATAGGGCGGCCTCCTCCGGGATGGGGGTCGCAGGTGCCGTTCGCCCGATGCAACTAGTGGAGAACGTTTTTGGAGTGGGACAATGCTCGACCAATGCAGTCAATCGCCTTGGCCCCAGCCTCCGACGTCGCCGCCAGATTCGACCGCATTTCTGAAGTGTACGACGAAACAAGGGAGCCCCTCTCCAAGGAAGCCCTCGACCGGGCGGCCGACGTGTTGAAGGCGCACGACCTGAAGCTGATACTCGAGGCGGGGGTCGGGACAGGCCGCATCGCCGGCCCCCTTCAGGAAAGGGGCCTGGAGATCGTCGGCTTGGACCTCTCCAGAGGGATGCTTGCAAGGGCAAGAGCCAAGGGCGTCGCTAACCTGCTGATGGCAGATGCCAACTCACCTCCCTTTAGGGCGAAGGTCTTCGATGCGGCCCTGTTAGCCCACGTGCTGCACCTCCTCGATGACCCGGCGCTGACATTCACCAACCTCTCGGCGGTTGCGCAGGACGAGCTCGTGGTGTTCCTGAGGAGGCACGAGCGAAAGAAGAACGAAGGGGCTGGGGGGAGGGACGAAATCAACCGAGCCTTCCAACGGGCTGCCTCTGAGCTGGGGATAGCCACCACACATCCCTATTCAGCCTGGAGACAGAGATTCGCGAAGCAGAACGAATTCCTCGCCAAGTTCCCCCCGACCGAACGCATAACGATTCAGGAGGTGGATGGCAGAGCCACGCTTCGCGATCACATGCTCAGATTGGAGAAGAGGGCGTTCAGCTTCGCCTCAGACCTATCCGACGAGGACTTTCGTCGGGTCATCGGGCGGGCTAGGCTGATGATCGACCTCGACAAGCAGGTGAAGTATCACAGGGTGGAGGAGATGGCGATCTGGCGGATAGCTCAATCATCCTTCAAAGGGACACCCTGAGCGAAACAATGGGGCTGCAAGGTCCCCCGGCTTGAGTCGCCCTGGGACGGGGTGGAGGCCCTAGGTCAACTAGGCCCTAGACGGAGAACTTGTATATCATCAGAAAGGAGACGTCGCCTATCTTCCTCACGGCCTTGGGATGGGCCAGCTTCTCCCGGATTGCCCTTTCCACGATCCTGTTTCCCACCAGGTTCGCGATATCGGTCTCCCTGATCTGGGCCAGGGCCGTCCTTTCATTCACCCTTATGCCGGAGAAGTAGTCGGCGGAGATGTCCACCTTAAGCTTCCCCTCCCTCAGGGTGGTCCCCAGGAGTTCCTCGTCGCAGATGTTGACCATCCTGGAAGTCTGATACGATAGCTGGCGGCTGATGAACCCCTTCTTCCCTGCCATCGTGTTACGCCTTCGCTGGCGACTTCGCGCCGCAGGCTTCGCAGACCATGAGCGAGACCTTCTTCGTCTTCTCGATGTGGGTGTCGGGGCTACCGCAGACCGGGCAGATTACATTTTCCTTGACGTACCGCTCCAACAGGACCGCGAAGGAGTCCTTCCCCCTCCGCCCGATGAATATGGCCCTCCCTTCGGCGTCAAGCGACGCGGCCGTGGCCAGCTCCTTTGCCAGGTACATCAGGATCTTGGCGGGCTCTCGCCGAATCAACGTGGAGGTCTCCTTGAAGTTTCTGAATATCGTGCGGCTCCCGACGAACACGACCACAGGCTGGGGCAGGACTAGTCTGCTCTCGCGCTTTGCCCCCTCGGCGGGGAGGTCTGACTTTATCCTATCGAGGAGCTCTCTATATGGTCTGGCTGACAACGTAGCACCCTGTTGACAGCCCATTACCTCTTCGCTATCCCATTAAAGGTTTCCTGCTTCCTTCGGAAGACCCTGACCAGGACACCTTGAACCCAAATAAGCGACTGAGGAGCCCCACATGCTGATGAAGGACGTAAAGGCATACTACTCCTCCACGGTCAGCAAGGAGTGGGCTAGACTGCGCCGGGACTCATACCGGAGGCTCGAATACCAGACCACGATGCATTACCTCCATAAGTACCTCCCTCCCCACGGGCGGGTCCTCGACGCCGGGTGCGGCCCCGGAAGGTACTCGATGGAGCTAGCCAAGGAGGGGTACAGGCCCACGCTGTTCGACCTCACGCCACTGAGCCTCGAGTTCGCCCGGAGCATGCTCAAGAGGAAGGGGCTCCTCTCCAAGGTCGACGCGATCGCAGAAGGTTCGATCGACGACATGGCATGCTTCCCCGACGACCGATTTGACGGTGTCATCTGCCTCGGCGGCCCGCTGTCTCACTTGCTCGACAGCCGACGGAGGAGGAGGGCTGCGAAGGAGCTGGTAAGGGTGGCCAGGCCGGGGGCTCCCGTCTTCGCTTCCGTCATGAGCAGGCTGGGCGTCCTCCCCATTGAGCTGGCGCGCTTCCAGAACGAAATCGAGCTTCCATTGTTCAGGGAGGTATGCGATACGGGAGACTACGACGGTGCTCTTGAGTTTACTGCGTGCCACTTCTTTCTCCCGGAAGAGTTGCGGTCGCTTATGGAGGGAGCGGGCGGAGAGACCCTCGACATGGCGGCGCTCGAATTCGTCCCGGCTCCCCTCGATGCCGACCTTGACCGCCTGTCCCGCAACCGGAAGAGGTGGGACGCTTGGATGTACGCCCACTTCAAGTATTGCAACCACCCCGGGGCCGTCGGCTCCAGCGACCACATGCTCATCGTGTGCAGAAAGCTACGGGCGGGGCAGGCAGACTTATAATCGACCTGAGCCCGACGGAGCTCGAGTGGCGGAATGAGCACCGACAAGGTGAGCTACGAAGAGTTTTCCAAGTTGGACATAAGGGTCGGCAGGATAGTCGAGGCCAAGAAGGTGGAGGGCTCGCGGAAGCTAGTCGAGCTGAAGATCGACCTGGGCGGGACCGTCAAAAGGGCCGTGGCGGGGATAGCATCGTATTATGACGTCGAAAAGCTCCCCGGCGCCCAGGTGGCGGTGGTGACAAACCTGCAGCCCCGGGTCCTGATGGGATTAGTAAGCGAAGTAATGATCCTCGCGGCGTTCGCTAACGACAAGCTCTCCGTCCTGAAGCCCGACGTCGAGATCGAAAACGGCGCCAAAGTCTCCTAGTCGATCGATGAGATCCCTATGTCGATGGCCAGCCCCTGTTCCGGCTCGTCATCCAGAGTCCTTCCCCCGAGCGTCTGGGCGATCGGGTCGTAGATCCTGAGCTTCGATCTCTCGTTCATGGCGAGGACCATCGCCACCACTGCCGACCCCCTTTCGGCGACCCTGCTGCCATACTGTATCCTCATGTCCTTCCCAAGGAGGTTCCTCAGACCCTCCGATGACATCCTCGCTTCATCGAAGGTTATGGGCCTGTTTCCGGCCGTGTAGAGGACGACTTCGTCGACGTCCTCCTGCCCCGCGGCAAATGCCCTCCTGACCAACGACGCCACCCCCTCGTCGAACCCTGTCGAAAGGTCCTTGATCTCAAGGGAAACCCTCCCATGCTGCATCATCTGAAGGAACTTCCTCGATTCGACGACAGGCGAACTTCCCTCGGCCCCAAGGAAGAGGGCTTCTAGGGCGTCCGCCACCTTGCCATCGATGGTCTCGTAGAGCTTGTTGAGAGGAAGCTCCTCCACCGATTCCTCAACGAACTGCTCCCTGTCGACGACGAGCATGCCGGCGCAACGGTTGCTCATCTTGGAGAGGCCCACTCCGGCCTTATACTCCATCCATCGCTGGTATTTGAAGGGCAGAAGGGCGATGCCAAAGGTCTTTGCCCCTTCAGCCGCCGCTGCTTGGGCGAGCCTGGGCGCGAGGTTGCTCCCAGAGCAGCCACCAAGGCCAGCCACTACAAAGGCGACGCCCCTTCCTGCGATGGAATGGCCCACGACGCTTCGAATCTCCTGATCGTCCCATCCGTTCATGTTGACCCCGTCGGTTCCCACAAGGTCTTCCTCGTCCAGGCTGGCGAAGAGGTATGCGGCTTGCACGCCGCGGCCCTGCAGGAGGTTAACGATTCTACATCCCGAAGTGCCAACGCCCATGAAGATTATACGCCCGCCGCTAGCCTCCAAAGCTATTCCCTCGCAAGGTCTACCCAAAACGGATGGCGATATAAGATGCAGTTATCATCAAGCATTTACATCTGATTAACTAATGTTGACCAAAACAGGCTCATAAAGGTCAACAATCTCCTCGGTTGTTTGTTATGAACCCACACTAATCTTAAATCCCACACCCCCTGCGGATTCTTCGCGGTCGAAGTGGGTTTGCAAAAGAGTGGATACAAGCTACAATTGAGTGGATTCTTCGACGGTGTATACAGAGATCTTGAGGAGATGAAGGTCTTCAACCTTTTCACGGGCGGGGAATGGCGGGGGAGCGGAGACGGCAAACTCTTCAGCCTCGTGAGCCCTGCGGACGGGGGGGTCTTCGCCAACGCGTCTGCCGCTACTCAGGATGATGTAGCCGAGGCCATCGAGTCAGCTCACTCTAGGCAGCATCTGATCAGGGACCTAGCGGGAATAGAGCGGGCTGGGATAATCGAAGAGGCACGCCATGTCCTCCTCGAGCACGAGGAGGACTTCCTGAACGCCCTCATGCTGGAGGGGGGAAAGACCAGGTCGGACGCCCAGGGAGAAGTGAAGGGGATCAGCAATCGGATGGCCCTAGCTCTTGACGAAGCCAGGCGAATCTATGGCGAATATATCCCCGGCGATTGGTCGAAGGACACCCTTGCGAAGATCGCCCTGGTCATAAGGGAGCCCGTCGGCGTCGTCGCGGCGATTTCGCCTTTCAACTACCCTCTTTTCATCCCAGCGACCAAGATCATCCCAGCGCTGCTCGCTGGCAATTCGGTAGTGGCCAAGCCCGCAAGCGCCACACCCATCTCGACGCTCATGTTCGCGAGGGTGCTCGAGGCTGCGGGGCTTCCCAAGGGCGTCCTCAACGTCATCACCGGAAGCGGGGCCGTAGTCGGAGACTCCTTGGTGTCTGACCCCAGGGTTTCCATGGTCAGCCTCACTGGAAGCACCGACGCCGGAAAGAAGATCGTCCAGAAGGCCGGCATCAAGAAGCTTCACCTTGAGCTAGGAGGGAAGGCCTACGCGGTGGTCCTCTCCGACGCCGACCTCGGCCTTGCCGCCTCCAAGACCGTGGAGGGGAGCCTCAAGGGTGCGGGCCAGAGGTGCGACGCCATCAGCGCGATCATCGTCGAAGAGGCTGTAGCTGACGAGTTCGTGAGCAAGGCGGTAGAGGCGTTCGATTCATTCAAGTTCGGCAACCCCTTCGAAGAGGATGTCCAGGTAGGCCCTCTGATAAGCAAGGATGCGGCGATTAGGGTGAACCTCCTCGTCTCCGACGCGGTGCATAAAGGGGCAAAGCTGCTCAGGGGAGGAGACTTCAAGGACGCCTATCATCAGCCTACCTTCCTTGACAAGGTGCCTCTGGAGTCGAGGATAGCCTGGGAGGAGACCTTCGGCCCCGTGGTGACCGTGATAAGGGCCAAGGGGGAGGAGGAGGCCATCGACATCGCATCCAGGAGCAGGTACGGGCTGGACGGATGCGTCTTCTCCAAGGACTTCTACAGAATGTGGAGGGTAGCCAAGAGAATTCAGGCCGGCGAGATAGTCGTCAACGACCTCCCCAGGCATGGTACGGGCTTCTTCCCCTTCGGCGGTGCCAAGGAGTCGGGGACAGGGAGAGAGGGTGTGGGCTACAGCATAGACGAGATGACGAACCTGAAGACCATCGTCTTCAACCTGGAACCCGGCAAGATGGGAAAGAGGACCTTGGTCTAGGTCTCCCTCGGAAGCGATTGTTGGGCGTTCGAGAGCCCGTTATCATCCGCTCGACAGAGGCCCTGGGATTGACGGTGCCCGCCCGCCTCCTCATTTAAGGAGGAAGTATTGCAGATTAGAGGGACCGACTCCCCGTACCTATCCCTTATATCGACGCGCAACGGGATGCAGTGTAAGTTGTCCAGCGGAGGACCGAGGGCCTCGGCAAGGGGGCGGCCGACCGGGCGCCCTATCATCCTGATCGACAAGCCCTCGCTGGAAAGGCGAGTCGAGGAGCTCCTCGCCCTAAACGACCTCGCTTCCGTCAGGAAGGAAGTGGAAAACCTTGCGAACGATCTGCGGAGGGGGCCAATTCCCAGGGGCCATGGCGATACGAAAGCCACCTCAACGACGGAATCAGCAAGTCCGAGGGCCGACGTGGTCCTTGGTGAGCTCAAACAGGTCCGAGAGTCGCAGACTCTGGCCAGGGCAAAGCACTACCTCAGGCGCCTCAGGGATGGCCTGAAGGAGCCGACTTACGGCGATGTCAACGAAATCAACCTGAGGAGATGGAAGGAGTACGACGACGTCTGGACCGACAGCCTGTGGTTGATGGGAAGGAGGGACTCTTCAGGCGCGCACATAGGCTCCTACTGGGGCAACTTCGTGCCCCAAATACCTCGGCAGCTGATGCTCAGATACACGAAGAAAGGCGATCTGGTCCTGGATGGGTTCGCGGGGAGCGGGACCACCCTAATCGAATGTCGAAGGCTGGATAGGAACGGGATTGGCATCGAATTGAACCACGATGTGGCGACCGCGGCCCGCAAACTAGTCGGGAGCGAACCCGTCCTCCCAGGGAGAAGGACGGAGATAGTGGAAGGGGACAGCTCAAAGGTGGACATCCGACCAATCTTGAAACACTTTGGAGCCACCGGCGTTGGGCTCCTCATAATGCACCCCCCCTACCACGACATAATCCGCTTCTCGGAGGACCCGGACGATCTCAGCAACGCACCCGATGTCGAGAGCTTCCTCGGTAGGTTCGCAGCCTGCCTAGACAATCTTGTGCCCTTCCTCGAGGGCGACCGCTACATGGCGCTCGTCATTGGCGACAAGTACGCAGGGGGCGAATGGATACCTTTGGGGTTTCGCCTGATGGAGAAAGTCCTCGCACGGGGGGACTTCGCCTTGAAGAGCATCATCGTGAAGAACTTCGACGTGACCCGCGGGAAGAGGAAACAAGAGGAGCTCTGGCGGTATAGGGCGCTTGCCGGGGGCTTCTATGTCTTCAAGCATGAATACATATTCATCTTCAGAAAGCGAGCCCACCTGAAGCAGCATCGAATATGACACCTTTGTAATGGGAAGCAGCGAATCCAGCGCCGACCCCATCGTCGGAATGGCTTCATAATGGCTTATAGGTCACCCCACGCTCAAGGAGTGCAGATGGCGAAAAGGGCACTCCTGGCGTTGGCGTTGCTCCTGCTCTCCCTGAACGTGACCGCAAGGGCTTTCGCTCAGTCGACCCCTACCGTATTGGTCGCCAATTTCTCCGTCGCCGTCGATCCCGGCAGCGACCAGTTCATGAGTGGCGTCGTGGCGCAGGCCGAGAGCGAACATGTCAGCGCCATAATCATAGAGATGAACACGCCCGGTGGCCTGCTCGGGAACATGCAGGACATAATCGACTATATCACCTCCGCCGAAGACGCCGGCATCAGCGTCTACACCTACGTTGTTCCGGGGGGCTGGGCCGCATCGGCAGGAAGCTACATCGCCATGGCCACGGACGGCATCTACATGGGGGATAGCTCCGCGATTGGCGCATCGACGCCCGAAGTCGTGGGCGGCACCGACCTTGAGCAAAACCATACCGAGTCCTTCATGCTTGCGTACATGGTTACGCTGGCCGAGAGCCATGACAGGAACGCCACGGCCGCCTCCGACATGGTCCTGGGCGACCAAGCGTTTTCGGCTTCGCAGGCCATTTCGATAGGGATCGCGACCGGAAGCGCGAACAGCATCTCGGATGTCCTTTCGGCGGTTGGGCTGTCCGGCGCGACAGTTCAGTCGACCTCCCCCAGCCTCTATGATTCCTTCATCAGCACCCTGAGCGATTCGACCCTCGACGGAATACTCCTGTTGTTGGGTGTGGTGGCCATCCTCATCGACCTCTTCCACGGCTCCATCATATTGACCGTAGTTGGGGCCATCTCCATCGCCCTGGGCCTGTTCGGCTCCCAGCTCATCGGCGCCCCCTTGGTGGCCCTGGTCGTCTTCGCCGTCGCGGGTGCCTTCATCATCCTCGAAATCAAGGTTTCACATGGCTTCGGGCTTATCCCAGGGGTGGCGTTGTCGTTATTTGGCATGTGGCTTCTCGCAGGAAACGCCGAGGGATACTCTCCGTCCCCCATAGGCTTGCTGCAGTACGTCACCTGGGCTGTCGTAGCGGCCTTCGCGTCCATCGGGACTCTCTACCTGATCAAGCTCAGGGAAGCTGCCATGAATCGCCCGCTTGCCGTGACGCAGGGGAAGGTGGTGGGGAAGGTCGGCTACATGTCGAGGGATCTCAACCCTCCGGAGTTCGGGACGGCCAACATAGCGTCCGAAGACTGGACGGTGAAGTCGGATGTACCCCTGAAGGCGGGCGACCCTGTGAGAGCCCTGAAGGTGGAGGGCAGCGTTGTCACCGTCGAGAAGGTGACCAGTGGCGCCGGATAGCAGCCTCCGGAGCCGCATCGGCGTAAGGGCGCCCGTGCTGTTGGCTGGGTTCGCGCTGATAGGCATCGCCTGCGTCCTGGTTGGCTACCAGAGGATTGTGGGAGGGGAGGTCGGAGGGGGCACGCTACTGGTCGGAGGGGTTCTCATACTGCTTGTCCTCATTGCAGTCTTCGTAGGCCTCGCGTCCAGCAGGATGACCAGCGTCACCAAGACCTATCACCGCATCCCTGCGATGATAGGCGAGGACGGGGTGGTGAAGGAGACGATCCCAGCGGGAAGGAGGGGCGTCGTCTTGGTCAGGAACGAGCTCTGGTCGGCTACCTCAGCCTCCGAGATTCTCGTGGGGACACGAATCAAAATCGTTAAAACCGACGGCATCCTGCTTTATGTCGAGAGATCAGCGGATTGATTACAGAGCTGTTGCAGACCGCCAGTGAGCTTACGACCCTCGTTGCCATCTTCGTGTTCCTCCTAATCATCGGCATATTCCTGGCGATGGCGATCAAGATCGTGAGGGAGTACGAGAGGATCGTCGTCTTCAGGTTCGGCAGGGTCCTGGCGGAGAAGGGCCCGGGGCTCGTGATAATCATCCCGTTCATCGATCAGCCCAAGAAGGTCGACCTCAGGGAGAGGTACATTCAGGTGCCCCACCAGACCTGCATCACAAAGGACAATGCCCCGGTCGACGTCGACTTCATAGTATACTACAAGGTCTTCAATGCGGCCGACTCCGTCATCCAGGTGCAGAACTTCGAAGGGGCGGCAATGGGCATCGCTACTACAACGCTCAGGGCGGTGATCGGCGACATCATACTGGACGAGGTCTTGGCCAAAAGGGAGGACATCAACGCCGTGCTAAGGACCAAGCTTGACGAAGTCACATCAAGATGGGGAGTGAAGGTCGCAAACGTCGAGATCCGAGAGATCCTCCCCCCGAAGAACGTCTCCGACGCCATGATCCTTCAGATGTCCGCGGAGAGGGCGAGGAGGGCCTTGGTGACCGAGGCCGAAGGCAAGAAGACGGCCACCGTGACGGTCGCAGAAGGCGACAAGCAGTCCAACATCCTGAGGGCCGAGGGAGACAGGCAGGCCGCCATCCTGCGGGCGGAGGGATATGCCCAGGCCTTGGACACGATATTCGGCGCCGCCAAGACCATCGATTCCAAGACCATGGTGCTGCAGTACCTGGACGCACTCAAGGCGATTGGCTCCAGCCCCGCGACGAAGTTCATCTTCCCCATGGAGTTCACCGAGTTGATGGGGCCTATCCGCAAGTACCTTGAGATGAGCGGCTCCAAGGACGATGACCGGTAGCTCCCGTCCGACCTTGAGCCTAGCTGGATTCCTGGCTTAGGGCTGCGGCCGCATGACCGTCCAGGGGTCCCGACATCGATTGTGCAAACCGATAATTAGAAGTGCAAGCTCAGCCCATGCGTTGCCTCAACTGGAGCTGGGCAGGCACGGCGAAAGGCCATTTTCTGTGGACGCAGATCGCCTCGTCACGGGAAGGACCTGCGTCATCGGAGCCAGCGGAAGCGGGAAGAGCTACCTCGTCGCTGTCCTCTGCGAGGAGCTCTGCAAGGCGTCGGTGCCGTTCCTGATCATCGACACCGAGGGCGAGTATTACACTCTGAAGGAGAAGTATGATCTCCTTTGGGTGGGCGACGACACGAAATCCGACCTTAGATGGAACGAAGTGCGAGTGGGAGAGCTCGCCGCGGCTGCGCTCGAAGGCCAGCCGATAATACTAGACCTTTCGTGGTTGGACGACCAGAAGACCATGCTGGGGACCATCCTGACCTCTCTTTACGCGGAGGTTTCCCGCAGGAGGCTACCGTACCTCATAGTCCTGGAGGAGGCTGACCGCTTCATCCCGCAGGCTGGTGAAAGGCTGCCTATTCTCGATGAGATCGCCCGCCGAGGTCGGAAGAGGGGCCTCGGTATCGTGATATGCACCCAGCGACCATCGGTCGTGGATAAGAACGTCCTGAGTCAGTGCGGCAACCAGCTTATCGGAAGGCTCGTCATCCGCAATGACCTCCAGGCCGTCTCTCACTTCTTCCCAGGCCAGCAGCTTCCGAAGCAGCTCACAGCCCTTGCCCCTGGATCGTTCTACGCCATGGGAGACATCTCAAGCCAGCCCGTACAGATAGAGGTCAGACAGAGGGAGACGAGCCACGGAGGCTTCACACCTCTCCTTTCCTCCAGACCTCCCGCCCCTCTCCACCCATTTCCGAAACCATCTTCTCTGCCGGAGGAGACCCCTGCCGAGCCTTCCGCAACAGCGCCTCTAACCCCTCTGGTCGCCCCGAAGGAGCTCACGGGGTTCCCCTCCCTCGTCGCGTCGAAGGATGTCCTCTTCCTTGTCCGGCGGGCGCGCACCTACATCGTCTTCGGCGGGCGGGAGATGATCATGGGCGTCGAGAAATTCCTTGTCCCCCTGTCTCAGCTTAAGGTCAGGCTGAGGGCGGGCCTGGTCAAGAAACACTATGAGACGAAGTACCTCCTCCTCGACGGCCGCGACGGTAGGGAGGTCGTCCTTTCGCCAGGCTTGGCCTTCGGCACGGGACTCTCACAGCTGCTCGGCCTCAATCAGAGGGACGTCGAGGTGCTATTGGCATTGCAACCGAACTCCGAATCCACAGTCTTCGATCTGGTGATCAGGACACACCTCTCTGAAGATCTAGTGCGCAAATCCCTGAAGGGGCTTGAGGAGAGGCGTTTAGCCCTCTCGTATCGCCGCGGCCGGGTGAAGGTTTACAAGAGGACCGTGGATATCCCGAATCCAAGGTTCGTCGAAACGCCGGTGACGGCCGAGAAGTTGGACGAGGGAGGCGAAGTTAAGCCCTTGGAGATAAGGGAGGAGGAGCTCCGCCAGCTAGTGCGCGGACTGTACGTCGGTGGGGAGCTGGACGAGGTTTCGACCTATTACTATCCTGTCTATAGGGTTCGCCTAGAGCTCAACATGAAGTCTAGGACCGTATGGATTGACGCGAGGACCGGACGGCAGGTCGACGAGGCTGAGTAGGCGAAGGCGATTTCGATGGCCTGATAGAAGCCGAAGTAAAGACCCAGGGCAAGTCCGAAGAGTAGGTCGGTGGCCGACACGGCGGCCTCCATGTGGAGGAGCGAAAGGCGAAGCGTCCCTTTTCTGCCACCATCGGACCCTGTCCTTCCTCCATAGTCACCCTGCCCGTGGCGGCCCTCCTCCGGATCTCTTTGGGGAGGTGTTCCGGAAAGAGGCCTTTCTCGGCCACCCTCGGGTTCTCTTGACAACGGGGAGAATCATCCCCCTTCGTAATGCTAATTAGTGTTTTCCGCTTTTCTCAGCCACCGGCCACCGGGGGCACGATGACTATCTCGTCCCCATCGGATACCTTCTCCTTCGATCTCCTAGCTGGCGCGCAGACGACCCCATTGTGAAGGACTCGGAACTCCCTCCTGAGTCGATTCCTCCCGTCAAAAATTCGTGGGATGAGCCTATCCCCGTACCGAGCCACGAGCCAGTCCAGGGCGTCCATTACCGTGCCGCCCTCCAGCTCGGCCTCCTCCCCGGTCGACCCCAGCGACTCCCGCAACGATGCGAAGTACCTGAAGGCAACGCGGGTCACGGTTAGCCAGCTCTCCCGTTGGTGGTCCAGTGAAGCTTCAGCGTCATGGGATGGGATGCCTTGAAGTCGTCCAACTGACCTGTGGTCGAGAACATCGGCCTCTTCATTATGTCCGCCGGATCTTCGTTCGCCTTCCTGCCGATTTCGTTCATCGTCTCAGCAAAGCGGTCTATCTCCTCCACCGGCTCGGTCTCGGTGGGCTCCACCATCAGGGCCTCGTCGACTATGAGCGGAAAGTAGATCGTGGGGGCGTGCTGCCCCTCGTCTATGATGTACTTCGCGATGTTAAGGGCCTTGACCCCTGTCTTCGCCAGCGGCTTGGATGAGACCACGAACTCATGTTTTCGAGGGACCCCCTGTTCGTAGGGCAGGTCGTAGTACCTTGGGTCGAGCTTCTTCATGAGGTAGTTCGATGAGAGAACCGCCTGTCCGGAGACGTCGCGCAGGCCCTCCGGCCCCAGCGAGAGCAGGTAGGCGTAGGCCCTCACAAGGACGCCCACGTTCCCCCAGAAGCTCTTCACCCCCCCTATGGAATGAGGCAAATCGTGAGCCCAGACGTAGACATCTCCCTCCTTTTCTAGGAGGGGCGTGGGCAGGTAATCGCGCAGGAAAGCTTTGACGCACAGGGGGCCGGCTCCCGGCCCTCCGCCTCCATGAGGCGTGGAGAACGTCTTGTGGATGTTGAGGTGGACGACATCGAAGCCCAGGTCACCAGGCCTCACCCGGCCGATGATGGCGTTCATGTTGGCGCCATCGTAGTACATCAGGCCGCCTGCTTCGTGCACCATCCTGGAGATGGAGAGCACGTCCTTCTCGAAGAGCCCAAGCGTGTTAGGGACCGTCATCATGATGCCGGCGGTCCTCTTGCTCAGCAGCTTCTTCAGCTCGTCCACGTCAACCAGCCCTCTCGAATCGGAGGGGACCTTGACCACCTTGAAGCCCGCCATCTGTGCGCTGGCGGGGTTCGTTCCATGGGCGGAGTCAGGCACGATCATCTCGTTCCTCTCCGAATCTCTTCTAACCTGGTGGTACTTCCTAATCATCAGCGCCCCCAGCAGCTCCGCATGGGCGCCCGCCGCTGGCAGAGTCGTCACGCAATCGGTGCCCGTTATCTCGGCCAGCATCGTCGAAAGGTCGTACAACAATCCGAGCAAGCCCTGGACGGAGGAGGTGGGCTGGTAGGGATGGGCATTTACGATCTTCGGAAGAGAGGCCACTCGGTCGTTCAGCTTGGGGTTATATTTCATCGTGCAGCTGCCAAGTGGATAGAAGGCCGTATCGACAGAGAGGTTCATCTGGGATAGCCTCACAAAGTGCCTCACGACCTGCAGCTCGCTCAGGCAGGGGAGTTCGACCTCGTTCCTAGCCAACCCCTTGGGGAGGTCCGCTTCGATGCTTCGGTCTATGGGCGGCGGAGGCACGAAGCCAACCCTCCCCGTGCGGCCCAGCTCGACGAGGAGCCTCTCGTCCCACTTCGCTTGCCTGTAGACCAATTCCCTTACAACGCCCTCCTTAGAGCCTCGATGAGGCGATCAATGTCAGGTTTCATGTGGACTTCAGTGACCGAGACCAGGGCTGGCCTGTTGAGCTCCGGATAGAACCAGCTCAGGGGGAGGGCCGCCAAGACCCCTTGCTCGCTGACCTTCTGGAAGAGCTGGCTAGAAGTAACCCCCGGCGAAGTGTGCTCGATGGCAAACTCGTTGTAGAACTTAGATTCAAAGAACGGCGCGCATAGCCCTTTCACCTCGCCCACCCGCTTGGCGGCATAGTGAGCGTTGGAGTAGATAGTGCGGCTTAGCGCCTTCAGCCCCTCCCCGCCCAGCAGCGACAGGTAGGCGGAGGCGGCAACCGCCATGAGAGCTTGATTGGTGCAGATGTTCGAGGTGGCCCTTTCCCGGCGGATATGCTGCTCCCTAGACTGCAGGACCAGCACGAAGCCCTTCCGATTAGAGCCTTTCTCAGTTGTTTCGCCCACTATCCGCCCCGGCATCTGCCTGATGAAGCCCAAGTCCCCCTTAGCGGCGAATATCCCGAGGAGGGGACCACCGTAGCTGAGCGGAATTCCGAGCGGCTGACCCTCCCCCACGACGATGTCGGCCCCGTATTCGCCGGGGGCCTTCAGCAATCCAAGGCTCGTAGGCTCAACCCCCACCACAAGGACAGCCTTCCTCCGGTGGGTGACCTCCGCCATTTCCGCCACGGCCTCTTCGATGCAACCCAGCATGTTCGGCTGCTCAACATAGACCGCGGCGGTGTCGTCGGTCACGAGGGACGAGAGGGAGCTCATGTCCGTCGTGCCCTTCCCAAGGTCAAATGCCGCCTCGCGGACGTGCCCTCCGGCCGCTTCTACATAGGTCCTTATGGCGCCACGCCTGTCGTGACCCGTGGCCCGACAGACGACCACACCCTTCCTTCCTGTGGCCCGGATACCCATTAGGGCCGCCTCTGCAGCGGACGTGGCCCAGTCGTACATCGAGGCGTTTGCGGCGTCCATCTTTGTCAGGTCGCAGATCAGGCTCTGGTATTCGAACAGTGCCTGCAGCATCCCTTGGCTGGCCTCCGGCTGGTAGGGGGTATAGGAGGTGTAGAACTCCGACCTCGAGGTTATGAGCTGGACGGCCGGTGGGATATAATGGGGCCAGGCGCCCCCGCCTAGGAAGCAAGCCGAAGGTGGAAAGGTGCCGTCCCCCGCAAGCCTCTGCTCCACAATCCTTTCTACCTCCATTTCCGTATAGGGCCCGGGTATATCCACTTCACCCTTGACGAATGCCTCTTTCGGGACATCTACGTAGAGGTCGTCGACCGCCTTCATCCCGATGGCCTTCAGCATCCTCTCCTCGTCCGCATCGTCTGAGTTCGGGAGAAGACGAGAATACGGCTTCAATTCGTCGCTAACTGGATTTCGGGTTTTTTTAAACTTAATGCTTCTTGAGCTTGTGCTCCCGCGATTCATTATGCGGCGTCGCCTTTCAGCAGGCGCCTCTAGCCCATCTCGTCTAAAAGGATAAATAACGACCATAGCTGACGATGGTAGAGTGTTCGTTTGAATCATAGGCTCGGCGCTCTACTCTTGGCGTTGCTCCTTGCTCTGCCCGTCGCGGCCGCTACAGTCCATGCCGACGCCTCTTCGACCCTTGTCTATGTCTCGAACAGCGTGTACCTCGACCTCTTTGGGAACGTTGAGATTTCTACCGGAGTCACGCTTGTCAACAATGGGACCACCGACACCGG
>CAYYVT010000138.1:0-5302 GCA_964475215.1 uncultured Nitrososphaerales archaeon
AGGTGGAGCTACTGAGGCTCGCCCAGGAAAAAGGCGAGGCGGCCTATGGCGCCGCGGTGAAGGAAGTGGAAGGGGAAAGGTCCAGCCTCATAGAGGCCGTCAGGAAGTCGGCTGAAAGCGAGGCTTCGCAAATCGTCGCCCAAGGCCGTAGGGAGATGGGCGAATTCGAAGCCAAGGCAAAGGGTAGCAAGGACGCCGTCAGGGCCTTCATCCTGCAGATCTTGATGGGCGAGGCGTAGCCTGTTGTCCGCCGCCCTGAAGCAGGACGACGTCTTTGTGTTCGTCAAGGCCTACGCTTCAAGGGGTGCTCTCCTCACGAAGGCCTTCCTCGAGGAGCTGGCCAACTCGACGAGCGTGGACGAAATGGCCATGAAGCTGAAGGCCACCGCATATGGGGAACAGATCACGACCGCGGCGGGAGGCATCCCGGCGAGGAAGCTCGAATCCATGCTCAGGTCGAGCCTTTCGGTCTTCAATTTCGAGCTCATCACCTACTACCGCAAGCCCCAGTTCCTTCAGGCGTACTTCGAGAGAAACCTGTCGTGGAACCTCAAGGTCGCCATCAAGGGCAAGGCCATGGGGATGTCATATGAGGACCTGAGCGACACGATCGTGCTGAAGGCCGAGGAGCTCGCCGGCAGGAGGGACCTGGTCATAAGGATCCTCTCGGCGTCTAACCTCGACCAGGTTGCGACGCTGCTTGGCGACTCTGACATCAGGCCCTACATCACCAAGGCCCTGGCCGCGTTTCGCCAGACCAGGGACGTCAGCACCTTCGACCTTTACATCGACCGCTACACTCTCGGGAAGCTGGCAGAGGCCTTCGCCCCGAGGAAGGGGAGGCTCAGTCGGCTGCACGGCAAGCCGAACAATGTCGTCAGGTCGCTGGTGGGCACCGATGTCGACTCCTTCGACATCTTGGCAATCCTCAGGAGCAAATGGCTCGATCTTCCTGCGGCCAAGGCCAGGGAGCTCCTCATCACCCCTGGCTTCTTCATCGACGCCGATACGTTGGAGGAGATGCTCGGGGCTAGCTCGGTGCAGGCGGCCGCCGGCGCCCTGTCGCACTCCCTCTACAGGAAGATGATACCCAACGTCGCCACCCCGGAGGCGCTCATCGGCGGCCTGGAGGACGCCTTCTACCTGAAGACACTCAAGGCAGCCAAGCGGACCTTCTCCGTCCATCCGATGTCTGAGCCCATCCTCCTGGGCGCCCTGAAGGCGAAGGAGGTCGAAGTGAGGAACCTGTCCTCCATAGCCTTCGGGCTCGAGGTTGGGCTCAAACCCCAGGAGATAGTCGAGAAGCTCATTTCGGCCTAGGTCGTCCAGACGACTTCGACTCTTCGAGGGGCCGGAAGCACCGGCTTGAAGGGGGTTCCCTCCCCTTCGTAGAACTTCGTAAACCATTCATAGAGATGAAGCCTGAGGTCCTGGATGTACACGATGAGCCCCTCGAGCATCATCACGCCGACGTTCCCGAATATCAGGATGGGGAGCCCCAGGACCCCCAGGGAGGTCCAGGCAAGGTTGACGACCCCCATCAGGATCACGTGCACGATCAGAAGTATCCCCAGCCGTGCATAGCTCACCGAATTGGCGAGGAACTCCACGATCCTCAGGAGGACTTCGACTATGCCTTCGACCACGGTGATGGGGACGGACTCTTCGGAGTGGAACTTCCCAACCAGCTTCGCCCCGGCCTTCCCGAACATTATGATCACGACCATCAGCAGGATCACCGGGATGGCGATGGAGGTGGTGGTCTTGATGGGGATGCCGATCAGAGGGGTCGGCGCCGACGAAGACATCCCGGTGAAGGCGAAGCCACCTCCGATGAAGGCCAGCGCGAAGAGTATTCCAGCGATGTAGAAGATCAATGCTGGTAATTTCGCCAAGAAGAGCTCCACCATCTCGCCGTTCTTGTATGCCTTCACTATGTCGAGGACCAGGCCTGAGGAGATGTGGAAGATGCCTATGACGATGGCCACCTCCATCATCAATATGACGCTGCTAAGTGGAAGCTGGCCGCTGGCGTTCTTGAGATGCACTATGACGAGGTTATTCAGAAGCGGGCCGATCCCTGGCACTGCCGCCACTTCGAACCCAAAGACCTCCCCAATCAACAGGCCCACGACGGTGGCCGCCGCCCCGAAGCACATCACGGCGAACCCCCACTTCTTGATGGAGCCGGCCCCCCTCAGGTAAAGCACCAGGCCGAGGAGGAACATCAGCACCCCCTGGCCCGCGTCGGCGAACATTATCCCGTAGAATATGGGGAAGACTATGGAGATGATCAAGGTGGGGTCGAGCTCGTGGTAGCTCGGCGAGCCCTGAGTGAGGGTTATCGCCTCGAAGGAGTCTGCGAGGCGAGGGTTCTTCATCAGCGTGGGGACCCCCTTCGCTTCCTCCTTCTTCTCCCCTTCGACCATGACTATGTAGTCCTTGAACGTCCTCCGAAACTCCTCCGCCCTGTCCCTGGGCACATAGCCTTCGATCTTGATGAACCTCGAGAAGGGATTCGACGACGCGTGGGAGAGTACGCCGCTCGCGATCCTGCTCGCTTCGGCGAGGTACAGAATTCGGTCGCCCTTCTCCTTCCTGAACCTCTCGAGCCCCTCCTCCAGCTCGACCTTCCGCTTCTGGAGAGAGTCGATCTCCCTGGCGGTGTCGTCGTAGGCCTTGATCGGATCCTGTGACAGCTCTGGAGGCAGGCTTATGGGGCGCACTTCGAAGGACTTCAGGACCCGCTCTATCCTCTGGCCATCGGCCTTCTCACCGATCACGAGCACCACCGAATCCCTCTTGCCGATCGCCTGGCCGATGACTGAAGTCTTCGGAAGGCTCCGCTTCAGCTCCTTCATATCCCGGGTCTTGGCGATGCCCAGCATGGCGTAGAACCGAGTCACCTGTGAAATTGCGCCGACGTCTCCATGAAACTTCGACACGAACTCGAGGAGGCTCCTCTGGGACTCGAGCTCCTCCAGCCTCCTCCGCGTCGCGAGGATATCCTCGTTGAGCTTCCCTGCAGTGGCCAGTATCGGCTCGGCCTCAGCCCTGACCTTCGCAACGTAGTCCGCCCAACCCTCCGCCTCGAGCTTCTCCGTCTTCACATGATAGCCCTTGGTGAGGACCTCGATAACCCCAGGCTCCTCCTTCAGGAGCAACGAATCGGCGAGGATCGCAAGCTGGTCCCTTACCTTCTTGATGTCCTCGGCAAGCTCGTACCGCTGCCTGAAGGTGTCCTCGTCGGCAACGTCAAAGAAGTTGAATCGAGCTAGCTCTCTGAAGACCTTCTCAGAATCGCTCTTTGGGGCGATGACGACTGCCTTCAGAAGTGACTTTATGGCCATGGCGAGACCCTGACTAAGCCTTCAGTATCCTCTACCATCCATGATATCAAATTTAACGCTTTCTGAAGGCGTGGATGAGGAAATCTTCTGCCGCTCCTCGCGAAGAGGACCGCGTGTTCAGCGCGTTTCCTTCAGCTTCCGAATGGGCACCTGGACGTCGACGTTGGCCAGGGCTTCCCTGTCAGTCCACGGGTCCCCGGGATAGACCTCCCTTGTGGCGCCCGCCTCCTCATATTCCCCGAACTTCGTGCGCCATTGCAGCCAGCCTTCGAGGCCATGATAGACGAGCCGGGTGGCCACCTGGTCAGGGTCGAAGACCACGCTCGCAACGAGCTGGGGTGGAAGCTCCTTGCGCTCCAATCCCTTTGGCAGCTTGGCTTTCGTCCTCCCATGAACTTCGATGCACGCCTCCCACCTGCGGCTCCCCTCCGGCGTGTCCGGATCGTCCAGTTCGCAGAAGAACCATTTCCCCGATTTCAGGCCGTTCCTCTTGATCCAGCCGGACACCTCTCTGAATTGATCCTTCAACATGTCGGTTCCCGTATACGGGCCGACGAAGGACCTTGAGATGACCGTGTAGCCAGGCTCCTTCCTGATGACGATGTCGACCGTCATTAGAGTCGACGGAGCCTGCGTCTGATGTCTATTTATGTCTGACCTCGACTGCCCAATGAGCAAGGTCTCCCCCTCGAGGCATCCACGCCGGTCAGGGCCGAGCTGCACCTAGGCCTTTCTCTGTGAACCCTTCCCTATTTTAGAAGGCCACCAGTTGAACCTCTCGGCAAGGGCCATCAGCGATGGGACGAAGAACAGTATGACGACCACCACGTCTATGAGGACGGCCGCCGAAACGGCCAGGCTGATCTCCTGGAAGATGGGTATGCCCGTCACCAGGAGCGAGCCGAATACGCTTGAGAGGATCAGGCCCAGGCTGAATATGGTGACCCAGACCTTGGTCGTCGCCGTCTTGATCGCCTCGTCGTCAGACTTTCCGTTCAGTATCTCCTCCCTTATCCTCGTCACGTAGAATATGTCGTAGTCGATGCCGACCCCCAGCATGGTCACGATGACGAAGAGTGGAATGAAGTTCAGGATGGGGAGGCCCAGCGCGTAGTTGAAGGTGAAGGAGAGGAGGGACAACGCGAAGGCTACGCTGCAGAGGATGGTGAAGACCAGCCTCAGAGGGGTGAACGCGGACCTAAGCTGGAAGAATAGGATGACGAACACCGCTATGGAGAGTATTATGGTGACCTCGGGCACCAGCCCGCCGATGAACTGCTCGTTGTCGAGGGTCTGTTGCACGCTGCCTCCATAATAGACTGAAACCCCGGGGAGGAGCTGGAGGGACCTGACGTCGGACTCCATGCCCTGGAGGGAGCTCACCGATTGAGGGCTTTCGAATGCAGAGGTGAAGCCGACGTTGATAAGGGCGGTGCTGTTGTTCTTCCCGATGAATGACATCACCTGCGAAAGGTATTGGGCGGAAAGGGGCTCACCGAGTGTCTCTATGGAGGAGTAGTTGAATGCCTCCCCAAAGGGCCTCGTCGGCCCCGATACGCTGGATACGTCTCCCCTGGCGGCGATCTTGGAAGATATCGCATCGATCTGGCCCATGAGGGTCATGTTGAACTGGTTGTCTCCATAGACGATGGGCGTCGAGGTCGTCACGAGCACTCGGTTAGGGGAGACCGATCCGCTCCCCAAGCTGCTCGTGATGACGGTGAGGCCGTGTATGCTCTGGAAGTCGGGGATCAGCTTCAGCATGTCCATGCCCGTCGGGGTGCTCGCGGTGGCCGCTACGGCGCCTGCGGCGAAGAGTGTAATCACCAGGGCTACGGCTAGCTTCCGCTTGAGCGTCGCGTCGGAGATCTTTGCCAGTAAGCCGGGTCTGGAGGGCCCGTGGTTGACCTTGAGCCTGGGCCAGAAGAGGGAGTCGCCCAAGAGGAGCTCCA
>CAYYVT010000139.1:0-2765 GCA_964475215.1 uncultured Nitrososphaerales archaeon
CTGATGGAGTACATTAGGTCCGAGAACTCGAAGAGGGGATACATCGAGATCAGCACGCCGGCTCTCGCCAATACCGTCCTATGGAGGGTGAGCGGCCACTGGGACCACTACAAGGACAACATGTTCATCACAGAACTGGGAGACGAGGAGTTCGGCCTCAAGCCGATGAACTGCCCGTCGACCTTCCTCTTCTACAAGACCAGGAAGTGGAGCTACAGGGACCTCCCCCTCAGGGTTTCCGACTTTGACCAGCTCTACAGGAACGAGCTGAGCGGCGTGGCTAGCGGGCTCTTCAGGGTTAAGGTGCTCACCCAGGACGACGCCCATCTCTTCGTCACCGAGGAGCAGATTGAGCAGGAGATACGTGGGCTCATAGACCTTCTGAAGAAGTGGTATGGCATATTCAACCTGACGTACTCCCTCAAGATATCGACAATGCCTGACGACCACATTGGCACCAAAGAGCAGTGGGACAAGGCCACGGCTATCCTGCGCGGCGTCGTACAGGACGCCGGAATCAGCGCAGTCATCAAGGAGAAGGAGGGCGCATTCTACGGGCCAAAGATAGATGTGGACATCAAGGACTCCATGGGCAGGGAGTGGCAGTGCGCCACCATTCAGCTGGATTACCAGATGCCCAGGCGGTTCAAGCTGACGTACGTGGGCGCCGACGGGGAGGATCACACGCCCATCGTCATCCACCGCGTCATCTACGGCTCGCTCGAGCGTTTCATAGGGATAATAATCGAACACTTTCAAGGCAAGTTCCCGGTCTGGATCTCCCCTGTCCAGGCCAGAGTGCTTACCGTGTCGGATGAAAATCGGGATTATGCTAAGGGGGTATTCGAGAAGCTCAGCGGGGAGGGGGTGAGGGTCGACGCCGATTTCGCGAGTGGCACGGTGAGCTCGAAGATCAGGCAGGCGCAGCTTGAGAAGCTCCCCTACATGCTGGTGATCGGGAAGAAGGAACAGGACTCGGGGACCGTCTCCGTCAGGTCCAGGGATGGCCAAGTGAGGTACGGCGTGAAGCCCGAGGAGTTCATCGCCGAGGTCAGACAGAGGGTCAAGGACTTCGCCTGAAACCCTTCGGGTCCAGCTCCGGACGGCCCGAGGGGTCCCTACTTCATCAGGCTGACGACGGACAGCAACATGCTGAACATCTTTGCTGCGGTCGCTGCCGAAATCCCGTATGGGTCCACCATCGGGTTCAGCTCCACGACATCGAACCCCACTATCTCCTTCCCTCTCAATATCTCTAGCATGGATAGGAGCTCCTTGCTCGTTATCCCTCCAGGCTCGGGCGTCCCCGTCCCTGGCATGTACGCTGGGTCCAAGATGTCGAGGTCAAGAGAAACGTAGAGCTTCTTGGGAATGGTCATCAGGTACCTGAATTCATCCAGGTACTTCGATCGTCCAATCTCCCTGCTCAGGATCGTCTTGACCTTCTCCGCCTTGACGAGGCTCCACTCCTCCTTCGATGCGGACCTCCCACCGACATGGATTATCTTTTCATAGCCAATCTTCTCGGCAAGTCGCCTGAGGAAGGTCCCATGGCCCAGCTCCCAGCCGTAGAGGTTGGGCCTGAGATCAAAATGGGCGTCAAAGACCAGGAGGTGGGTGTCCCTGGGCATTGAGGAGAAGCTCCCGTACGTGAGCGTGTGCTCTCCCCCGATTATGGCCGGGACCGAACCACCTTCCACGATCTCCTCGGTAACCTTCGAAACCGCGTCGACGAGCTCCTCCGGGGTGGAGGTCATCTGCAGGTTCCCCAGGTCCTCCACCGGAAGCTTTTCGGCGTCCACGTCGAGCTCAGGATCGTAGACTTCGATCTTCATGAAGGCCTCCCTCAGCGCATTTGGCCCAAACCTGGATCCGGGCTTGAAGCTGCTAGTGGCGTCGTAGGGGACGCCAAAGATCTTGCTTACCGGCTTTTTCCCTTCGACCCTGTAGGAGACGTTGGGTTCAGGGGTCACAAAGAGCTCGGAGTACGCCATGAGGATAAGCTCATCCCTTCTCACGGGACGTCGGGGGTCTTGTTATTTAAGTGAAATCCTCGAAGTCGTTTGGCCCTGTGTTGCCAATAATGGCATTCGCACTTGCTAAGCGCTTACGTGAGGTCCTCCCGTCGGGCTGAGTTTATATGTCCGCCCTTGGAATCCACACATGGTCTCCAAATGGCGGGCGAGCGAATCCTGGCTGTGGACGACGACGCCGGGATCCTCCGAGTATTCACATCTGTGCTCGAATCTGAGGGGTACAAAGTGGAGACCGCTTCGAACGGGGCCAATGCCATTAAGCTTGCAAAGACGTCATTTTTCAATCTCGCCCTCCTGGACATCATGCTTCCTGACATGCAGGGGACGGAACTGCTGACCCAGCTGCAGAAGGTCGCCCCCAGGATGATCAAGATCATGATGACGGGATTTCCATCCATTGAAAACACGGTAAAGTCCCTGAACCTTCACGCCGACGCCTTTTTGACGAAGCCCTTCAGGCCCGACGAGCTTCTGGCCGTCATCAACGAGCAGCTGTCCAAGAGGAGAGAAGAGGAGTCGTTGGGCCCCGCCGAGCTGTTTTCTGACCTTCATGACATAAGAGCGAGGCAGCTTAGGGAGAAATCAAAGGAAGGCCATTCGGCGGGCGGCGACGGAACTTCCAGATGACCACGAAGACCATGGAGATTAAGCCCACCCAAATGAAGCGCTGATTGCCACACCTATTGTTTAGGGCTTGACGAGTTCTCTCGGACCAAGTCCAAGGGTTTG
>CAYYVT010000140.1:0-10601 GCA_964475215.1 uncultured Nitrososphaerales archaeon
CCTGCGAGTATTGCGGCAGCAGCGTCACCCTAGGCGCCCGGGGATGGGCTGACATCCAGAAGCAGACCATGCTCGCCTTGAAGGTAGCCACGGTGGATCAGGCCAACGCAATCGTCAAGCCCATGATGGATAAGGGGCTCCTTCACAGGCACCTCCAGGAGGACTCGAAGCTGGAGGAATTCAGCCTATCATATGTGCCCTACTGGATTGTGAGCGTTTCGGCCCGTACCACCGTCGTGTCCGCGAACACGGCGGCCCAGATCGGACAGACCGCGACGACCGCCGCGCTGATGGGGATCATGTTCGGGGGAATGGGCGGAGGATTTGGAGGCGGTCGAGGTGGTGGACGAAGGCGGGCACTCGAAGATGAGAGCGGGTGGAGCCCCAGCCCCTTCGGTGGCCTCATGCTGAGCCCCATCAGGGCCTTCGGGATGGGGATGGGCTACGGTGGCGGAATGCGAAAGACGGAGCAAATGGACGCGAACTACAGCTTCCCCGTGGTAGCGTTGAAGGCGCTCACCGACTTTCAGCCTCGCAACTACCAGTTTGACCTCGAAGGGAGGACTCTCTTTGATATCTCCAAGATCCCGAAGAACATCAAGGTCCTCAACGGTGACATCAGCGAAGACGTCGCCAAGTCTCAGGCGAAGACCCTCGTCGACCAATTGCAGTCTGAAAAGGCCCACGCAAAGTACCATATGATTCAACAGATGAACACCCAGTCGGACGTCGGCGACGCAGAGCTCCTTCACGCACCGATATGGTTCGCGAGATACGACCACAAGGGGAAGAAAGTGGTGCTGGTCCTCGATGCGAACTCCGGCCGTGTAATCAATAGCTTAGGGCTGGATTGAGTCTCGTAATTGAATGACCACGTAGGCCTGAGGGGGATACAGCCAGGTTGAAGCTCGGCAGGGTCCTGATCATCGTGGTCGTCATAGTTGTGATCATCCTGGTGGGGCTCTATGCATATGAGGACCTATTCCAGTCACAGGCGACGCCAACGGCTTGGTCTCCCGCAACGAACTACCCCGTTCAGGTCGGCGGCACAGTCGCCATCGCAGGGCAGCAGTGCGTGACCGATGGAACCTACATCTACTGCATCGGTGGGCAGGATGGGAACGGAGGCCCGCGAAGCGAAGTATACTCATCTCCGGCCATCTCCTCGACCTCTGACAACATCACGTCGTGGGAGAGCCAGACCGCGTATCCCGAAGTGATAAACGGACAGGCCTGCGTGATATACTCAGGCCACATCTACTGCGTGGGCGGTAGTTACGATGTAGGCGGAGACGATGTGGCCTCGAGCTATTATGCGAACGCAACCAAAGGCACGGTGGGCATTTGGAACGCCACGACGGCATATCCTACCCCCATAGACAGCCAGTCCTGCGTCGCGTCGGCGGGATATATCTACTGCGTTGGAGGGAACAATGAAACGGACGGCACGAATGCAGATTCGATAACGACGGGCTCGGTCTGGTTCGCTCAACTTTCGCCCTCAGGCATAGGGAACTGGACATCGACGAACAGCTACCCGACGAACGTGTTCTATCCGATATGCTCTGCCTACGACGGCTACGTCTATTGCGTTGGCGGTGCCGACGTCAACAACAATCCGGTCAGCACGGCCTACTATGCACCTCTCTCCTCCTCTGGCGTGGGCGCATGGACGGAGACGACGGCGTACCCCGAGCAGGAGAGCGGCCTTGCCTGCGGCGTTTCTTCGGGCTATATGTACTGCGTGGGAGGCCAGGGAGCCCTCAACTCCTACTCGAACTCGGTCTACGCGGCGCCCTTGTCGTCTTCGGGGATAGGGAATTGGAAGCAGGGGTCTAGCTATCCGAATTCCGTCGAAACAAGCTGCGTGGTCACTTCTAGCGACCTGTACTGTATGGGGGGGTTCGACTCCAGCGCCGTGGGAGAGAACGGCGCGGTGTACTATGTGTCGCTGACAAATCTCTTCAACACCAGCACCGCGGGATAGAGCCCCAGCTGCCCTAGGTAAGGACATCAACGCCTGCTAGTGTCGACTACGCAGAAGAGGTTTCCGTCAGGGTCCTCCAAGACGATGAAGTCGTCATCGGATTCGTACGTCTGGGGGTGACGAGAAGCCCCGAGGGACAGCAACCTCTCGACTTCCTCCGATTGGTCGTTCGTGTAGAGGTCGAGGTGTAACCAGTTCCGCCCCATCAGCCTCTCCGGAACCTGGTTCAGTGAAACGTTAGTGTTCTTCCCTTCGGGGTCTCGGAGGATGACCCAGCCGCCCTCTGCAGGTCCTTTCGCTACGTAGTGGAGGGCTTCCTGCCAGAAGGCCACCATCCTGTCGAAGTGGAGACAATCTATGACGACTGAACCGATCTTCATATCATCGTTGTCCGCCAAGTCAGGTCGTTTCTTCCACTGCCGAAGGGAGTTGGATAGTTAATGGTTGCCCATGATATTCTCCCGAGGGCTCGAGCGAGCTGCCTGGGGTCTTCAGGCTTCAAGATATCTCGAATTCGTTGCCATCTGGGTCTTTGAAGATCGCGTATTTCCCCCAGCTGGTCGACTTGAGCTCCTCGGCGAACTCCACGCCCCTGGCCTTCAACTCGTGGTATACCTTCTCCACGTCCTCTGGCCGACTCGAGGGCAGGAGTATGCCAGACTTGGTTCGGCCCATAAGGATCTGCCCGCAGCTGAACCAGATTCCAGTGCGCCCGCCGGGCCGGTCGCCCTCCCAAGCTTCACATTCACCACAAAGGTGAATGAGGGATGGTGAGTCCCCGGGCCTTACGAAAACGGCATGGCCTTCGGCCCCCACGATTTCGAAGCCAAGCTTGTCGCGGTACCACTCTGCTGACTTTGGCGCATCGCGAACTAACACTGCGACGGATCCTATACCTGAAATCATCGGGGCTGCTTGGAAACTGATCCCTTATCTGAGTTTTGAGAATTCAGATCGTCATCCTCCAGGTTGTATGCTCAACCCTGAGTTCACTGAGGCAGCAAATTCTACCTTAGCTTGAGCGCGACCATCTCGCCCTTGCCCACAGCCAGGATTTGCACGAGGTATCTTTTCGAGCCCTTGACCAACCGCAGGAGTTCTGCCAAGTCCTCGGGCCTAGGTAGCGTAGCGTTGTCTACTATGAGAAGCCCGCCCACCCGTAGCACTCGGTCTATCTCATTCCAGTAACCTGCGTACTGGCGACGGTCTGCATCGAGGAAGATCATGTCAAATGATTCGCTCGCATTGCCCGTCAGAAAGGATTGTGCGTCGCCCTGACGACAATCGATGGCCGAATAAAGGCCGCTCCTCTCGAAATTCCTCTTGGCCATGAGCATCTTCCTTCGTGAAATCTCTAAAGTCGTCACTTTGCCTCCGACGCGGTTGACTGCGTCGGCTATCCACAAGGTGGAGTAGCCGTTCGAGGTCCCTATTTCGAGGACGCTCTTCGACTTCGTTGCCTGAATCAGAATCGATAGGAAGAGCCCCGTATCCGGCGCGATGTTCAGCATCTGTTCATCGCGATTGACCTTGCTGTGGTCGTTCTCCAACCCGAACTTGTGAAGCTCATCGAGAAGGTTCTCAAGGTGCGAGTTCATGGTGGGCTCAAGCTCCCGAGATTGGCCGGCTCGGAGACCTCTAATGCGTATAGGCGTATCCAACGAACCGCTTCAACGACCGAAGCTTACTTCCTGGCGACGGCGAGGGCGTTCAACTCGTCGAAGGTTATCGCCCCGTCTACAAGTCCACTGTAGGTGCCTCTTTCTAGGACCTCCGTGGAAATGCGTCTGAGCAGACCCATGGTCGCGTATGAAGCCGATGGTCCGAAGCTGACGCGGGCGACGCCCATCCTCTCGAGATCATGGATGGATGGGAGGCCCTTTCGCACCATGACGTTCACTGGGAAGTCCAAGGCCCTCACGAAGGACGAAATGGCCTCAGGTTCGACTAGACCCATGGGATAGACGCAATCGACGCCGGCATCTCTATAGGCGATGGCCCTCCTTGTCGCCTCCGCAAGTCTCGCGTCCTCGTCTCCCCTCGCATATCTGAAGGCGTCGGTCCTCGCGTTTATCACCAACGGGACCCTCGACGATTCGCCAATCCTTCTTATGGCCTTCAGCTTCTCGACTTGCGAGTCGATGTCATAGAGCTCATGGGTCGAGTGGATGAAGTCCTCGATGTTTATTCCTACGGCTCCCGCCCTGATGACGGCCCTCACCGTCGCTGACACCTCTGCGGGCGAATCTCCGAAGCCTGCGACGACGTCGGCCGACAGCGGAATGGCAAGGACCCTGGCAATCCTCGATACCGCAGCTACCATTTCCCTGCGGGGAATCGATTGACCGTCTGGGTAGCCCAGGGATACCATCAACCCGGCACTTGAAGTGGCTACGGCTGGGAATCCGGCGTCTTCGAAGACCCTTGCGCTGGGGACGTCCCAAGCGTTAGGCAGGACGAGGATCTTCTTCGAGTGGTGAAGGTTCCTAAAGACCTCCGCCCTCTCCCTTTGCGATTTCATTGTTTCGGCGGGATTCAGCCCCGAGATAAAGCTTGTCCGTTTAGTTCTGCCCTGACCCAAGAAGTGCGGAGACAGTGAGGTATCTTCACAGCAACGGAATCTCGGATTGGACCGACGGGTTTATTAATGAATAATTAGTTCATTCATTAGACACGCCGAATGCCTCGTACCACCCAAGCGAACCAGGAAATCAGAGAGGAGACTTCGAGGCGGATACTTGAGGCCGCAAGACACGTCTTCGCAATAAAAGGTACCAGCGCTACCATGGCTGACGTCGCTGTTCAGGCAGGCGTCAGCCAGGGATTAGCCTACCGCTACTTTCCGAGCAAGGAGGCCATGCTGACCAAGCTAGTCGACGAGGCCGCAAATGCCTCCGGGGGGCCCGCAGCGCGTCTCAAGGAGATCCAGGGGACTCCCGGAGAGCGGCTCGACCTGTTGATTTCTTACTTGTTGAAGCACCGACGCGAAGAACCCGAATTCTACCGGTTTCTCTACCAAGTTATGGCCGACGAGGCAGTGGCGCCTGAGCTGAGGAGGATCATTAGCAGAAACGGCGAGGTGATCCAAGGAGAGATCCGACGACTTATTTTAGAAGGACAGACAAGGGGTGAAATAGCCCGGGACGACCCTGACCAACTGATGGCAGCACTGATGGCGCTCATCGACGGCCTCGTGCGATTGGCTCCGCTGGCAGGCGCAAGAGATCACGAAGTGCACTTCCCTGAAACATGGATCGTACTTCGACTGTTGAAGCCTGACCGCGAGAGGGTGCAGGACGGTTGAGACTGAAGGGAGTCTCTTATGATGCGGGGTCCGTGATGGGCTTCAACTGGCGCCCCATCTTTGACCTCGCCATTGTTCACCGCGAGCTGGAGATAATCAAGAACGACCTTCATTGCAATTCAGTGCGGATCACCGGGCGTGACATCGGTCGAATGACGGCCTGCGCCCAGTATGCGACGGAGCAAGGGCTGGAGGTCTGGCTTGCGCCCCAGCTCTGGGACAAGAGCCCGTCGACTACCCTCGGGTACATTAAGAAGGCCGCGACAGCGGCGGAAGCGCTCAGGGAGCGCTCGCCCGAAACGATCGTATTCAGCGTCGGGTCCGAGCTGACCCTTTTCATGCGGGGGATTCTTGAAGGAAGAACCTTCGGAGCTCGCCTTTCGAACCCAAGCTTGTTCCCTCGCGTGAAGGCTGGGGAACACAATAAACCGCTCAACGAGTTCCTGGCAAAGGCCAACTCGGAAGTCAGAGACGTCTTTCATGGAAAGGTGACGTACGCTTCCCTGATCTGGGAGGCCGTTGACTGGAAAATCTTTGACTTTGTTGGGGTCGACCATTATCGGGCGACCGCCATCGAGGACAAGTACGTCGACATGCTGAAGCCATCCTTCTCCTATGGAAAGCCCGTAGTCGTAACAGAGTTTGGGTACTCGACAACCCATGGAGCGATAGGAGAGAAGGGTCTCTTGAGCTCGGCGGGTCTGGGAGGGAACATCGTCGACGTCAAATCACAGTTCTTCCACTACAAGCTGCCGCTCCTAGGGCGCTTCGTAAGGCCACGCCTCAACGGGAACCATGTCCGCGATGAGGCTTGGCAGGCTCAAAAGCTCGTAGAGACGCTCGGAATACTTGACGCTGCAGGAGTCGATGGAGCGTTCGTGTCCGGCTTCGTTTCCCAGATCAACCCCTACGACGACGATCCTAGGTATGACCTCGACATGGCAAGCATGAGCCTCGTGAAGTCCTACGAAGGCGGAAGGCGCGGCACGACTTACCCAGACATGTCTTGGGAGCCAAAGGAGTCCTTCGGGGCCGTTGCCAACTTCTACGCTACACACTAGCTCCCCTAAAGAAATGAATCAGGATTTCTCCCCGAAAGTGGCCAGAAAGCCTTTCATCTTCCAGAAGGTTTCCAGGAACTCCAAGCCCCTGGGGGTGATTCCATACAGAGAGCCTCCTTCCTCCGCTAGTTTCCCCATGAGGCCGTATGAGCACAGAGCGTCGACCATAACCCTCAGCCTGTCTACAGGAACGCCGACTCCATACGAGAGGCGAGTGATGCCTAAGCCTTCGGGGTAACGCGTGACGACCTCCAAGATGGTGGCATAGAGCTCCATCCTCGACCGCTTGGCTTCCCTCCTCATGCAAGAGTCGGCCTCCACACCATGCCTATCATTTCACCCTAGAGTTGAGGGCTGCGGAGCGAGTCCACCTTGTAAGGGGGGTGGGTGACATGTACACCGCTGCCCATCTTTAGCTCGTCGGCGTATTCCACCGAGGCGACGATGCTCCCTTCTTCTAGGATCACCCTCTTCGCCGAAACCCTCCTTGCCTTTGAGTAAGCCCCCAGGCGCACCTCCACGGCGTCTATGTCTTCGACTTGGGTCATCCTTCCAATCAGCCTCAGGGCCGCCAGTTGACCCATCCATTCCTTCTGAAAGCTAGAGACCACGTTACCGCTCCTGCCGATTTCTACTGCCTCCGCCACGAGCGAGCCGGTGACCGTGCTCCCCCTCCTGACGGTAATCCTCTTCGCCTTCAGCCCGGCACTCGTCCTGATTTGGCCCATGAGGTCAGCGTCTCCGTCCACGATGGCCTTGCTGGCTTCGAAGCCGCCTCCGACGTTCAGCGTGCGCCCCGCGAAATCCAAGGCGCGAGTCGAGCCGTAGGCGTCCATCCCGTCGGTAGCTTGGATTGAATTGGCCACGTTGAGCTTCCCGTCCACTTGAACTTTCTTAGCCCTCAGGCACCCGTCTATGTCCCCCTTTCCAAAAAGCTGAACGGACTCGCACTCCAGGTCCCCGGCAGAGTCGAGCCTGCCGAACATCGAAACCGACCTCCCCTTGCATCCTGCGGACAACGAGCAGTTCCCGTTGACGGCAAGGTCGCCGAAGGTCAGCTTGCCCTCAGCGATCAGAGAGCCCTTTACATCCATCCGCCCCCTTACGCTGCCGCCTCCGACCACCGCCTTCCCAGCAAACTCGAGGGACTCCAGTTCGACGGCTCCCCCGACCTGGACCTTGCCGGCGGCCTGTAGCGACCCTCCACGCAGAGTCTCGATTACGATGACGGGCCCTCCTGTCCTCGCCCAGTCAAATGAGAGCGCCCTTGCGCGTAGGCTTCCGCCGACATCGACCTCCTTGGCCTGAATCGAGCCGGCAACGTTGACGTGCCGGGCAACGTCAATTTTGCCCCCCACCGTCACATCGCCGTCGGCCCTCAGGCTGCCGTCCATCGAGGTGATGGATCCTGACTCGAAGTCACATCGCAATCGCGCGTCTCCGTCGAAATAGGCCCCTCCGGTGACGACGACTGGCAGTCCTCCGAGGCCCTCGATTTGGGCCTCCCGCCCCACCCGAAGCTCCCCGTCCACCCGGGAGAGACGAGCCTTCTCGCCCCGTGAAACGCGAACTTCGTTCACGATGACGAGCCGCCTCCTCGGGCGTATAAAGATGGCTCACACAATGTTAGCGCTTCATCCACTTCCCTCATCATCTGCTCGACACCTCAGGTACATTCTTGCTCATTGAATGCGAAGGCCCCTCTGCGATATGACGATCCCTATCAAGCCGCAAATTGCAGCGAAGGCGAGTAGATAGACGAAGTCGCCGGCGACGATGTTGAGCTGTGCGCCCGTCAGGGAGCCCTTCACGACGAGAAGTCTGAGGATGTCGGCCGCTTTGGAGATCGGGTTGATGTCAGCTATCCCTCGCAGCCATCCCGGCATGCCCGAGACTGGAAACAGCGCACTGCTGGCGAAGAGCAGCGGGAGTCCAATGGTGCTGCTGATGGCTGCAGCGGTTTCAAATTTTGAAATCCTGACGGCGAGCCCAATGAAGAGCCAGAGGAAGCTGACCGCGAGGGCGATGAGGGTTGCGAATACGCCCAGAAGGTCAAGCAACCCAAAGCCAGGGCTGAGCACGAGCCCGCCGGGTATCAGCAACGCCGCGACGAACAGTATGGCGGACAGGATGACCCCTTTGATAACGCTCGAGAAGACAAGGGAGAGCGTTATCGACGAACGTGATATGGGGGCCGCGAGCAGCTTGTCCAGGTACCCCAGGGCCCTGTCCGTGATGAGGGGCCCTCCGGCCCACATCGCCGCCGAGGTCATTAGAAAGCAGAGCATGCCGGCCGTCAGGAAAGTGATGTAGTTGGGTGCGCCCTCAAAGACGGACTTCAGCACCAAACCGCTGGTGAAGGCGACTCCGGCAGTCTGAGGGATCAAGTTCGCTGGATTGAACGCGCTGCCAAAGAGCACGAGCCAAAGGATGGGCTGGATGAGCGAAGCAAATAGCCATGCAGGCGTCCTTATCCACTTCTTTAGGTCACGGATCATGAGCTGCCAGGTCTCAGCCATCATTCTCTTTTCCCCTCCGCGTGCCAACGCTCTGCGAAATCCCCGAAGGATGAGTTGTTCTCCTGTCGCATAGTTCGCCCGGTGACGTCTAAGAAGACCTGATCAAGGCTGGGTCGTTCCAGGCGCGTCGTCGTAACCTGTACGCCGCGCTCGTAGAAGGCGTCGAGGACCCGGGTGAGCGACTTCTGGGGGGACGGCGAATCCACCCGGTACATCCTCCCGGACCTCGTCACCTTTCCATGCTCGGACTCGGAGGCCACCAGCCCCGTCATGTCCGAGTCCGTGGCGACTTCGATCTCGAGCACGGCGCCTCCCAGCCTCGACTTGAGCTCCTGGGGAGAGCCTATGCTGAGCAGCCTCCCGCGGTCGATTATGGCGACCTTGGAGCACAGCTCGTCTGCCTCCTCCAGGTAGTGCGTCGTGAGGAAGATGGTCGTCCGACTCTCCCTGTTTATCCGACGAATGTATTCCCACATGGCCGTCCTAGTCTGTACGTCGAGCCCCAGCGTCGGCTCGTCGAGGAAGAGCACCTTCGGCTCGTGGATTAAGCCAGTTATCAGCTCCAGCCTCTTCTTCATGCCGCCAGAGTAGGTGCGGACCAGCCGTCCTGCGGCCTCCTGAAGGCCAACCAACAACAGGAGCTCGCCCGCCCTTGCCTTGGCCTCGGCCTCATGGACCCGATAGAGCCTCGCACTAAGCATCAGGTTCTCCATGCCCGTAAGCCCCGAATCTACGGTTGCCTCCTGAAGCACCAGTCCCACGCTCTGCCTGACGGCGTCCTGCTCATGAGCGACGTCATGGCCAGCCACCGATGCCCTTCCGCCACTTATCGAATTCAGAGTCGTGAGCATCCTGATGGTGGTGGTCTTTCCGGCCCCGTTGGGCCCAAGAAAGCCGAAGATCTCCGCCTCCCCCACCGAGATGCTCACTCCGTCCACGGCGTTTGTCCTGCCATCGTAGGTCTTCGTCAGGTTCTCCGTCTCTATAGCATGCGTCATTTCAATCGTAGGACCGCTCGTCCGTCCGCCGTTTATACTCAGTTCACGTGAAGTGGTCGCATAATGTGCACGCTATATGTTATCTAATGCGGAGATAGGAAGGAGCTTGCCGGTGAAATCCGAGGATTCGAGCCCGGCCGAGTCAGTTCGAAGCCATGTTGGCTTGGGCGGACGCCGTCACTTCTGCTTCCTTCGCAGGAAAGGATAAGCATATAACACGATCCCGTTCATCGAGCCGGTGAGCGCTGATGGCGACATGCCCCAAATGCGGCGAGCTTGTCTCACAGTACGCAACCTACTGTAGCAACTGTGGGAGTCCGCTGCAACCCCAGGGATCCCCCCCTCCGCCCTACGGCGGGCCTTCTACACCTTCGATCCCTCGGTCATATCCGGGCGCCCGGGTTGCGCCCCAGAGTAACCTTTACTTCATTGTGGGCATCGTCTGCGCCATCGCGGCCCTCCTCGTATTTCCCGAGGTCCTTGGGCCGATAGCAATAGTTTTGGGGGCCTATACATGGAAGGAGGAAACGGTTTCCAACCGTGGGCGCTCCCTTGTCTTCGCAGGTCTGGCCTGCACTCTAGTCGGGTACTATGTTACGGCGCTCCTAGTCTGAGCTGCTGCCGTCGGGAGACTGGTTCTTTCTCGCCTGCTCCAGCCTGTCGATCCTTTCTCTCAGGAGGCGGTTCTCCTCCCTGAGCTTGTCTACGTCATCCGCTAGGCGTTTGAGCTCG
>CAYYVT010000141.1:0-11270 GCA_964475215.1 uncultured Nitrososphaerales archaeon
CGGGAGAGGAGCTGCTGATGCCGATGCGAGTTTAGGAGTGCGCTTCGGAGGTTCAGTTCAATCTCATGGACAGGCCCAGAGTCCGTCTGCCTTTCGAGAGGCCGGATACGCCAACGCGGAAGCCCGAAGTCATGCGAGATGAGAGGTGAGATGAGTTGAAGAGGGATGGCCTGGTGGTGGACGCAAGGGGGGTTCTGCTTGTATGCGGCGCAATATTGTTTGCGTCAGCAATCCTCGCAGCGACGAGTGGATGCATCACAAACCTGCTGACGGGTGTCATGATCGTTGGCCAGTCCGCCGTCGGAGTAATCTGTATTGTGGGTGCCTTGCGGGCACACTGAAATGCCCGGCTCATGAAAACCTCACCATAGCCGACGACGCCATCGGACGTGGTCACCATCAGTGTCATCGAGTTGCTCGCCCAGGTCGCCCTTCCGAAAGTCTTCTATCCCACCTGGCAGGTTTAGATCCCTGATACCTTCAACGAGGGATTACCTTGCCTTGCGCCTCAGGAGCGGGCACGACAGAAGCATGCCTCAAACTTAGAGGCCCAGAGCATCCCTAGACGGGCCAATTGATCTTGAGGGCGCCTCGCTTAAATCGAAGGCGGAGAAGGATGTCACCGATGTTCACCGAGATATCGTCAGTCCCCGTTCTGGTCAAGGACGCGAAGAAGTCGGCCAGGTGGTACAAGGAGAAGCTGGGGTTCGAGAGCAGCGTCCAGGGGCACTGGGTGGCCGTGTGGCCGAAGGGCTCCAGGACCGTCATCCACCTCTGCGAAAGGTGTGATGAATGGGGAAGCGATTCGCCGGGGGGGAACACTGGGATATCCCTCAAGGCCGATGACAAGAAGAAGGCCTACCAGGAGCTAAAGGCCAAGGGTGTGGGGTTCGAGGTGGAGCTGACCACCGCCCCCTGGGGCACCTACGCGGTGTTCAAGGACCCCGACGGCAACGGCATCTGGATATAGGCGGCCCGGATCCGCCCTCGCGACCTTCCCCAGGGCATTGGGAAGTACGCGGCGCCATCGAACTCCACCGGGGTTCCGGTGCCAAGTGGGCTCCACCAAATCGCGGTAAAATGGGGCGCGCTTGACGATCTTCCCTTGCAAGCCGTCCGTAGACTTGCTTGAGCATGAGGCCCACGTCATGGACGCCTCGGGGTCATCTACATCATCTCGGAACAGACCTTCATCCCCCTCGTCAGAGAAGGGGCTGGGGGCCTCCCAGGCCTGGACGAAAGTGTGCTGAATTGTGGGAGGATGTCGACAGGAGGTTTTGTTCCCCTGAATAAATGGGGTAATCGTGGGAGTCTTTTGCGAATATTGGGACAACGGTGCGGCCCCTCGTTGTGAATCTCATAACTAATGTTAGCATAGCGATAATGGGCAAGGACCTTTAGCCATTAGTTTAATGCTTCTCCATTAAACAGAACCAGTTACCCAATGACTTATATTCCGTTTCTTCATTCTATGGAGTGACGAACTTTGACATCAGATGTTAAGAAAGACGACTCTCTAGAGAAGAACAAAGTATCTCGCAGGAACTTCATCATCGGCGTCGCCGCCGGAGCGGCCGTCGCGGCCGTAGCCGTCGCCGGCGCTGAAACCTTACTCAAGTCGAGCTCAACTTCGCCTGTGACAACCACAGTAACCACAGGCACCAGCGGAACGAGCACCGTCACTCACACGGTCACCACGACGGTCACCCAGACCGGCTCGGGGACGACGAGCACCTCCACCCCTGCTGCCTCAACTTCTTCGGTTGTGACTCTCTCGGTCAACGGCCAGAGCTACACCCTGAACTTGGACAACAGGTGGTCGCTCGCCTCGGCGCTGAGGTACAAGCTGAACCTCATCGGAACCAAGCTGGCCTGTGACAGGGGCGAGTGCGGCGCATGCGCGGTCCTCGTAGGAGGCACGCCCATGCTGAGCTGCACGATGCTGGCTGTCGAAGCGCAGGGCAAGACCATAACGACAATCGAAGGACTTGGCGGGCCCGAAAACCTTAGCCCCGTACAGGCTGCGCTCTGTGACTCGGACGGCATACAGTGCGGAGCCTGCACGCCGGGGATAGTCGTCGTCGCAACGGCCTTCCTCAAGGCGAACCCCTCTCCGACTCAAGCGGCCCTGGCGAACGCGTTGGCCGGCAACCTTTGCAAGTGCGGAAACTGGCCCCACATCTTCGCCGGACTGTTGGCGGTGAAGCAGGCTTGATGGAGATGAGCTAAGATGTCCTCACCACTCTTCCCGTACTACCCAGGACCCCTCAGGCTCGTCGGATCGTGGAAGGGCAGGCGCATCGACGCACAGAAGAAGGTCTCGGGCCAGCTGCCCTACGGCGACGACTTCAACCTCCCTCACCAGGCCTTCATGGCTATCAAGCGCAGCCAATGTCCCGCCGGGACCATCACGAGCATGGACACCACCGCAGCCATGGCCATCCCAGGAGTGCTGGCCGTAATTACGCCGGCCATGGTCCAGAGCAATACGGCCTGGAGCGCCATCGCGATACCCGACACGGGCTTCCACCTCCTTCCCTTCGACCAGCTGAGGTGTGGAGGGGAGGAGATAGCGGCGGTCGCCGCCGAAGACCCGTACATCGCCGAACAGGCCGCCCAGGCGATAAAGGTCGTGTACAGCCCCGCGGCGTTCGTTCTCGAGCCAGAGGCCGCCGCCGCGTCCGGTGCCCCTCAGGTCTACTCAGGGACCGCCAACGCCGGGACGCCGACCACTACGTCCTACGGCAACGCGACAGCAGCTCTAGCCGCCTCGGGCGTCAAGGTGTACTCGAACTATCGCTACGAGACCCAGAACCTCCAGCACAACAACGTACTACAGCACGCCTTCACGGTCTCATATGATTCGACGGGCAGGGTCGAGATGTGGACGGAGACCCAGGGTGTCAAGGAGATGGCGCAGGCGCTGAGCACGGCGCTCGGCATATCGGACAGCAGGATCAAGGTGTACAACTACTCGACGGGCGGAGGGTTCGGAGACAAGGGAGGGCCGCTGATGGCCATGCGTCCCTACATACTAGGAACCCTTCTATCGCAGATGCTCGGCAGGCCCATCCATCACAAGTACACACATGAAGACAACCTCGTCATTGGCTTCCACAGCACCAAGCAGGTCTATTATGTGACCTCCGGGGTGAACCCCACTACCGGAGCGATCCAGGCCGTCACCTGCACGAACTACAACTCCGCAGGTGCCTTCGGCGACGTCGCCGCTGGCCCCAGCGCGGGCGCGTTCTACGGCCCATACAAGCTCCCCAACTTCTCCGTCACGACCACAGACGTAAAGACGAACGTCGGAAAGGCGGGGCCGTACAGGGCGCCCGGAGCGAAGGCTGCGTTCTTCGCGGCGTTCACCCATTACGACATGATCGCCAACTCATTGGGAATGAACCCAGTGAACTTCATCCAGGCCCAGAACATGTACCAACAGGGAGACACGGACCAGCTTACAGGGAACAGGATACCATCCGTCGAGCTTCCAGGAGTCCTGAACCAGTGCCTGACGAACTCTGGTTTCATGAGCAAGTGGAAGGCTCCTCCGACGCCGGGGCCCAGTCTGACTGGCGTGAAACATGGAATCGGTATCTGCACCGCCGCTCCGGGCAACGGAGCGGGCGCGGCCTCTTCCAGCGCCATGGTCAACATGCAGCCCGACGGCAGCCTCAACATACACGTCCTTCCGAACAGCCAGGGCCAGGGAAACAGGGAGGAGAAGATCCTCATAGCGGCCGAAATGATGGGCCTCCCCTTCAACATGGTCACCTTGGACAATAACGACAGTGACGCGGGAATCGACTGCGGCTCCACCGTTGGGTCCGGCTCCACCAAGAAGGCGGGCACCTCGATCGGACTTGCATGCATCAACGCTAGAAACCAGATGTTGGCCAAGGCGGCGGTGACGTTGAACGTCCCCACAGCCACGGCCGCAAACAACTACGCGGGCCTCACCTACGCCTACGACGGCTCCATGAAGATCTACGTAACGGCCAATCCGAGCCAGTACGTGACCTTCGCATCACTCACCGGAGAGCCACAAATCGTCGGCGTGGGCCAGTTCATAGCGCCCACTAAGACCACAGCCAAGAGCTTCTCCACCGCCGTAGTGGAAGTGGATGTCGACTGCGACACGGGCCTCGTGACGGTGACAAATGCCACCTATGTGCAGGGCGAGGGGCAGATCATATTCCCGGCCGGAGCGGAGGGGCAGGGACAGGGTTCCTTTGCCCAAGGATTTGGTTACGCGATACAGGAGGAGCAGTGGCCCGATGTGAACACTGGGCTTCCGTACGTCACTAGCCATCTCGACCTCAAGATGCCGCTGGCGAACCAGATCCCTGCAACCGTGAACGTCTCCTGGAGTGGGATCCAGGAGCAGCCGCCGGACGGCTACAACTTCGGAGCCAAGGGAATGGGAGAAGCGTACATCGCAACCTGGACAGCGGCCGTGTGTAACGCAGTATCCAATGCCATAGGGTACTGGTTCACGTCGATGCCGATAACGCCTGACCAGATCCTAAAGGCGTTGGGGAAGGCGTGAGGTGAATAGAAAATGCAACCATTAGTCCATTACAGCCCGACGACTTTGGCCCAAGCTTCATCGCTATTGAAGAGCAACCCGAACTCCGCCCCCGTCGCGGGAGGGACCCAGCTCCTCTACATGCTGAAGCAGAGCAACCTCCCCACACAACCTACCGTCTTGGTGGATCTCAAGTCCATTCCAAACCTCGACTACATCACGCAGGGAAGCGGGGTCCTGAAGATAGGCCCCCTGACGACCCTGGCTGAGATAGCCGCCTCGTCCACGGTTCAGGGAAGCTACGCGGCCCTAGCGCAGGCGGCCGGGGCTGTGGCGTCTCCCGTCCTTAGGAACATGGGGACGATAGCGGGGAACATCTCCCAGGACGTCTGGTGCTGGTACTACAGGGGGACCGACAATCTCTTCTACTGCATCCGCAAGGGCGGGGCCATCTGCTACGCCCAGGCGGGGGACAATAGGTTCTACCACTCCATATTCGGCGGCCCTCAGGGCTGCTATTCCGTCCACCCCTCCGATACTGCCGTAGCGCTCTCCGCTCTGAACGCGACCGTGGTCACGACTTCAAGTAGCTACACCATGGACAAGTTCTTCTCGCATGCTGCTCCAGGCAACGTCCTCGCCCAAGGCGAGCTCATACAGGAGATCGATATCCCGACACCGGCGGCAGGATCCGCGTCGGCGTTCGTGAAGATCGCTCAGCGTCCTGCAATCAACTTTGCCTTGGTCAGCGCTGCCGCCTGGTGGACCCCCACCAGCGGACCGGTGACGAGCGCCAGGATATACCTCGGAGGCGTCTCCCAAGTGCCAGTGCACGCCACCGCTGCGGAGACTTCCATTACCGGACAGACTATCAGCGCGACCACCGCCTTGGCGGCCGGTCAGGCAGCCGTGGCAACTGCCACGCCCATGACCGGAAACTCGTACAAGAAGCAACTCGCTATCACTGCCATCTCAAGAGCCCTTCAGGCTTAGGGCGAACAGCCTCTTCTTATTTTTTGAACGACCCTGGTTACGGGGAAGTCTGGATAACCCCCTTGAAAGTGACGGACAAGGCGACCCGAGGTGAGCTCAGGGGACGGTTATGCCCAGCTTCGTCATCACGTACTCGAACAGAGGCATCTTCTCGACGTTCACGTTCGCCGAGTTGAGCTCGGCCTGCGTGGGGAACGAGACCTTCACCAGGAACGTCGGGTTGGACTCCGACGTCTCTATGCTGAAATTGGCCGATCCCGATGTCACGACCCCCGGCTTGAAGTCAAAGACCAGAAGCTGGCTCGCATAGAGCTCCGTCCCCGAGGAGTCCAAGATCGACACGTTCAGGGTCCCCTTCTCCTCGTACGCGAGCTGATTGCTCGTGACGATCTTCACGGAGATGGGGCTGAGATAGTTGCTCCCACATCCCATGGCCTCCGTCTCGAGCGGTTGCATGTAGACCTGGTCGTTGCTCATGTTGTACGTCGCCACCGTCACCGCCGTCTCCGCGTTGTCCCCCGCCTCCCCCTCCTGCTGATTGTACGACTCCTGAAGCATCCCGCCAATGGTGACTACCGTTATCTTGTCCTTAGCAATGTCGGGCAGGGCAACGGCACCGGCTGGCATCGCCCTGTAAGAGACATTACACCTGGCAAAGATTACGAGAAGGAGGACTATCAGGACAAAGCAAGTGGGCTTTGAATAGCGCCCTAGCATGCGCCGAAGCGTCTCCTTCTCCATCCCCCGTCCCTGAACAATCTCGCCCTAAGGAGCTAATAAACATGACTTGCTGAGAGAATCTCACCTTGCGGAGTCAGAACTTGGCGTCTGGACTTTTTTTCGTCAAGTGGGAACTCGTGGAAGATGGCACGGAGGTCAGGCAAGGCTAATGGCTAGACTTGCGACCAGAGGGGGCGCCCTCCTCCCTGGCTCGGAGTGGACAGAACAGGCCTCTGTCTCACGGTCAATACCCAGAGCCTGAGGCAGGCCCTGTCAGGCCAGAAAGGCTCGTAATCCAGATGTGGTACTGGCCGGTTAGGTTGCTGCTGAAGGCGATCAGGGAGCCGTCTGGGCTCCACGAGGGCTCGAAGGTGTTGCATCCGGTCATTGGGCCCACCGTCGAAATCGTTTCGTTGACGACGCTCCACAGGTAGATGCGCTCCCCTTGGCTTGTGGTGTTGCACTGGTAAAGCAGCATCGTGGCTTCGCTGTTCCACCTGGCCCCATATGAAGTGTCCATCATGCCGGGAGTAAAGGGCATGGGCTCCATGTCGTCGGTGCCGCATGACGCACCACTGCTCATGATGTACTGGTAGGACGCCGTTGAGTCGGTGAGCGTCCTGAACCATAGGTCGAATCCGTAGCCGTCGTCTATGGAGGGCGCCTTCGACATGGTGGCCGGGACCTGGTCGGTGAAATAAGCTACGGAGTAGCCGTAGCCGACAGCCGGCGAGACATAGGCGACCCCGTCTGAGGCGAGGAAGGCCGAAGAGGCTCCGGTGCCGACGTCAAGCATGATGATGCCCGTGTCGCTGCCTAAGAGGGACGTATAGAGGGCGTAGCTGTCGTTTAGCCAAGAGCAACCGAAGTAGGACCCATTGACGTTGACCATCAGGGAGGTCGTGCGTGTCGCCACGTCTTCGATGACGAGCTGAGGAGTGCCTCCTACGCTGAAGAACATCAATTTGCTTCCGTCGGGGCTCCAGTGGGCGGGCGCCTGCATTGGGCTGATGCCCTCCGGCGTCATCGCGGTTATGCTGCCCGTCGTCAGATTGGCGACTTCGACGCCGCTTGCTCCCCCGTCCATCACCCAGTACGAGATGGCTGACGAGTCAGGGCTCCATTCCGGGTACATCGCGAGCACCCCCGGGGCCGATACCTGCTCCTGAGAGCCGCCCGATGCGTTCATCACCCAGACTCTCCAAAGGCCACCCCTGTCAGAGGTGTAAGCAATGAGCGAGCCGTTCGGGCTCCAGACAGGATACCTGTCATCCCAGTTCCCAAAGGTGATCTGCCTGTATGGAAGAGAGGGAGGAAGGGTCACACTGACGTTGGAGGACGGAACAGGGAATAAAGTCAGCTTCGGCGTCATGAGATAGGATGCAGCCGCCATGATGATGACGACCATGACGGCCGTCAGGATCACGTAAGACAGCCTACCCATGCCAAGACGTCATCGTGGAGGGGCCGAATTAAACCTGACGTTTCGTGTGCGCACTGGCTGGGTGAGCGCGGAGGTGACGTCGCCCTGGAAGACCGAGGACACCCCCCTCCTAGTGAGGCTCCCCCATTCACTGGACTACGAAGTGCGCGACGGCGACATCTCCCCAGATATCCATCGCGCCTATGGTGTAGACCCCGAACTGGAAGTTGTGGAACACGGCGCCCAGATAGTAGCCATCTGCGCCCGTGTCCGGCACACATCCGGACTTGGGGCCGCCAGAAGAACAAAACAGATGCTGGAGGGAGAAGTTAGTGGTAGATGCGTATTCGCTCGGCGAGGTCGAGCTCTCATACTGGAGGAAGGCGGTGCCGCTCTGAGGCATGAACACGTACTGCCCCGGGATGAAGTCTACAGTGGGGCAGCTATCCGAGAGAGGGTAACCCAGCTGCAAGGGCTCCCTAGCCTGCGAAACGTTCGATGCGGTGTAGTACCCTTCGAAGACAGCGAATTGCAGGAGGAGGCTGTTATAGCAGGGGTAGGCAGTGTGGGACCCCCAGTCGTCCAGGGAGAAGTAGTTCGAGGCGGACTCCGGCAGGGTGACGTTCTGGTCGAGCATGTTGACCAAAGAGGCGTTGGCGAAGACCGTGTCGCCGCAACCGACAGCATCGCTTTGCAGTGTCAGGTTGATCGCGAGGCCATCCGAAAATTCCTGCAGTGCATTTGGCGTCACGTTGAATTCCGCAGCCTGAGTCGTTTCTCCGCAGAAGGACTCGTTCCCTGTGTGCTGAACGCTGGAGGTCGAGGAAATAAAGCCGCCATTGTCAATCTCCTCGTATGCCACGAACGCACCTACCAGAAGGAGCGCTAGCGATAGGCACAATACGATATTCCTCTTGCCCGATTTGCCGACGTCTCCAGGGACGTCCTTTTCGGACATCGCCTAGAGTACCCATGCCGATGGATATAACACCGCGCCAGAGGAGCCTAAGGACAGTGGCCCTCGGTCGTCCCGATGGCCAGTTCCGCTCGCGGCCTTGGGCTAGGCCAGGATCTCTATGTGGTTCCGCCGGTTGTTTTCGTTCCAGAAGTGTCCTTTGTAGCAAATCGAAGCTGGGCAGCCTAGACAGTTCCCGTGCTGGAATTGAGGGCAGATGCTGCACCTTGCACCACAGGGCGACATCTCGTTCTTCATCGTCACCAGTTCGGGACAGACGTTGTTCGAGCCGAGGCTGTACGTGACCAGCCCCAGCTCCACGCTGTCGACCTCCGGCTCCTTTCTGAGCTGCTGGTCGACGATCCCCTGCAGGGAGGGGACGTCCTCTGCACAGAAGACGAGGCTCACGTTCTTTCCATCTGCAAGGACCAGCCCCGTAAGAAAGCACGGGCACTTGTGATACTTATCGAGTAAATGGTAGGGATTCTTGGCGGTGAGCCTCACCACGCATGACACTAGGCCCAGTCTTCGGATGTTCAGGCTAACGGACGAACTCAGGACGCCTCTTTGCTTGAGATGGTTGATCCGAGTGGCTACCCACGGCTGAGATACACCCAGCTCCTCCGCCAGCTTCGACTGAGTGATATCGGGCGTCTTATACAGAAGCCTCACGATTCGTTTGTCCAACAAATCGAGAGTCGAATTCTCTTGCATTCCTCGCTCCTACACTTTCCTAGTCAGATTTATATCAGGGAATACTTTGATTTAAAGCTGCCGGAAGCCCAAGATGCTTAGGTTTTATGTCTAACTGATAATATTCCTAAACCGCACAACCGGTCATATCGCTAAACTTTCTAGCGAGTTATATTTTCTAACTCTCTGACTGACGGCATTGGGCAGGCCGGAGGGAAGACACCGCCTCTCTTCTTCTTGACAGAAGGCGATCCCGGGGTAAGGGACGCGTCCTTTGGCGGGGGGTTCCGCTGCTTTCGTTCTTACGCGTTCCCAACCCGATTTGTATGATGACCTCCTTTTATCTATAGGCGATAGCGTGGTTTTCGCTTTTTTGTAGAGCGCCTTGGAAGCCTTGATTATATAAACCAAAGCAGAAGCGTCTTAAGGTCTCCGTCCGCTTGAGAACCTGAAGATGTACATCTTTAGGAGTAAACGTTAGTTGAGTAACAACAAGCAAGAAGATCACAGGATATCCCGTAGGAACTTCATCATAGGCGTTGGCGCCGGAGCCGTAGTGGCGGCTGTCGCCGTCGCCGGCGCTGAATCAATGATGCTGATCAAACCGAGCCCAAGCACTGCGACCGTCACAAGTACCGTTACGGGCGGAACTGCAACGAAGACGACCACCGTAACTGGCCCGACTACCACGGTGACCGGACCCACCTCAACGGTGACGACTACGACGACGGTAACGGCGACTCCTGCGGCCGGAGCAACGGTGCCCGTCACGCTTAGCGTAAACGGCGTACCGTACTACGTGAACGTCCTGCCCAACAGGACCCTCCAGGACGTCCTCCACGACCAAATGGGATTCACGTCTGTCAAGGCGATGTGCACTGGCAAAGGAGCGTGTGGTTCGTGCGCCGTCATCGTGGACGGGAGGGCCATCATTTCATGCATGGCACTGGCCGTAGCGCTGGACGCGTCGGCAGGCCACACGATCTGGACCGCAGAGGGAATTGCGGCTTCAGGTCATCCAATTACGCAAGCCTGGGCTGACGCCGACGCAATGCAGTGCGGATACTGTTCACCGGGTGCTGTGGTGACCGCAAAGGCCCTGCTCGACAGCAATCCCTCGCCTACCAGCGCTCAGGTAATGCAAGCCCTGTCCGGAAACCTATGCGTGTGTGGCACGTATCAGTACTGGCCGACTGCGGTACTAGCTGCAGCTAAGACACTTAAAGGAGGGAGCTAGGATGTCACAACCTACTGACCAGGACCCGAGCCCGGTGTATGCCCCCGCGAGAGGAACTTACAACGCCATGGTCGCCTCGGTGCAGCCCAAGACTTCAAACTTCACTTACATAGGCACCAATGTGAAGAGGTTCGACGCGTATCCGAAGTCAAGCGGCCGCGCGGTGTACTTTAGGGACACGTCGCTTCCGAATATGCTTTATGCGGAGTTCCTCGCGTCTCCGTACCCTAACGCCAAGATAACAGCCATCGACACAAGCAAGGCCGCGGCCCTGTCCGGTGTAAGGGCCATTCTAACGTACGCAACCACCGACACAATTGCCCCAACGACAATACCGGTGAACAAGATGGTGACGATGCAGGGAATCCCCTTCATCTCTCAGCAGGCGAATTGGGAGGGAGAGTGGGTGGGCGCGGTAGTGTGTGCCGACACCAAGGAGATATGCGACGCCGCGTTGGAGCTCCTGAACGTAACATGGAACGCCTCCTCGACGTACTACACATCGGTCACGCAGGCCCAGACCGACCCGACGACGCTTCAGATGCAGACTAGCTACTACCGCGACAAGATCCTCACAGACTTCCCCAATTACACGGAGGATACGACCCAAGATGTCGTAGCCGGATTGAAGGCAGCCGACATCACCGTCAGCGATACCATTACGATGCATCAGTTTCCCCAGACCGGAGCGGAGCCATCCAGCGCCCTCGTGACG